>CAZAQH010000086.1:0-7890 GCA_964487395.1 uncultured Lachnospiraceae bacterium | reverse complement strand
GATTTAATGAAAGATAGAGAAGTTATAGAATAAATCTATTGGATAAATCAAAATTTGTCAGTTACGCTATTTCAGTTTGTTGTGATACCGTTTTATGAGTAAGCTCCTTTTGAGGAGCTTTTTTTATTAGAAAACACATGAAAATAGTAATTTAGTAATTTTAAAAATATAAAATATATATGTATATATGTTGACAACAATAGTTGTCAATGATATAGTTTATGACAAAGAAAGTTGCCAATTTGACAAAAAAACAAGTCAACAATATTTGGAGGATATTTTATGAATACCGAAAACGAAGAAATGATGAATGAAACGGTGCAGATGAATAATATAGATACATCGGCATTTACAGGAGCCGGAAAAGCGGCATACAGTAGCATGGGATGGAAAATGGCATTATATGCACTGATTGGAACGGGTATGCAGTTTGCTTATATGTTTTTAGTGCCAGTTATTTTTGGCGCGGATGTAGTGAATCGTCCATGGTACAGCTGGATGATGATTGCAATTCCATTATATGCAATTGCATTTCCGATATTACTGTTACTGATTAAAAACACACCTAAGTCCACGCTTGAAAAGCATTCAATGGGATTGGGCAAGTTTATATGCTGCATTTTTATGTCGGCAGCAATCTGTGGAGTCGGAGGGATGATTGGTACACTGATTAATCTTTTAGTGATAACACCTTTTGGGGTAGCATCCGACAACAGTAATGTACTAGCCAATCTTATGCTTGATTCTCAGCCATTTTTTAGAATTCTTACAGTTGGTATTTTAGCACCGGTTGTAGAAGAATTGATTTTCAGAAAATTATTAATAGACCGTGTTGTAAAATATGGAGAATTTGTTGCTATTTTAACTTCTGGATTAATGTTTGGTCTTTTTCATGGTAATTTCAGCCAGGCGATTTTTGCAATGGGACTTGGCATGTTCTTTTCATTTATCTACATTAGAACCGGAAAAATAGGATATCCGATTTTACTGCATATGATTATTAATTTATCAACTTCTGTAGTAACAGTATTTTTAACACAGAAATTAGATTTGGAAGCTATCACGAGAATGTCAGCAATGGATCCGACTTCAGCAGAAGCGCAGGCTATTTTATTCCAGGTTTTACCTAACTTATTAGGATATGTAGGATGGCTTTCTCTTTTATTTATCTGCGTTATCGTTGGAATTATTATGTGGTGTTGTTTTGCAAAAAGAATGTTTATCCAACCACAGGAATGCCAGATGCCTAAAAAAGGCCGTTGTAAGGCAGCTTATCTGAATTTAGGTATGATTTTATATTTTATATTCTGCATTGCATTATTTGTTTTTACCTATGCATCAATGATAGCAACAGCATAGGGGGTAGGAAAATGCCACTTAATAATCATTTAAAGGAGTATCGGGCAAGATTAAATATTAATCAACAGGAACTGGGACGATTAGTGGGTGCTAGCAGACAGACAGTTAGTTTGATTGAAAGAGGAGATTACTCCCCATCTGTTACGCTTGCTCTGAAAATAGCGAAAGTGTTTGGTGCAAAAGTGGAAGATTTGTTTGACTATGAGGAGGATAAAGAATAGTAGTATGGATGAGAATAATGTAATTCAAAAAATTGAAGAAGAGGATCGTCACTCGAAGAAGAAATTTAGTTTCAATCTAATTATTGCAGCTATTATAGGCGGATTCTTTGGTGGATTTATTATGTTTCTTTGTGAACAGATAAGCGAATCAGGAGTATCTTTTGTGGAGTTATGGACCGATTTACAGTTGAAAAGTGTAATAGGATTTCGATTTCTGCTAATAGGTTCAGGGATTGTGATTTACATAATAGAACTTTATTACTACAAAAAAGCCAAATCACTTTGGAGGGATGTAGATAACAGAAAAGATAACTGGGAAAAGATTGAACAGACTGCAGAGATAGCGCAGGTATATGTTAATATTTTAAATGTTTCGAAGCTTGTATTATTTGCCGCAAGCATGTATATGCTCAAAAAAACGCTTGATAACAGTTTCTGGACATATTTCGTTTCTCTTATTGGTTATATTTTCTTTATGTTTGCCGGATTTGCAATCACACATGGCACAATCAATTTAGTAAAAGAGATGAACCCGGAAAAACGAGGCAGTGCGTTCACAAATTGGAATTGCTTCTTATAAAGCATATAACGTCACCATGCATTGCTGTCTTGCAATGATTGTTATATTGACAATACTCTGCATGGCATTCGAGTTGGGATTGCTTCCTGTTTTCTGTGTGGGAATCGTATGGATGACCCAGACGGTTGTTTATCAGACATATGCACGTAAAGCAGGGAAAATGTTGAATAGTGACGATAAATAGGAGACTTCACTTCCAAAGCCCAAAAAGAATAGAAAAGAGGTAGCGCGATGTTAGTAACGATGAATGATGTATTACTGCCGGCAAAAAAAGGCGGTTACGGAGTTGGTTTTTTTAATGCAGTAAATGTTGAGATGGCAAGAGCAATTATTGAGACAGCAGAAGAATTAAAGGCTCCGGTTATGGTTGGTACGGCAGAAATTTTACTTCCTGCTATGGAACTTGAGCGAGTAGCACAATACTTGATTCCAATGGCAAAGAAAGCCACAGTACCGGTGTGCGTTCATTACGATCATGGACTTACATTTGAACGATGCATGGAAGCATTAAAGCTTGGTTTTACCTCTATTATGTATGATTGTTCTACTGATTCTTATGAGGAGAATCTTAAAAAAGTAGCAGAAATGGTTAAGATTTGTCATGCAATGGGAGCAACGGTAGAAGGTGAACTTGGTCATGTTGGAGATAATTTTGGAACCGGCAAACTGGAAAATCCAAGCGATTACTTCACTAATCCGGATACGGCACTTGACTTTGTATCAAAAACTGGCGTGGATTCCCTTGCGGTTGCCGTTGGTAATGCACATGGTGATTACGCATTTTCACCTAAGCTTGATTTTGAACGAATTGATACCATAGCAAAGAAAACCAATATTCCACTTGTATTGCACGGTGGCAGCGGACTTGCGGATTCTGATTTTAAACAGGCAGTTCATTTGGGTGTATCCAAAATCAACATTTTTACAGATATCGATAAAGCTGGTAAAGCTGGAGTGGAGGCAGGAATTGCCGCAGGCGAAAAGACCATGATGGGATTAATACCATACGAAATAGAAGCGATGAAAAAAGTAGTTGCTGAAAAGATAACCTTATTTGGCTCGAGAAATAAAGCGTAGACCATACCTTATTTTAGACATTTTCCTAATATGGTATTTACTGGAATAGAAAGCAGAATATCTCCCGTAATTAAGTTATGTAAATTCGATTACGGGGCAAATGATTGTTTATTTGGAAATCACGGGTAAAATTTATGGAAAAAAGGTTGTAAAAGACTTTAAGGAAATAAAAAATACGGGGGAATCAAAGAAGTATGTGATTTTACTGGTATAATATGCAATTTTAAACAATTGAATACGGGGAAATATAAGTTTCGCTTGGTATCCCCCGTATTTACCATATTTATGAGGAGAAGACGTTATGTTAGAAACAAATAAAAAAGCGATAAAACTTTTTTTGCTTATCACAGTTGCATTGAGTGTGGTGTGGGAAACGGTGATTATTCTTACGGGAGAAATGGGATATGCTGCATTTTTGATGTGGGTTCCGGCATTTGCTGCATTGATTGCCAAACTTACCTATTTTAGAAAAGAAAAGCATGCATTACTATTTGCAAAAAGTAAAATAAAATACATTTTACTTGCAGTCTTACTGCCACTTATTTATCTGGGAGTGCCGTATCTTATATACTGGATGATAAATCCCGGTTCGATGCGGATTGAATGGGGCATACAGGTTCTTGTAATGGCTGTTATCGGTATCGTGATATCTATGCTTACAGCACTTGGAGAAGAAATCGGATGGAGAGGATTTTTAGTTCCAAGACTTTTAACGTGGCTTGGGCTTGAAAAGACATTATTACTGACCGGATTAATATGGGGCTTATGGCATTGTCCGCTTTTAATATCGGGAATTTATATGCCAGGTACACCAAATTGGTTTAAAGTTCCAATGTTTCTAATTATTATTGGTGCCGTAGGTGTTATGATTGGAATTCTGACACTTCGTGCAAAAAGTGTGTGGCCGGCGGCAATCATGCATGCAGCACATAATAACTTTGATCAGGTGATTTTAGGTGCTGGTACTGTAGGGAACAATAAAATGTATTTTGTAAGTAAATCGGGTATTTTTACAGCGGTTATCGCAGTTACACTGGCAATTTGGATGTATTGTTCTTATAAAAAAGAATTAAAGAATAGTGTAATAGAAGAAAAGAGTGAGGCATAAATGAAATTTGATTTTAATGGTATTTTGTTTGCACTATCCTATGCACTTGACTGCGTAGAACATGATTTGATTGGAGTTACTACGAACCATGGAAAACGTGTAGCAGCACTGGCAATTGGAATAGGTGACAAAATGGGTGTACTTACCGATGAAAGTGACAGGCAGATTTTGTCGGCATGTGCAGTTATGCATGATTGTGCATTATCAGAATATATCCAGGATGAGTTTGACGGCTCTTATGTGGCGGCAAATGGTGCTACTATGCGTCATTTTGAAAAGCACTGCATTATGGGAGAGAACTCTATGATGCTAATGCCATTCGATATGGAAAAGACAAAGGGAGCTGTTTTATATCATCATGAGAGTGCGAATGGAAGCGGAGCATTTGGAAAAAGAAGCGTCGAGATTCCAAAGACGGTCAGACTGCTTCAGATTGCAGATACGATAGATGCAGGATTTGATTTAAGTTTTTTTGATGATGAGAAAAGAAAGAAACTTCAGAATTTCCTTACAAGTAATACAGGCAGTTTATTCCCTGAAAAAGAGACGAAAGTTTTTTTAGAATTAATAAGTGAGAGCGATTTAAGTTATTTACGAAATGAAAAAATAGATTTATATATTCATAATCTGTTTCCAGGAGGCATTATTACATGTTCACCCCAACAGTTTATGGAATTTGCAAGTGTATTTGCCAGAATTGTTGATTACAAATCTCATTTCACTAAGACACATTCAATTGGCATTGCTCAGAAAGCATATGATATGGCCTTGTTTTATCATGCAGATGAGGAAATGGCAGCAAAGCTTTATTTTGCAGGAGCACTGCACGATATCGGAAAGCTTGTTGTGGACAGGGATATCTTAGAAAAACCGGATAAACTGGACAACGCAGAGTATAAGCATATTCAGACACATGTTTACTATACATACAAGATTCTTTCTGATATACCGGGGTTAGAAGATATCACAAAATGGGCATCACATCATCATGAGAAATTGGATGGAACTGGTTATCCTTTTGGCTTAACAGGTGATAAACTTGGAAAATGGGAGCGACTTATGGCGTGTCTTGATATTTATCAGGCATTAACAGAAGAACGTCCCTATAAAAAGGGCATGGAACATCAGCAGGCAATTGATATACTTAACAACATGGCAGACAATGGGAAATTAGACAAACAGATTATTAATGATATCAATGAGAGATACAAAAGTTAACCAGCAGTTAAAAAATATGCAAAATACTTAACAACAACTCAATGAAAAAGGAATAACTATGCAGGGATATAATTGCATCATGGTCTATGACCAGGAGGAACAACATTTACTTTTTTGTAAAAGAACAAAAGATCCATATAAGGGTTTATATAATTTCGTAGGTGGAAAAATAGAACCGGGAGAAGATGGATTTCTGGCAGCTTATAGAGAATTACAGGAAGAAACCGGCATCAAGAGAGGGCAGATTTCGCTGACACATATGATGGATTTCACATATTACAATCAAAATTGTTATGTGGAGATTTATGTGGGAACGATAAAAGAACCGGTAGAATTGAAAAAAGAACTTCATCCATTAATGTGGCTTACATTAGATGAGGATTTCTTTGATATTCATAAATTTGCCGGCGAAGGCAATATAGGTCATATGATTGAGCAGGTTCGCCAGTTTGGAATCGGACCGGAACGAAAGGAGTAATTAAGATATGTTTGAACGAATTGATTATATGGTAGAGCGGTTAGACGGAGATTATGCTTATTTAAAGCAGATAGAGCATCCGGAAATAGAACTTAAATGTGTGGCAAGAGCATTGCTTCCGGATTCCATTCAGGAAGGTACATCCCTTGCCTATGAAATGATGCAGTATACCCTGATATAATTGGAGATAAAAATGGCAGAATATAACCATATTTTTCATACATTTGAGCCTGTTTATGATAGCAATTCAAATATATTAATTTTGGGCAGTTTTCCTTCTGTGAAATCAAGAGAACAGGGGTTTTATTATGGACATCCGCAAAACCGTTTTTGGAAAGTGATAGCAGCGGTTTTAGACTGGAACGAACCGGTAACGATAGAGGAAAAGAAAGAAATGCTGTTACAAAATCATATTGCGGTCTGGGATGTTATTGATAATTGCGATATCAAGGGTTCCAGCGACAGCAGCATTAAAAACGTGATCCCTACCGATATTCCGGGACTGCTTAAAAAAACGGATATCAAACGCATTTATGCAAATGGACAGACATCCGGTAAACTATATCATAAGTATTTACAGGAAAAAACAGGGATGGAAATCACAATACTCCCATCGACAAGTCCGGCAAATGCTGCTTGCTCTCTGCAGGACTTAATCAAACAATATTCACAACTTATATGAATTAAAAAGGAAAATTTGCACATGAAGAAAAGTTTAATCGCGATTTTATTAATTGCTACATTAATATTGATAATGAGATACAATTCTGCTGATACTCAGCAGAATTATAAAATTACAGGCGTTACTCAAAAAGAGAACAGTAAAATGTATATATGCAGTTATATGGGACAAGAGAGAAGTTTTCTATTACATATTCCGGAAGAACAAAATGAGAATATGCCCCTTCTTTTTATGCTCCATGCATATGCAGGTAATCCGGAGAGTTTTTCAAGAGATACTGGAATGAACAAAACAGCAGATGAATATGGATATGCAGTAGTGTATCCGCAGGGAATACAAGATCCTAATGATAAGACAAGCGGAGCGGGCTGGAATTCCGGTTTAAAAGAAGATGGCAATGATGATACCGGTTTTTTAGTTGCATTGGCCAAATATCTGCAGGACACCTATGGATTTAATAGGGAAGCAACATTTGCAGCAGGTTTTAGTAATGGAGCATTTATGATGTACCGTCTGGCAGTAGAAGCACCAGAGACTTTTTGTGCCGTTGCCAGTGTAGCCGGCTTCATGACAGGTAATATGTGGGATAAAAAAAGCGAAACAGCATCTGTTGGAATCCTTCAAATCAATGGAACAAAAGATGACGTAATACCGTTTGAAGAAGATGGAAAAAACAATACTACTGGCAGTAATCCAACGATTAATGAGGTAATAGAATATTGGAAAAATGCTAATAATCTGGAACAATCAAAAGAAGAGGAATTATCAAAAAAAGCTACCGCCATTACCTATTATAGTGACACAAATACAAATCGTGTCTGCTATATCGAGATAAAAGACGGCAGCCATTCATGGCCTCAGGAAAGTTTTGCAGGTTTTAATACAAATGAGGTGATACTTGATTTCTTTGAAAAATGTAGATAAAATAATGCCCATTACTCCAAGGAGCAATGGGCATTAAAAAAACTACTCTATCATATTATTTTTTTGCTAGTGCGGCTTTCAAACGTTCAATTTCCAGGTCTTTTTCTGTTATTACTTGCTCAATTTCCCGGTCTTTTTGCATTAACGCTTGTTTGCTCTGTTCGGCTTCTTTCTTACTTTCTTCTAATTCCTGTTTCATCTCATCAATCATAAGTAAGGTGGTATTGCGGTCTAATATTGATA
>CAZAQH010000085.1:0-7921 GCA_964487395.1 uncultured Lachnospiraceae bacterium | reverse complement strand
ATTTTAATACAAATGCTATTTTATAGTAAATTGTTTTGAAACGCAAGAGCAAGTGATTGGATTCTTAAAACAAAAGTTGTGAAGAAGGTCAAAATAATATATAATTAGAAAGTGATTAAAAAGATGGGTTATGGGGAATATTTATAGCCTGTTAAAGATTTTATTTTTTCATATATCTTAAACCTATGGAGGGCCTAATACGATGAAGAGAATTGGTTTATTAACAAGTGGCGGTGACTGCCAGGCATTAAATGCAGCAATGAGAGGTGTAGTAAAATCTTTAATGAACAGTTCAGAAGATGTAGAGATATATGGTTTTTTGAATGGCTATAAAGGATTGATTTACGGTGATTTCAAGATGCTTACCAGTAAAGATTTTTCCGGTATTTTAACAGTAGGTGGAACAATTTTAGGTAGTAGCAGAACCCCATTTAAGACGATAAAAGACCCAGATGAAAATGGTCTTGATAAAGTCGAAGCCATGAAACAGAATTATTATAAGTTAAAGTTAGACTGCCTTGTTATTTTAGGCGGTAACGGAACACACAAAACAGCCAATCTTTTAAGGACTGAGGGATTAAATGTAATCACTCTTCCAAAGACAATTGATAATGATTTATATGGAACAGACATGACTTTTGGTTTCCAGAGTGCAGTAGATATTGCAACAACAGCAATTGACTGCATCCATACAACCGCGGCTTCTCATGGACGTGTTTTCATTGTAGAGGTTATGGGACATAAGGTGGGATTTTTAACGCTGAATGCAGGTATGGCAGGTGGAGCAGATATCATTCTTATTCCAGAGATACCTTATGATATTAATAAAGTAGTAGAGGCAGTAGAACAGAGAATGAAGAATGGTAATAAATTTACCATTCTTGCGGTAGCAGAAGGTGCTATTAGTAAAGAAGATGCCAAATTATCCAAAAAAGATTATCAGAAGAAATTAAATAACTATAAATACCCATCCGTATCATACGAGATTGCAGCTCAGATTCAGGAAAAAACAGGACAGGAAGTTCGTGTTACGGTTCCAGGTCATATGCAGAGAGGCGGAAGCCCATGCCCTTATGACAGAGTATTTGCAAGCCGTCTTGGTTCAGAAGCAGGCAAGCTTATTTTAGAGGGTGAGTATGGATTCATGGTTGGATATCGTAATCGTGAAATCGTAAAGGTACCACTTGAAGATGTAGCTGGCAAGTTAAAAATGTTAGATCCAGATTCTACCATTATTAAAGAAGCAAAAATGCTTGGAATCGGCTTTGGAGATTAAAAGTAAATAGCAGGAACGGGAAGGATTAAAATGTCTTATACAGCTCTTTACAGGAAATTCCGTCCGGATAATTTTAAAGATGTAAAAGGACAGGATCATATTGTAACAACACTTAAAAATCAAATAGAGGCAGAACGTATTGGACATGCATATCTTTTTTGTGGAACCAGAGGAACCGGTAAAACCACAATAGCCAAGCTGTTTGCCAAAACAATTAACTGCGAAAATCCCACAGAGGGTAATCCCTGCGGAGAATGTAATTCCTGTAAGGCTATTGCAGCCGGTGCAAGCATGAATGTAATTGAGATAGATGCTGCTTCCAATAATGGTGTTGAGAATATCCGCGAAATTATTGACGAAGTTTCTTATTCGCCTGCAGAAGGAAAATACAAGGTTTATATTATCGATGAAGTTCATATGCTTTCTATAGGAGCATTCAATGCGCTTCTTAAGACATTGGAAGAACCTCCGTCATATTGTATTTTTATTCTTGCCACGACAGAACCGCAGAAGATACCGGTTACTATTTTATCAAGATGTCAGAGATATGATTTTAAAAGAATATCCATTGACACCATCACAGATCGTCTGGAAGAATTAATGGCAACGGAAAAAGTTGATGTAGAGCCAAGAGCACTTCGCTATATTGCCAAAACAGCGGACGGTTCTATGCGCGATGCTTTAAGCCTTTTAGACCAATGCATTGCCTTCCATTATGGAGAGAAATTAACATATGACATGGTATTAAATGTTTTAGGAGCAGTTGATACCGTTGTTTTTAGTAAATTATATAGAGAGATTTTAAATAGAAATGTATTAGGGTGCATTGAACTGTTAGAAGAAATTGTTATGCAGGGAAGAGAACTGACACAGTTTGTTTCTGATTTTGTGTGGTATCTGCGTAATTTGCTTGTGGTTATGACTTCAGATGACGTGGAAGATGTTTTGGATGTATCAACAGATAATAAAGTACGTTTGCAGGAAGAGGCAAAAATGTCAGATGCTAATTCCATTATGCGATTCATCCGAATTTTTTCCGAGTTATCAGGCAGTGTTCGTTTTGCCACACAAAAACGAATAATGATAGAAATAGCATTAATCAAATTATGTAAACCAGAAATGGAGCGTAATGAAGATTCGATTTTAGACAGAATAAAATCACTGGAGGAAAAATTGGAAAAAGGGGTTGTGATGCAAGCTTCTTCAGCGCCGATTGCCAGCAACACGAAAAAGACAAGCGTAGCAAATAACACGCCAAGACCTGAACTTCCAAAAGCAATACCAGAGGATATTAAAGCAGTCGTTTCCAGATGGTCAGCAATAGTTAATACGGCAGAGACACTTATGAAAGCCGAATTAAAACAGGCACGATTAAGCCTCGGAGCAGATAATAAATTATTACTTGTAGTTCCGGATGGACTTGCATATGATTACTTTAAAAAAGAAGGTAAAAAAGAAGAAGTTGAACGTTTAATATCTGATTTTATACAAAAAGAAGTAGAAATAACGATTCAGAATATGTCTGAAGACAGGAATTTTGAAGATCAATACATTGACCTTTCAAAAATTGTCATGACGGACATTGAAATAGAGGAATAAAGGAAGGAGTATTACAATGGCAAAAAGAGGAGGATTTCCAGGAGGCGGAATGCCCGGAAATATGAATAATCTGATGAAACAGGCACAGAGAATGCAGCGTCAGATGGAAGAAACTCAAAAAGATTTAGAGACAAAGGAATTTACCGCAAAAGCAGGAGGCGGAGCAGTTGAAGTAACCTGTATCGGAAAAAAAGAAATTACAAAAGTAAAGTTGGATAAAGAAGTAGTAGATCCGGATGATGTAGAAATGTTAGAAGATCTTGTTATGGCAGCAGCAAATGAAGCACTCAGAATGGCAGACGAAGCATCGGCTGATGTGATGAGCAAAATGACAGGCGGACTTGGTGGAGGACTTCCTTTCTAATGGAACTTTATAGTGGACCCATTAATAAGTTAATAACGGAATTAGCTGCGTTGCCGGGGATTGGAGAAAAATCAGCAGGACGACTTGCATTTCATTTAATCAACATGCCAAAGGCAAAGGTAGAAAGACTTGCATCTGCGATAGTAGAAGCGAAAGATAAAGTATGCTATTGCAAAGAGTGCTTTACCTTAACAGACAAGGATATTTGTCCGGTATGTGCAAATGAAAAAAGAGATCATTCCATGATTATGGTAGTCGAGAACTCCAGGGATCTTGCGGCTTACGAAAAAACCGGAAAATATCAAGGCGTGTATCATGTGTTACATGGTGCTATTTCACCGATGATTGGTATTGGACCTGGTGATATCAAATTAAAAGAATTGATTGAGCGACTAAAAGACAATGAAATTCAGGAAGTCATTATTGCAACCAACTCAAGTCTTGAAGGTGAGACAACAGCAATGTATATAAGCAAGCTTATCAAACCGACAGGCGTGCGTGTCACACGAATCGCAAGTGGCGTACCGGTAGGTGGAGATTTAGAGTGTATCGATGAAGTTACTTTATTAAGAGCCCTAGAGGGACGTACAGAATTATAATGTAATAAAAAGGAGAACAACGTTGAAAAAAGAACTTTTTGGAAAAACAAGAGATGGAAAAGATGTTTATACATATACAATGAGCAATCAAAATGGTATCGAAATTACAGTAATGAATTTTGGAGCTATTTTAAAAAATATCTATGTACCTGATAAAAATGGAGTAAAAAAAGACATAGCTCTTTCATGTGACTGCGTTGATACTTTTTATGAGAATTTAAGTTTCTTTGGTTCACCGGTAGGACCATGTGCAAACAGGATAGCTGGAGCTGAGGCTGAGATTGATGGTGTCACCTATCATCTTGATAAAAATGATGGCCCTAATAATCTCCATTCAGATATTCCAAATGGTATTAATAAAAGATTATGGGATGTAGAAGCAAAAGACAACAGTGTCATTTTTACACTTAAGATAAAAGACGGTGAAATGCATTTGCCGGGCAATCGTTCCTTTACTGTTACATACACGTTAACAGAAGAAAATGAAGTTAAAATTGACTATTACGTAACAAGTGATAAAAATACAATTATTAACATGACAAACCATTCTTACTTCAATCTTGCTGGACATAATGCAGGTGATATTACTTCGCACGAAGTAATATTAAATGCATCTAACTTTACGGAAATTGTTGCAGGAGCAATTCCAACGGGTAACATTTTATCCGTAAAAGGAACACCGCTTGATTTTACCAGCAGAAAGCAGATTGCAAAAGAAATTGATGCAGATTTTGAACAGATGAAATTAGTAAAAGGCTACGATCATAATTATGTTATTGATAATTACGATGGGACCCTTCGTGAAATTGCACAGGTTTGGGAGCCAGAATCAGGCAGAACCATGAAAGTGTTTACAGATTTGCCGGGAGTTCAGTTTTATAGCGGTAACAACATGGTAAAAGATAAAGGAAAAGATGATTCATGGTATTTGACTAGACATGGTCTATGCCTTGAGACACAATATTTTCCAGATTCTGTTCATCATGATAATTTCCCATCTACAATCTTTGGACCGGACAGACCATTTAAATCTACGACAATTTATCAATTTAATAAATAAACTCAGAACGGTTGCTTTATAAACAGGCAACCGTTTTTTTGTCGAATTTTTTAGATAAAAGAAAAAATAAAAAATGCAATATTCAAATGATATACTATAGCGAAATACAGACAAAAGGAGAGTACCTTACATGCAATTGCCAAAAAATATTATGCAGATTGGAACAATAAATGAATTTTACCGCGTTTATATGGAAGATTATGTTTATACATACATAAAACAATTAGAACAGACAGAGCAGACAGATAAATTAAAAATCTATCTTTTTGGAAAACAGGAATATAAACAGGACGAAATGTTCCTATATATTTTTGGCGCAGCAGACAGTGACAAAGGAATTCTATCTATTCAAAATCAATTTTTTTCTCAATATGAAATACTGGGAATAATGAATGTATATCGTGGGCAAAAAGAAATATCACTGCAAAATAGTATTACTTTTTGTGTAAGTGGATTTTTTGTGTTTTATGAACAAAACCCGGCAATGCAGGCTTTTTTAATATATAATTATCAGCAAAAAGAAAAAGAAGAAAATACAAAATTCGAAGAAAAGAAAGAAGTAATTCCTGAAAAAGTGCGAAACTATAGGAATAAAAAAGATGCACAGCACGGAAAAACTATTTATGCAGCTACATATATTATGGGTATTGTAATTTGCATTATTGCCATTACAGCCATTAACCGATATGATAAAATGCATGGTTTTAATGAGAATATACTTCAAGCCGGAAATATGAATACGACCCCGGTAGCGGAATCGAAAACAGAAGTCGCTTTTTATATAGAAGAAACAATAGAGTCACAGGAAGAATCAAAATATGAAGCAACAGAAGAAAATACGACGGTGGAAGAAGCATCCCAAACCAGTTTTTGGGAACAAATTATTACAACCTCTGAAGAAGCAGTGACAGAAACTTCGGAAGAACCATCTATTGAATCTTATACAGAGTATGTAGTAGAAAAAGGTGATAACCTTGCAGAAATTTGCCGAGCCTTTTATGGAAATGAAAACAGGTTAAAGGAAATCTGTTTATTAAATAGTATTGATGATCCGGATAAAATCAAACAGGGACAAAAAATCTTATTACCATAAGCCAAAATATGCTATACTGTGTGTAAAAGCAATTATATAATTCAGATACAATAATGATGAAGGGTTAACATATGTCGAATATACGTAACTTCCATGTGGTACGCGAAAAATCAGAATCCGAAATCGATTTTTCAAAACGAATCAAAAAACATAAATACACAAGCTTTATCCGTTTCGTAGTATGCACATTGGCAATAATCATAGTAATATCTTTGTTGGTAATACAATATAAAAACCAAATATACACGGAAATGGTTATAGCGGGACAGACAGAGAGAACTTTTGTCGAGAATACATCTTTTATGGATCAAAATGGCAACATCATTACATATAGTAAAGATGGAATCAGCAGCATGGATGCAAAGGGAAAAGCACTTTGGAATATGACCTATGAAATGCAGAGTCCAATTGTACATATTAGCGGAGATGTTGTTGCCGCTTGTGATTATAACGGGCATATTATTTATGTTGTGGATTCAAAAGGAAAGGTTTCTGAGGTAGATACCAATCTTCCTATCCGTAATTTTAGTGTTTCAAAAGAAGGTCTAGTTGCTGCTATTTTGGAAGATTCCGGGAATTCGTGGGTTAATTTATATGATTCACTAGGTAACCTTATTGTAGAAGCCAAGGCAACTATGACAAAAACAGGATATCCTCTTGCAGTTACACTGTCAGGTGAAGTGATGGGAGTTTCCTATTTATATGTTGATAGTGATACAATGAAAAGCAGTGTTACCTTTTACAACTTTGGTGGAGTTGGGGAAAATAGCTCAGATCATATAGTAAGCAGTTATGATTATGCAGATGCAGTCGTTCCAATGTTACAGTTTTTGGATAATCAATATTCTTTTGCGGTTGCTGACAATAGATTAATGTTTTTTTGTGGGGCAAAAAAACCGACAAGTGTTGCAGATGTTTTATTGCAGGAAAATATTCAGGGAGTATATTTTGGAGAACAGTATGTCGGTCTTATTTTCTATGACACGACTGGTCAATGTAAATACCGAATCGATGTTTATAATACACAAGGCAATCTTGTGATGTCGCATCAATTTGATATGGACTATAAAGACATTATTATTAGAAATGATCAGATAACAATTTATAATGAATCACAATGCTGTCTGATTAACATGAATGGAAAAGAAAAATTCTCCGGCAAGTTTGATGAGAATATTATCTATATGGCACCAACGGATTCCCCTAGAAAATTTGTTGTACTGAAAGAAAATACATTGGATATACTTGAGTTCAAATAATAAACGCGAGGAAAGAACGTATGAATTATACATTAATAATTGTTATCCTTCTACTGATTCTTAATTTTATTCACGGATACCGGAAGGGGATGGCAAATGAGATATCCAATCTGATAGCATTGGTTGTAGCCTTTTTTGTTTTATCATTATTTATTATGCTTTTTTCGAGCTTTCAGGCAGGCGAAGCCGCCAATACAATCTATTCCATTATCCTATTGGTGATTTTGGGAATTGTCTACGGACTAATCAAAATTCTTCTTAAGTCGGCAAAGGCAATATCCAAGCTTCCGTTTCTACATTTTATTGATAAAATGTTGGGAGCATTAGTAGGTGTTATAGAATCCGTTTTGATTATTTGGATACTATTTTCATTATGTGTAAACAGATTTTTTGGTCCATTATCGGTGTTTGTCATTGAAGATATTAAAGAGAGTACTTTTTTAACAATGATTTATCAATACAATTTCTTTATAAGATAAAACCACGGCAAGATATGCCGTGGTTTTTTATGTTTTTTTCTAATAAAAGCTATTGCAAAATAGATTTAGAAATGCTATTATAAAAGTCCACCGCCTAAAAGGTTAACTGCCTTGAAACAGACAGGAAGAGTGGTTGAGAGAGTTCCTTTTTTCGGAAAGAGAAAACACCTCAAAAAAGATGAAAAAAGATGT
>CAZAQH010000084.1:0-7923 GCA_964487395.1 uncultured Lachnospiraceae bacterium | reverse complement strand
TCTGAAAGAAAACCACTGGATTTTAATTTGAAATTGGTTAACTAAATGACATTGGTTGAAAAATATAATATCTAAATGTAACGACCTTCGGACAATAACCATCCGAAGGTCGCTTTTTAAACTATTTTTCTGCCACCATATTTTCTGATTTTCAAAATATGACAACTGTTTTTTCCAAAATATTTCTCTATTTTATCTTTATATTCTATTACCATATCATTTGGAACAAATGCTTGTATGGTTCCGGCAAATCCACCTCCATGAACACGGCAGACTCCCTTGTCTCCAAGGATTTGCTCACTTAAAAAAAGTGCAAGCGACATGCTTTGATTCTGAATGTCACTGTTTGCATATATATTTTGCAGGTATTTATAAGAACTGTCTCCGGATTCTTTTACCCATTTTTTAAATGCTGTAAAATCATCTTCTTGCAGGGCATTTACTTCTTTTTCTACTCTTTTACATTCTTCAAAATAATGGATAGCACGAAGAATTGCTCGGTCACCTGTTTTTTCTCTGATTGTATTTAATTCATCATAAAATTTACTTTCATTTACTTCTTCTAAAAATTCTTGATGAAAATAGGATGCTACTTTTTTCATTTCCTGTGGAATGGCAGCATATTCATTCGTTAAATCCTCATGTGAGCCTTTCGTATCTATAATACATAAGCTGTGACCATACTTCTCAAAATCAACATTCAGCTTTTCTACTTTTGGATTAACGGTGTTTTTAAAGTCAATATGAACAAGTCCTCCCACTGAGGAAGCCATTTGATCCATCAACCCACATGGTTTGCCAAAGTATTCTCTCTCTGCAAATTGTCCTGCCTGTGCAATTTGAACGGGAGATATTTCTTCCTTATTAAATAAACCGAAAATAATGGTCCCAATCATTACTTCAAAAGCAGCTGAAGAGGATAAACCGGCTCCCATGAAAACATCGCTTGTCATATAGGCTTGAAAGCCTTGAACTTTATAACCCATTTTCTGCAAACAAAATGCGACTCCTCTGACTAATGCTTCACTGGTACCGATTTCTTCCGGCTTTTTTCCCAAATAAGAAACCATTATCGGAGCAATATCAAAATCATCTGATTGTATTTTTATCGTATTATCATCTGTTTTGGCAACAATGGCTATCATGTCAAGATTCACGGCGGCTGCCAGTACCTGTCCATGCTGATGATCCGTATGGTTCCCGCCCACTTCTGTTCTTCCGGGGGCACTGTAAATTCCGATTTCTTTTTGACCATACAGTTCCTGAAAGCTTAAAATTGCCTTTTGATAACGGGATATCTGATAATCAAGAACTGTTTCATCCACATATATATCCTTTAAAATATTCCTGTAGTTTTCTTTTTTCAGTTCATTTAAAACTTCATCCGCTATTTTCACTTGTTCTCCTTATTTCAATAAAAGATTACTAAGACGGGCAAATTGTTCCAAGGTTAAAGCTTCACCACGTATTGTAGGTGACAGTTCCATCTCTTGCAGTGCATTTAAAATATCTTCTTTGGTTGTATTTAAATTACCGGCATTTAACAGACCATTTACGAGTGTTTTTCTTCGCTGATTAAAGGAAGCTCGAATAATGCGGAACATGTATTTATCGTCTTTTACATCTACCGGCTGCTGCTCATAGCGGGTAAGTCGAATAACTGCACTTCCTACATTTGGACGTGGCATAAAGCAGTTCGGTGGAACATTTGCAACAATCTCAGGTTTGGCATAGTACTGAACTGCAAGGGAAAGTGCACCATAATCTTTTGTACCCGGGCCAACCTGCATTCTGTCTGCTACCTCTTTTTGTACCATAATCGTAATGCTTTTTAACGGAACCTTGCTTTCAAACAATCCCATAATAATAGGTGTCGTAATATAATAAGGAAGATTTGCAACTACTTTTATTGCCTGTCCTGCATTTCTTTCCTGTACAATTTTATTAATATCAACTTTTAAAATATCATCATTGATTACTGTAATATTATCATACTCTGACAGGGTATCCTCTAAAATAGGGATTAATGCTTTATCAATCTCAACCGCAACTACTTCTCTCGCACTTTCTGCAAGATATTGTGTCATAGTGCCAATACCCGGTCCGATTTCCAATACACAGTCTTCTTTGGTAATTCCGGATTCTTCCACAATTCTCTCTAAAACATGTGGATCTATTAAAAAGTTCTGACCAAATTTCTTTTGAAAATTAAAATGATATTTTTGTAATACCTCTATGGTATTTGCGGGAATTCCCAGTGTTGCCATTTAAGCCTCCAGACTTTGATTGAAAAATAATGCTTTTGCATTGTAGTTAGTTGTTTCAACGACCTCTTCATAGGAAATTCCTTTTATTTCAGCTATTCTTGTGGCTATTAGCGGAATGTTTAGCGATGAATTTCTCTGTCCTCTATACGGGGTAGGTGCCAGATATGGAGAATCCGTTTCGAGTAAAATGTGGTCTAACGGAAGATATTCCACTGCTTCTACCAGTTTTTTTGCATTGGAAAATGTAACAACTCCACCAATGCCAAAATAGTATCCAAGATTTAGTATCGTCTTTGCTGTCTCTTTTGTATAGGAATAGCAGTGAACTACTCCCTTTATATCTTTTGCCAAATCAGACTGCAATACCTTCAAAGTATCCTCTGCTGCGTCTCTGGAATGAATAATAACCGGTTTATTTAATTCTTTTGCGAGCAGCAATTGTCTTTTAAACCATTGAAGCTGTAATTCCTTTGCCGGCTCTTTCCAGTAATAATCAAGACCAATTTCTCCAATTGCTACGACTTTATCTCGTTCTGCCTGTCCTTTTATCCAAAGATAATCCTCTTCCTTCAGCACTTCACATTCACTTGGATGAATCCCCACCGCACCATATATAAAATCATAGGCTGTGGTAAGGTTCATGGTATCAGTAATGGATGGTAAATCGGCAGATACATTTACTATATATTCAATTCCTTTTTCTTTCATAGAAGACAGGAGTTCTTCCCTGTCTATATCAAAGGCTTTATCATCATAATGGGCGTGACTTTCAAATATCATCTCTATTCTTCTTTCTTTAAATAATTCTTAACTTTTCCTTAAAAAAATACTTGCAAACACTGATACATTATACTATAATAATCCTTGCGTTGTAAATATCCGCGCTTCTAGCTCAGTTGGTAGAGCACCTGACTCTTAATCAGGGTGTCCAGGGTTCGAACCCCTGGAGGCGCATAGAGCACTGTTTTTGTGGACATACGAGCCATGGGGACGGTGTTTTATTTTTGCATTTTTTTACAAGGAAAAAGCACATTTGATTTTACTCAAACGTGCTTTTTAAGGAATGAAGGTGAATTTTCAAACTTACGGTTCTCCAATTGTATTCATTACTACTTCTAAAACTCTTTGTTTTTGGAACGGTTTAATAATGAAATCTTTTGCTCCATAGCGGAGAGTATCCATTACCATTTTGGGTTGATTCATAGAGGAACACATTACAATTAATGCATTTTTATCCATCTTTCTAATTGCCTTTAATGTTTCAAGTCCATCCATTTGAGGCATATTGATATCCATAATCATTAAATCCGGTGTCTGTTCCTTATAAAGAGAACAAGCTTCTTTTCCGTTATTTGCAATCCCCACAATGTTATAACCTGCTTCTGTCAGAATATCCCTCAACACTTGTTTCATAAACTCTGCATCGTCACATATGACAATATTTTTCCCCATATTTTATACCTCATTTCTTCCAGCATAATACTATGTCTGCAGAAAATAAAAAACTCCGGTTGTATATACTCGGAGTTGTGTAATAAATGCAACTGGCTACCACGTATATACAAGGCCCTATAGCTTTGCGTCACAGCTTTTCAACTGCTTTGCCCAATATGAATTTCTTTTCGAATCTCTGCAATATTATATTACCACTATTATAGTACTTTTGCAATAGAAATTGGTACTTTTAGACTAATTTTTATAGTACTATTCATACAGGTACCCTTTTTCCTTTAATTTATCCTCTATTCTGTCCAAAATTTCCTCATTATCTGCCTGTACGGTATGATAATGAATACTTCCCGTCAGTTCTTTTAACGGTTTATTGGTACTTTGTTTCATTTTATCAACAAATTCCATTATGTCTGCGCGATTATTAATAATCAAATCTGCGGATATCTGTCCATACAAATCGTGGTCAACGGAAACATCTAAGACATGACCTCCATTATCCACAATACATCTTAATTCATCTGCTACATCTTTTTTATTATGCTGTACGCGAAATACTCGGGTACTAATTTCATCTTTTTTAGGAAGTTGGAAAAGAACATAGCCTTTATTGGTAGACAAAATATTTTTATTTTCTGCTCGTAAAAGTGCAATATCCTGTACAATGACCTGACGGCTCACCTGAAATAACTTAGCAAGGACGTTACCGGAAACCGGTTTGGGCTGGCTTTCTAATAACTGTAAAATCTGTTGTCTTCTTGTATCGGTTTCCATTTGTATCCCCTTTCAAAATAGTAGGTATCTTCTCTTCTCTAGATGTAATTATAAAAGAAATATGCTACACTTACAATACGTTGTTTTATTCATCATAATACAATTAAACAAAAATAGTAACGATAAAATATAATATTTAGGTAATTGCGAAATAACAAGGTTATCTATATTGTCTCTCCAAATGATACAATCACGTTCGACACGTTTGCACTGCTGCTCGCTGGTAACAGTACATAAGATGCCAAAATACGGCATCTAAGTACTGACCGCTCACAAGCACCTCACTTAGATTTTATTCATTTGTATCGACAATAAGTCATTCTTATTAATTTCGCAATTACCTAAATAATACAAATTTACAGACGGGAGTTAATTAAGATTATGTATTCTACAAAAGTAATTCTGAAAAAAGGTGAGGGCAGAACCCTAAAATCCGGTGGTATGTGGGTTTTTGATAATGAGATTGCCAAATTTGACGGTGATTTTAAAAATGGAGATATTGTATCGGTTGAAGATTTTGACGGATATTTCATGGGTGTTGGTTTTATTAATACGAATTCCAAAATCACAGTACGTATTTTGTCTCGGAAAAATGTGCAAATTGATGATGCATTTTTACGCATCCGTGTTAAGGATGCCTGGGAATACCGCAAGAAAACGGTAGATACCAGCTGCTGTCGTCTTATCTTTGGAGAAGCAGATTTTCTTCCCGGAATTGTAATTGATAAATTCTCAGATGTACTGGTTGTAGAGTCTTTGGCGCTTGGAATTGATCTTCTAAAACCACGTATTCTTTCTATATTTAAAGAGGTTCTATTAGAAGATGGTATTTCGATTCGTGGTATCTATGAGCGAAGTGATGCCAAAGTTCGTCTTCAGGAAGGAATGGAACGTTTTAAAGGTTTTATCGGTGAACCATTTGATACAAAGGTTGAGATAGTCGAAAATGGCGTTCATTTTATCGTTGATATTGAGGAGGGACAAAAGACCGGATTTTTCTTAGATCAGAAAAACAACCGTGCCTCCATACATAAGTTATGTAAGGATGCGAAGGTATTGGACTGCTTTACACATACAGGCTCTTTTGCACTAAATGCAGGAATTGCCGGTGCCAGAGAAGTGCTGGGCGTAGATGCTTCTCAGACAGGTATTGATCAGGCAAATGAAAATGCAAAACTAAATCACTTGGAAGATAAGGTATCGTTTTTATGTGCTGATGTCTTTGAATTATTACCATCTTTAGAAGAAAAAGGTGAAAAATATGATGTCGTTATTTTAGACCCTCCTGCTTTTACCAAATCCCGTAACTCCATTAAAAATGCAGTAAAAGGATATCGTGAAATCAATCTTCGCGGTATGAAGCTCGTAGAAAACGGCGGATTCCTCGTGACCTGTTCCTGCTCTCATTTCATGGACCCGGAACTGTTTGCAAAGACAATAAAAGAAGCCGCACACGGCGCACACAAACGTTTACGTCAGGTAGAATTCCGTACACAATGTGCCGATCACCCTATCCTCTGGGCAGCTGATGAATCGTATTATTTGAAGTTTTATATTTTCCAGGTTTGCAATGAGTTGTAAGACAGACATGATGAAAAAAGCGGTTGGAAAATCAAAATTTATCGATAAATTATACATAAGTAGAACAAATTAGAAGAAAATACTTTGTGTAAAATATATCTTGATAATAAAACGCGACTATGTTACGATTATATCGTAAATTAGTCGCATTTTTGATAAGGAGATGCTTATGTATATAAAAAGAGCCATTGAATCTACAATATTAAGAACTGAAAAAGGATTCAAGTCGATTCTGGTTACAGGTCCCAGACAAGTTGGAAAGTCAACAGTATTACGTCATATGTATGAAAATAGGAAATATATTACTTTTGATGATCCAGTTTTGTTAACTGAAACGAAAAATGAACCTGGTCTTTTTTTTAAAAATAATAAACCACCAATTATTTTAGATGAAGTTCAAAATATTTCTGAATTATTCCCATATATTAAGGTGGAATGTGATAAGACAGATGACAAAGGAAAGTTTTGTCTTACAGGATCACAACAGTATCACTTAATGAAAAATGTATCAGAGTCATTGGCTGGACGAGTAGGAATATTGGAATTATCAGGGCTATCTATGCGAGAAATAAGTGGATGTGATTTTTCCGAACCTTTTATTCCATCAGAAAAATACATTGATGAAAGAGAAAAAGAAGTCCATCATCTGGATGATATATGGAAAATCATTCATCGTGGAGGATATCCAGCACTTATAGATGAAAACGTTGATTGGCAGACATTTTATAGTTCCTATGTACAGACATATATTGAACGTGATATTAATGAACTTGGCAATGTGAAAGATAAACTAAAGTTCACACAGTTTTTGACAGTGATGGCAGCAAGAACAGCGCAAATGCTGAATTATTCTAATGTGGCAGAACAAATTGAAGTTGCTGTGAGTACTGTAAAAGAGTGGACGTCTTTGCTGGAAGCTTCAGGAATTATATATATTATGCCGCCTTTTTCTAATTCTGCTCTTAATCGAACAATTAAAACACCAAAGATTTATTTTAGAGATACAGGGTTGGTATGCTTTTTGACAAAATATCAAACTTCTGATACAGCAATGAATGGTGCAATGGCTGGAGAACTATTTGAAACATTTGTTGTATCTGAAATCCTCAAATCATTTTCTAATGTAGGAATGGATTATCGGATGAATGTTTCCTATTATCGTGGAAAAGACAAGTCACGACGAATAGAGGATGGAAAGAGATTGGATCGGGAATTGGAAATAGATTTAATTATTGAGCAAGGGGATGTGATATATCCGATTGAAATCAAGATGTCTGCCAATCCAAAGCTAAGCATGACAAACGCATTTGATGTTCTTGATAAAATCAAGGAAAAGAAAAGAGGAATTGGAGTCATTTTGTGTATGTATGATACACCACTATGGCTTAATGATAGTATTGTTGCACTACCCGTGGAATATATTTAATGAAATTGCAGACAGTGAAGCCTGATTTCGTATACTCCTATTCTATCTCCCCTTCATATGGGATGATTCCGATTATGTAATGGTCTATGCTGCCGGTGGATTCGCCTGCCTGGAAAACATAATAGAATTCGAGGGCTTCGGGTGACATTTCATAATATTTTTTTAGTGTTTCTTCGTCGCGAATCCATTCATTTCCCACTGTCAGAACGCCGACACATTCTTTATATGTGGGGAATTTTATGTCGGGATATGTTGGTAATTTTGTAGTATTAGGATTAAAGCGTGTACAGGACACTAAGCTATTATTAAGCATTGGCAGTTTTTTATAGTTTACGGTGATATCCACTATATGTTTTTCATTCTTAGGATCAGTGACTTCTGCATATAAAATATTTCCTTCTTCTGTCATTAAGATAATATGTGTTT
>CAZAQH010000083.1:0-7987 GCA_964487395.1 uncultured Lachnospiraceae bacterium | reverse complement strand
ATTATAATATGAGAGGTAAATTATGGCAATATATAATGATAGAATCCATCAATTAAGAATAGAAAAAAATATTACCTTAAAAGAAGCAGCCGAATACATAGGGACAACCGAAGCAACTATGCAAAGATATGAAACCGGTAATGGCATCAAATCCATTCCTTATGATATCATTGTACAACTGGCTTCCCTATTTTGTTGTTCTCCTTCTTATATAATGGGCTGGGAGGAATATGATGCCAAACCAGCTCCCTATTATTTAAAAGAAGACAACTTAGGACATGAAACAGATATATCTGCAACTGCGGAATTTAAAAATCTGATTTCTTTTTATTACAACCATCCTGATTATATGGATTTATTAGAAGCCGTAGCCAAAGTGAAACCAGAAGAAATCCAATTTGTGAGAACAATGCTTGATCATTTCAATAAGGATTAGCATTTACCATTATCCTCCTATTTTCTAAATGTTACAAAATTGTTACAATTCATTTGTACTTAGCTAAGACAATAAAAAAGCAGGAGGACAAAAATATGTGTTTCAAATTTGATCGTTGTTCCGATTTATTCAATTATATCTGTAATGTATTAAGATATGGATGTTAATAATTACACAACTATGTAATCAAGTGACGTCAGGAAAACTCAGCGTCTATTGGACTAAAAAAAGACCTTAACAGGTCTTTTTTTAGTGTATAAAACATACATTATACTCTTACTCTTCAATTGTTAATCCTCTTATTTCACTACGCAGTTCTAAAATACTTCCTGAACTTACTGACAGTTCCGAATATCCCATTTTAATAATTTCTTTGGTCAGACTTTTATCTGCTGCTAACTCTCCACAGATACCTGCCCATATTCCCTTTTTCTTTGCACTGTCAGCTATCATACGAAGCATTTTTAATATTGCCGGATGATGTGCATCATAAAAATTCGTCAGTGCTTCATTCTGCCTGTCAATAGCGAGTGTATATTGTGTCAGGTCGTTGGTTCCCACGCTAAAGAAATCTACCATATCTGCCAGAATATCTGCAATCATAACAGCAGCAGGTGTCTCAATCATGATTCCCATTTCTACTTCATTATATGGTATCGCTTCTTCTTTTAAAGAGTCTCTTACCTCATTTGCAATTTTTTTAATCTTCAATACTTCTTTTTCTGATATTATCATTGGAAACATAATAGCTACATTTCCATAAGTAGATGCCCTATATATAGCACGCAGCTGCATCTTGAATATTTCCGGTCTTGTCAGACAAATACGAATAGCTCGCATTCCCATTGCCGGATTATCTTCTTCCCCGATGTCAAAATATCCAGCCTTTTTATCAGCACCAATATCCAGAGTTCGGATAATCACTTTTTTACCCTTCATTTTTTCTGCAACGCTCTTGTATGCTAAAAACTGTTCTTCTTCTGTAGGGAAGTCATTCCTTCCCAGAAACAAAAATTCACTTCTAAAAAGCCCAATTCCTCCGGCATCATTTAGCAAAGCATCTTCAATATCTTCATTACTTTCAATATTGGCAAACACATCTATCTTATGACCATCCAGCGTAATATTTTCTTTTCCCTTTAATTCAATTAGTAAATCCTTCTTTTGTTTATATTTCTCTTTGATAATGACAGCTTCCCTGATATCTGCTTCGGATGGTTCTAAAATACATTCACTATCAATTCCATTCACAATAATATCATTTCCATCATCTTTTTTGGATACTTCTAAATTGCAGCCCACTACTGTCGGGATACACAGACTTCTTGCAATAATTGCAGCATGTGAAGTAACAGACCCTCTTTTCATCATAATACCAAGAATTTTTTCTTTATCTAACTGCATCATAATACTGGGATTAAGATTATCTGCAACTATAACCATTGGCTTCTTAAATTCTGGAATAATCTGCACCCGATTCAGCAGATTATCTATCAGGCGTTCTGTGATATCTTCAATATCATCCGCCCTCTCCCTCATATATTTATCATCAAGATTGTGAAGATTATCCGAAAATTCTTTGCCTGTTATTTTTACCGCTGATACAGTATCCATGTTTTGAATCATAATTTTTTCTCGGACAGCATTAAAAAAAAGAACATCATTTAATATCATCATATGACCTTCTATAATTGCTCTTTCCTCTGCACTCTGATTGAAATCTATTTTTTCCAAAATATCATTCAACTGACCAAGCGTTTTTTTCTTTGCTTCCTCATAATCTGATATTCTATCGTTGATACTTTTGAGACTGCCTGGTGTAATTGCCTCCGAGATACTTTCTATGTAAAATAATTTTCCATATGCCACACCTGCATATACACCCTTACCATATCCCTTTTTCACCGTATTATCCTCCGATGTGTGTTGATAATTCACTTCTTGATATATTTTACCATATTATCACAAAAAAGAGGAACTTTTAAATGTAATTGTCGTTCTCTGGTTTACGATTAAATCTGTAAATGCTATAATACTAAAATACTAGAGAAAGAACAAAAGGTAACCGTTTATGATGCGAACATTCATATTCTTGTTGGTCGCGCTTATCACAACAATAGGCATTACATCTTAATACGACAATTTCTAATTCCCATTAAAAATAAAAAAAGAGGCTTTGTATATTTTTTCATTTTCTACTTTTTACATTCTATCTTTTGGATTAATTCATCTTCTATCGAGTCCATTCAAATAAAATGTGCCGAATTCTTAATATTTATTCTATTATTCTGGCTTATCATTGATTATTTCTTTGAAGGAAAAGGCTTTATTAATTTTGTATTTGTATATGCTTTGGATGGTTGCTTACAGGCTGCCATCACAGGTGTTATGACTCTCAGTGCTGCTTCCCTTCGCTGGTATGATTCAGATGACATGCAGCAATGGTTAGTGAACTTAACACCATCTACAATTTTTATCCTGCTGTATTGTATAACAGTGGCTTATTTTATATGCTTTATATTAATTAATCTGTATAAAAAGCATAATAATCGTATTGCATATATGGCTGCATCCATCTTTGCCGGAACACATATACTTACTGAGTCAATAAAATGTGAGGAAAACCCTTGGGTTGCGCTTCCAATCATTGTTATCTTAATTGTATTTGGTGTGCATATCCACGAGAAATGGTTGAATGAGAGAAAGGAAAATGAAGAGTACTATCATCTCTTAGAGCAAAAACAGCTTGCACTCCATGAAGAATTATGCAAAATTGGTTATGATTTAGTTGATAATGTTGATGCAGTCAACACCCTACAAAGTGAATTGTTTGAACACGAAACATATAAAACCAGAACCGGACTTCCTATTGTAGATTGTCTGCTCGAAGAAAAAGAGACCACATGCAAATCGGAAAATATAGATTTACATGAAGTCTGGTGTGAATTGTCCTCTAGTCAGGTGACGAATTATGATTGGGTAAGCCTACTCTCTACTCTTCTTAACAATGCCATAGATGCATGCAGACAATGCCCCAATGAGAAGCATATTTCATATAGTATGGAACGCCGTGATAATTTCTTTATTTTACATATAAGCAATACAAAGGCGTCTATCACAAAATCTCTTAATAATGATTTACTGACTACTAAAAGATACATTACGAATCACGGAACTGGCACACAACTCATCCGTGACATAACACTAAAATATAATGGCAGTATCCAATACCACGACATTCAAAATGAATCAAACGTGTATATTACACTTGACGCATGGAAATAAGATACTCAATAAATGCATCTCCCGGAATCGGCTTTGAGAAATAATACCCCTGAAAATAATCACATCCAAGTTCTAATAGTCTCTCAATATGTTCCTTGGTCTCAACGCCTTCCATAATTATTTTTTTCTCTATTGTCTTTGCCATGGAAAAGGTGTTTTTCAAAACCGCATAGGCTTTTTCATTTTCCATTGAGGTCCATAAGATACTTTTATCTATCTTTATATAATGGAATGGTAAATCATATGCCGAAGAAATATTAGAATATCCCGTCCCATAATCATCCATGGAAAAGGTGAATCCTCTCTCTGTTAAATTTATCATCGTATTACGAAGAACATCATTGGAGGATGCCATGGCCGTTTCTGTAATCTCCAGATTGATTTTATCCGGTGATAAATTATATTTTTCTGTAATTGCAAATAATCTTTCTGCCAGGTCATGTTGCATACATTCTACAACCGAAAGATTCACCTCTATATATTCAATTCCAAGTTCCCATAACTTTTTTCCCTGATAAAAACTGCAAACCGATTCAAACATAAAGTTTCCGATTTCGAGAATATATCCTTCCTGTTCTGCTATCGGGATGAAAATTTCCGGTGAAATGAACCCCATTTGTTCATCATGTAATCGTATTAATGCCTCTGCTGAAGATATCCTTTTTTGCTGTACACTGTAAATAGGCTGATAATACACTTCAAAGTTTCTTTTTTTCAGTGCTTCTCTTATGGCTCTTCGAATTTCATGCTTTTTATTTAATGCATCCTGATTGACATCTTCTCCATAATAAATAACATTGTCTTTTCCATTTTCTGACACATAGGAAATAATTTCCATAATACGTCCCATTGTAGGTGCTTCATCCGGGCAGGCAATACATGCAATTCTTAGTTGATAATGATCCGCTGTTTTGTCATCATCAAAAGAATATGCAAAACGTTTCGTAAGTTTATCCACAATCGTTTCAAGTTCTTTGCGTGACATATCTGGCATTTTGATACCAAAAATATTTTCTTTTAATCTGCCTACCATTCCCTTTGAACTGACACTATTCAAATATTTGACAATGTGCCTTAAAATAATAGTCATCTTTTCTAATCCTACATTCTTTTCGATCATATCAAAATTGCTGATTTCTACTGATAAAAACATAAACTTCTGTTTGGTCGCTAAATCTCCTTCAACTGCTGTGCCAAAGGCATCCGCCCTAAATGCTCCTGTCATGCTGTCTAAAAGTTCTTCTGCATTTTGTACGCTAAACAGTAAAAGGGTGATACTGATAGACATACAGAAAATCTGAACAAGATAAGCCGGATTTAATATTTGAAAAACTACCGCTCCTCCTACTACCGGCAAAAAAGAATAGAGTGCCAGCCTTTTATCAAACGAAAGTCCCTTACTGTATTTATGTAATAGATAAAATCCAAACAAAAAATAAAACAGTGCAAACATATAAATAAGTGTGAAAAACGGACCATGCAGATAAACATCATCCTGATTGTAATAAAAGACCAAGTGCGTAAATGGTGTGGTGATTATTAATATCATCTCTATAAAATATGGAATAATCAACATTAACATATATACAGGTCTGGTAAGCCTTCCCGAACGAATGAGTGCAACAATATACCATGCATAAACAGGTGCTGCTGCATTTTGCAAAAGTGCATAAATAACATTAATAATATAGGAAAACCAAAGAGGAAAAATATCTCTGTTAGTAATTACTGTACCGCCTAATATATCAAATACTGCCGTCAAAAGGCATACCACAAGAAGAATACCAAATACAAAATTATACCGGTAAGGAGATTTTTTCTTTGTATAAAAAAGAATTGCAATTACAATAAAAATAAAAACTGCGGCAACATCAAAACTCAAAATATAATGCATTTGTCTACTCCTCCTTTCCGGTAATCACTATATAGGCATATATGAACTTACTACATAATCACATCCAATATTTTTTAAAAGTTCCTGTTGTTCTAACGGCAATACATCACAAATAACCATCTGCATATCAAGTTCATGAAGCATATGGATAGAATTTTTTAATATCTCCATTGCCTTGTTGTCTGTCAACGCTGCTCTAAATACTTCTCCCTCCATCTCAATATGCGAAAATGGAAGTTCATAAATATAAGAGATATTAGAATATCCTGTTCCATAACCATCCAGTGAAAACCATATTCCCGCTTCTGAAAATATTGTCATCATTTTCTGGAGCTGCTTAACGGACTCTATTGCTTCACTTTCGTTAATTTTCAGTCGTATTGTTCCTGGTTTAATTTTATATTCTTTCATAAGTCTTGATATTTCATTTAGATATTCCTCTTGCATACAGAGGAATATGGATATCCCTATTTCTACACTTTCAATTGCTTCGCCGTTTTTCTTTTTGTCTCTTATAAAAATACAGGCTTCCCGAAACAAAATACACCCTGCTTCGTATATTAATCCCGTCTTTTCTAATAACTCCTTGCAGTCACCGGAATATAAATATCCATTTTCACCATCTGCAATTCGCAGGGATAACTCGGCGCTGTTGGTTTTATCCATCATAAGGGAATGTAAACCTCTGTAACAAATCTCATACTTTGATTCGTCAATTGCCTCTTTTACTATCTGCTCTTTTTTACGTTGATGGTTACGCCCTCTAATATCCATCTGACCAACACCGATTCTTTTTTCCGTCTGCTTATGCTCTAATAAATATGCGACAATTTCAAAAATTCCTTCTACACTTCCTGTATCTTTCGGACAATTAATCTTACATAAATGTACTGTCAGCATTGTCGATATTTCTCCGATTTCCCACGGTGTCTCAAATATGGCTTCCACTCTGTCAAGAAGTTCATTCAATTTTTGTTCTTGATAACTGTCATTTAAAACCATGGCAAAACATGCATCACTAATATGATATATCAAAACATTACGATCCAAATTCTTTAGTTCTTTGGCAATTTTGCTCTGAAGTTCTCTCATTTGCTCTACACCAAAACTGCTCTGTAAAAATGAATAGTCATCTATAGCCAGTAAAACAATAGACATTTTCTTGTTAATAGTGAAGTTCATCGAAGCCATCTTAACGAATGAACTGCGATTATAAACACGAAGATAATTATCAATTGCTAAAAATGGATTTTGAAGGGTAAAAAAGATAATATAAATACACAGCATTGTCGCAAACATCTGCGTAACAAGTCCCGGAACCATCAACTGAATGATTGCTCCTGTTGCAGCAATTGCTGTCAGTAATATTAATAAGAACTGAGTATCTCTTGAAAGAAATCTTCGTAAATAAAATATATATACCGTAGCAATTATTAAATAAAAAAGAGCAAGTATATACGCAATCATACATGCACTGCCTCTGCAATAATTACCTGCTTTATCATAGTAATATATAAGATGTGTTGAGAACGATGTTACGACAAGAAAAACAATAATAACATAAGGAACTGCTAATGCAATTTTTACACGTTTTTTGATTTTCCACCATGAATTGGTAATCCCCAGAAAATAAAATAAAGCAAGAAGTGCTTCCATACTTTGAATCACAAAACAAGCACCCGACGATATGTATTTCATCCAAATCGGAATAGATGAACCGGCACTTATAAATGAAAGTTCAATTATATCTGCCATAGTTCCAAAAAATGCACAAAGTATCAGCATGAGAAACAAGCGATTCTGATAATTTAAAACTTCTCGCCTGATTAAGAAAAGTATGATTATTACAAACAGCATGACAAATGATGCCACGTCATAGCAAATATTGTATGTAACCATCCATGGTGTCCCCACTTTCTCTGTTCATCAACATACTTGCTTTATGTAATTATATTATACTTTTTGACTGCTCCATTCGTCAATGTAAACATCATATAAAGGGATTTTAAATTAGTTGAATAACACCCCACTCTCATGTTAATATTAATAAGAGAAAGGGGTTAAAATTATATGAAAAAAATTATCAACGTAACCTTTATTATCATTGCTATTTTAGCAATACTTGAATATTACTTTATTGCAGGTCTATTTACTGGTCCTATTATGATTGGTGCCATATGCATTGCCGGTGTTGTAAAGATTTTCTACTCTTTTGCACACAGGGAATGGAATGAAACCATTCTTTCTGCGCTTGTAACCATTGCAATTTGTATCGGGTATTTTAAAATAATGTAACACTTTCTAAAAGGGGATAAAGATCAATGTCATTTAGTTAACCAATTTCAAATTAAAATCCAGTGGTTTTCTTTCAG
>CAZAQH010000082.1:0-8075 GCA_964487395.1 uncultured Lachnospiraceae bacterium | reverse complement strand
GGCGACGATTACCAACACAGAGCAATGGAGCAAGACAGTTGACTCTATTTTGCAGTTTTTGAATCAGTAATGTATCACATTCTAATACACAAGGAGCATAAAAATGGACATAACAAACGATGAATTAAAAAAATACTATTTTGGTGCTTACAGTTTTAGCGAAACAGAAGATGGATATTTACAGGCATTTCAGTATAGTGCTCCACAGATGGAATATTTCAAGGCAGCAGATGAATTCTGGTATGACAGATGTATGGCTTCTACTTCCAAAACATTAGAATTTAATACATCTGCAACAGAGATTTCCTTTGAGTATAAAATTATATGGATTGGTTCTCTTGATACCTTTGAACTTGCCGTAGATGGACAGATTACGCAGATTTTCTATGTAAAAGATTTAGAAGAAAAAGGGAAATTGGTTTTCTCTTTACCAGAGGGCAGTAAGAATGCAGTTATTTACCTTCCGGCGGATGCAACGGTATTGATAAAGAATTTTGCGATGAATGCAAAAGCAGATGCACCACAGAAAAAGGAAAAAGTGTTATGGCTTGGTGATTCCATTACACAGGGATATGGTCCATTAAGATCTGCACATACTTATGCTAGTGTTGCGAACCAACTGCTACACTATGATGTAATCAATCAAGGCATTGGTGCTTATGTGTACGATAAAAAATCACTTATGAGAATGGAAGGCTATATGCCGGATAAAATCATTGTCTCCCTTGGAACCAATCAGTACGGTACAGAGAGCATGGTTGATATAGAAGAATATTATGAGAGATTGATGGAAGTCTATGGAAATGAGATTCCGATCCTTTGCATTACCCCTATTTGGCGAGGTGATTCGATAGAGGGCATTCCGACTCTGATTCGATTTTGTGATAATGTAAAAAAGATTTGCCGTAAATATGCAAATATTAAGATTGTAGATGGCTTTACCATGGTGCCTCATTTATCGGAGTACTATTTAGACGACCTTCATCCCAATGCACTTGGTGCAGAAATGTACGGAAGAAACCTGGTACTGGCAATACAAAACCTGGGATTCTAAATTACAGAAATCATCAAAAGGCACTACTGAGGTAGAGCCTTTTTTAGTGAAGCTGAATTTGGAAGTAATCAAGATATTGTTTCATTTCATCTTGTGCAGTAAGGCAAGTATCTCTAAGATATCCTCTTTCTTTTTTCCATTCTGATAGACCACGGTAGTAAAACATTTTCATATTGTCTGTGATGATAAACGGGACAATCTTATGTTTTAAACATTCTTTAAAAAGTAAAAGTCGTCCAATACGTCCGTTACCATCTTGGAAAGGATGAATCCTCTCAAATTGAAAATGAAAATCAAGAAGGGTGTCTAAATCGGGATTAGTTATTTTGTGGTATCTGGTAAGCAGAGTGGAAATTTTACGGTGTACATCTTCTGGATTTGTGGTTTGTATTCCACCGACTTCGTTTGGAAACTTTTTATAGTCACCAACAGCAAACCAGGATTGTCTACTGTCTGATGTGCCGTTTTTTAAAATCAGATGTAGTTCCTTTATCATTTTTTCTGTAATGATTTTATCACAACGGTCAATAATATAATCAATACAGCGGAAGTGATTTACTGTTTCTACGATATCATCAACATTAATTTGTTTATCATTGATTCCAATGGTGTTGGTTTCGTAGATATATCTGGTTTCGTCATGAGTTAGTTTACTGCCTTCCATATGATTGGAATTATAAGTCAATTCAATTTGTATTTTATGATAGATACCACCTGTTAGACCCTGTTTTTTTTCTTCCTTAAGTACGTTATGCAAAGTACGTGAAATATTAGAAACTGTTGATTTTCGGGATGGTTTTGTTGCATCACTGGGAATACTCCATGTTTTTCCAATTAGAAAAGCACCGGGAATACGCCCTTTTTGACAGTAATTACGGACACTTCGTTCAGACAGATTCCATTTTAATGATGTTTCTTTTACTGATATATATTCCATAATTATCGCCTCACTTTCTTGATTTATCTATATTATATACCGATATCGGCAAAATATCCATAAAAAAAGAACTAAGAACGAACAAAATTGCCGATAGAGGAAGAAAATCCAAAGAATTGTATCAAATTAATACAAAAATACATAGAACCTTTCCTATAAAACGTAAGCCTTGCACCCTGATAGGTGTGGGGCTTATAATATATTTATTCATGGGATGGAAAAAAGAGGATATAGATGAAAATATACATAGATGCAGATGCCTGCCCAGTGGTGAGAATTGTAGAAAACATAGCAGAAAAATATGAGATTCCAGTCACCCTGCTATGTGATACAAATCATGTACTTTATTCAGATTACAGTGAAGTTAAGATTATCGGTGCAGGAGCAGATGCAGTTGATTTTGCCCTGATAGGGTTATGCAAAAAAGGTGATATTGTTGTTTCGCAGGATTATGGAGTAGCGGCGATGGCACTTGGCAAAGGTGCATACGCAATTCACCAGTCAGGAAAGTGGTATACAAACGACAACATCGACCGGCTTTTAATGGAACGTCATATGGCAAAAGAAGCCAGAAGAAAATCTGCCAAAAACCATATGAAAGGTCCTAAGAAAAGAACAGAAGAGGATGATATGCGGTTTGCAGAGTCGTTTGAGAAGATGGTAAAAATGGGAATGTAGGAAAAGATAGGGGGGGTATATAACATGGAGTATGTATTTCAGACGGATAGCATAAGTAAACAGTATGGCAAATACAAAGCATTAGATCATTTTTCAATGCATATTCCCAAGGGTTCTATATATGGTTTTGTTGGGAAAAATGGTGCCGGAAAGACAACACTGATTCGTTTATTGTGTGGATTACAGTTCCCAACAGATGGGGAATTTACACTTTTTAATACGAAGAACACATCAAGTGAAATCGGACAGATTCGTCATAGAATTGGTGCAATTGTGGAGGCACCGGCTGTTTATGCGGATATGACTGCAGAGGAAAATATGAAACATCAGTACCGCATTCTCGGACTTGACTCTTTTGATGGGATAAAAGAATGTTTACGGCTTGTGAAATTAGAGGAAACCGGAAGAAAAAAAGTAAAGATTTTTTCACAGGGTATGCGTCAAAAACTTAGCATTGCCATGGCTCTTTCTGGCAATCCGGATTTTGTGATATTGGATGAACCTACTAATGGTCTTGATCCACAGGGAATTATAGAACTTCGAGAACTGGTTACAAAATTAAGATATGCATATATAGAGTAAAGTATGTCCATTATAAAACACTTCCATGCAACTCACTTCCCTAAAATGCATCTTACCGACTAAAATATTGAATCTGTGTAGAATACTTATTATAGTCACCTTATAGAACTGAAAGGAAAGGTGATAATAATGAGTATTTTTATTTTATGTGTCATGATAGCAATTGAAATTGGATTGGGAGTATTTACAATCTGTAAACAAAGAGAAAAAGGACAGTGGTATCGCAACAGATGTCTGGTGAACTGTGGAGAACTGGTAGTTTATTTTATTATGATTCTGCTTCCGGGAATTGATTTTACGTTTCGGTTTAAAGGGTTCTTTTTTGTATTATTGCTTCGGGCAGTGATTTCTGCAATTATTTTCCTGATTAAGAGAAGTAAGGCAGAAGGTGATAAAAAAATAAGCGAAGCAATGGTAAGTGTGATTTTTAGTATATTTTTGCTGGGAATTAGTCTGGTTCCTTCTTTTATTTTTTCAGATTACGCGGGAAAAGAGACAACGGGTGAACATGGGGTAGAAGTTTCACAGGCTATTTTAGTAGACCCAAACAGAGTAGAGAGTTTTGAAACAGATGGTTCTAACAGAGAAGTACCGGTATATTTTTTCTATCCGGAAGATGCTGACGGAACACAGAAGTATCCGGTTGTACTTTTTTCACATGGGGCATTTGGCTATTATCCGAGTAATACTTCGACTTATATGGAACTTGCAAGTCACGGTTATGTTGTCATTAGTCTGGATCATCCTTATCATTCATTTTTTACAGAAGATACAGACGGCAAATTAATTACAGTAAATCCGGAATTTTTAAATGAGGTTATGTATATTAATGAGGATACGACTCCGGAAGAAGAAATTTATGCTTTGTCATCAAAATGGCTTACGATAAGAGAAGATGATATTAATTTTGTACTGGATACGATGGAAACAGCATCGGATCAAAAAGCACTTTCAAAGGACTGGTTTTTAGGAAAAACAGAAGAAACAAAAATTGTAAATATACTAAATAGTATGGATTGCAGCAAGATTGGTCTGATGGGTCATTCTCTTGGTGGCGCAGCAGTTGTAAGTATAGGAAGAGAAAGAGATGATATCAGCGCCGTTGTGGATTTGGATGGAACAATGCTTGGTGAACAGATTGGTTTTGAAAATGGAGCATACATTATGGAAGAAGACCCTTATCCGATAGCGATTTTATCAATTGATAATGAAGAGCATCATATACAGGGTGAACAGAGTGGCTCATATTATGTAAATAATGTAATCTTGGATAATGCATTAGACGGACATAATACTTATTTTGCAGGTTCAGGTCACATGAATTTTACAGACCTTCCATTATTTGCACCACCGCTTGCGAACATGCTTGGCACAGGCACAATTGATGTAGATGATTGTATTGAAACCATGAATCAAATTATTTTAGACTATATGAATCACTATTTAAAAGGGGAAGGTGAATTTAACTTAAAGGAGAGTTACGAATAGAAAAAAGTGTGATATGATAATATAAGAAAAATATTATCAGGGGGACCAAGTATGCAATACAGAAAAGACAAATATGGTCAGGATATTTCCATTTTAGGCTATGGATGCATGCGTTTTACGAAAAATGGCAACAGTGTTGATCTGGATAAAGCAGGACAGGAAGTAATGGAAGCCATTAATAATGGAGTAAATTATTTCGATACTGCTTATATTTATCCTGGGATTGAAGTGGCACTTGGAGAGATATTACATCGTAATAAGTGTCGTGAGAAGGTTAATATTGCGACCAAATTGCCCCAGTACCTGATTAAATCAACGGCAGGAATAGAAAAGTATTTTCAAGAAGAATTAAAACGGCTGCAGACAGATTATATTGATTACTATCTTATGCATATGCTGACTGATTATACATCATGGGAAAAGCTTTGCAGACTTGGTATTAAGGAATGGATTGCAGAAAAAAAGGAAAAAGGACAGATTCGTAACCTTGGTTTTTCTTTTCATGGTAATACCGATACATTTCTTCAGATTCTGAATGCATACGACTGGGATTTTTGCCAGATTCAATATAATTATATGGATGAATTTAGCCAGGCAGGAAGAAAAGGCTTAGAAGAGGCAGGAAAAAAAGGAATTCCGGTAATCATTATGGAACCGCTTCGTGGAGGCAAACTTGTCAATATGCTTCCGGAGGGAGCAACCAAACTGATTGCGGAGTATCCTAAAAAGCGTACGGCAGCAGAATGGGCGTTGCGCTGGCTTTGGGATCAGCCACAGGTAACCTGCGTTTTGTCCGGTATGAATTCCATGGATATGGTTCGTGAGAATATAAAAATAGCAAATGAAGCCTGCATTGGTGAATTTAGTGAGAATGACCAGCAATTTATTCAACTGTTAAAAAATAAGATAAGCGAAAATACAAAAGTAGGATGTACCGGCTGTGGGTATTGCCAGCCATGTCCTAAGGGTGTCGATATTCCGGCAGCGTTTCGCTGTTATAATGAGATGTATTTAGAAGACAAAAAATCAGGACGATTTGAATATTTGCAGACAACTGCATTTAAAAAACAGCCCTCAAGTGCGTCGTATTGTATTGAATGTGGAAAGTGTGAACAACATTGTCCGCAGAATATTGAGATTAGAAAAGAATTGAAAAATGCAGCAAAAGAGTTAGAAAATCCAAAATATAAGTTATTCCGATGGGCAGTACAGAGATTCAAACTATGGTAAAATTAAGACTATATATATTTGCCGTTTAGGATATCTTAAGGTACGTGGATTAAACTATATTTAGGAATAATGAGGGAGAACACAAATGAGAAAGCATTTTTTAGATAACATCAGATGGGCGACAGTTATCCTTGTTTTAATTTACCATGTTTTTTATATGTATAATTCAGTAGGTGTTTTTGGCGGAATTGGCGGATTTCAAAAAGTACAGTACCAAGATACTTTTTTATGCTTTGTATATCCGTGGTTTATGGCACTTTTGTTTTTAATTGCAGGAATCAGTTCAAGATATGCATTGCAAAATCACACACATAAAGAATTTATAAAAGATAAAACAGCTAAATTGCTGGTGCCATCTACATTGGGATTATTTGTATATCATTTTGCAGCAGGATATTTGAATATAAAATTTGGCGGAGGCCTCGAGAGTATGCCATCTTTTCTGGTTTATCCGATTTCTGTAATGTCAGGAATTGGTCCGCTTTGGTTTATTCAAATGCTCTATCTTTTTTCATTATTACTGGTGTTGATTTGCAAAATTGATTCCAAGGATAAATTGTATCAGTTGGGTGGAAAATGTAATATTATGATTGCAATTCTTTTACTGCTTCCCGTTTTTGGTGCGGCACAAATTTTGAACGCACCTGTTATTACAACATATCGTTTTGGTATTTATTTTTTAGTATATCTACTTGGCTATTTTGTATTTTCTCATGATGAAATACAGGCAATGCTTGGTAAATATCATATTGCACTTTTACTTGTGGCAGTAGTAATGGGGATTAGTTACACAATCTACTACTTTGAAGCCAATTATGCGGATACAGCTATTTTAAAAAATATTTATACGAATATTTATTTATGGTTTGCAATTTTAGCAATTTTAGGCTGTGGAAAAGCATGGTTTGATAGGACCTCAAAATTTGCCACGTATATGACAAAATCAAGCTTTGGGATCTATATTGTGCATTATCTGCCGGTTATGCTCTTATGCTATTTCTTAAAGACATATGCTAAAGTACCGGTTGTGTTTATATACATATTAGCTATCATTGGAGTATTGAGTATATCTCCTGCAGTATATGAATTATTGAAAAGAATACCAATTATCAGGTATCTGATGTTTGGTATCAGAAAAAAGAAGTAAAAAAAGCTTCTTTTGGGGAGACACTAATAAAACAACTCTATGCTGTTCCATATGTCCGCTTGACATATCGGAATTTGTCGTTAGGATTGGAGGTATTCATATGAAATCAGTTATATACTATTTTACAGGAACCGGAAATAGTCAAAATACGGCAAGAATTATCGCAAAAGAAATTGGAGGAGCAGAGTTAATCTCTGTAAAACAAGATGCAAAAAATGCACCTGCCACAGATGCAGATATGATTGGTTTTATATGTCCTATATATGAATGGGATATTCCGACACCTATGGAAAAATTTATTAAAGAACTCGAAATCAACCCCAATGCGTATATTTTCAGTGTGGTAACTTATATTGCAATACACGGTAGATGCTTTGAAACTATTGAGGAAATACTTAAATCAAAAGGAACTTATTTGCATTATGCCAAAGCAATTCGTTGTGTGGCAAGTCAATGTATTGCCTATGCCCCATTTCCACCGGAAAAAATAATGACACCATATTCTAGGAGAAAAGCTGTTTCTGTCGGAAAAAAGATTGCTCAAAAGAAACAAAATAAATACCCTAAAATGTCGCGTGTAACCAGAAGACTATATTCAAAAATGATGATGCCATTTATTAACATACAGCACGAGTATGATAAAGGCTTTTATCCGTCAGAGGATTGCATAGGCTGTGGAATATGCCAAAAAGTATGTCCTTGTCATAATATTACTATGGATGATAAACACCCGGTATTTAATCATCAATGTATTGGCTGCAATGCTTGTGTAGTTTATTGTCCTAAAAAAGCAATCAAATTCAGAACACCGGAAGCATATAGAAAATTAGATAATATCATAACGAGAAAATTAAAACTTCCGGATAAAAGAAAAAGGTATCATCATCCTAATATTACAGCACAAGATTTAATGAAAGATAGAGAAGTTATAGAATAAATCTATTGGATAAATCAAAATT
>CAZAQH010000081.1:0-8566 GCA_964487395.1 uncultured Lachnospiraceae bacterium | reverse complement strand
CGTGACAATTTAGGAGGATTTTTATGATTTCTGCAGGCGATTTCAGAAATGGTATTACAATTGAATTAGATAATAATATTTTCCAGATAATAGAGTTCCAGCATGTAAAACCTGGTAAGGGTGCTGCGTTTGTTAGAACTAAATTAAGAAATATTAAGAGTGGCGGTGTAGTGGAAAGAACTTTCAGACCTACAGAAAAATGCCCTCAGGCACGTATTGATAGAAAAGATATGCAGTATTTATACAACGATGGTGATTTATTTTATTTCATGGATGTAGAGAATTATGAGCAGATTGCTTTAGGCACTGATGCTGTTGGTGATACTCTTAAATTCGTAAAAGAAAATGAAATGTGTAAAGTATGTTCCCATAATGGCAACGTATTTGCAATTGAACCACCAATGTTTGTAGAATTGGTAATCACGAATACAGAACCTGGTTTTAAAGGTGATACAGCTACAGGTGCTACAAAGCCAGCAGTTGTTGAGACAGGAGCAACAGTTTATGTTCCATTGTTTGTAGATCAGGGTGAGACAATTAAAATTGATACTCGTACAGGAGAATATCTCTCTAGAGTATAGATTGCCAAATATCTTTTATTTATGCTTATAAGACAACGAATTCATAATGGATACGTTGTCTTTTTTGTTGCAAAAAAATAAAATAAAAAGGAGAAACTATGATTAATAAAGAAAAAGAATTTCAGGAGTTTTGCAAAAAAACAGAAAAAGCATTATCAGATTATTATGGAGAAGAATATCAGATTAATATTCAAAAAGTAAGGAAAACAAATAACATTATACTGACAGGAATTACAATAACTCAAAAAGAAAAAAATATTGCACCAACGATATATTTAGAGCCATACTTTGAAATATATAGTTCGGGGATGACGTTTGGAGAAATTATTAAAAGAGTTATTAAGGTGTATGAAGATAACAAATGGAATCATGATATTGATGTTGATTTTTTCAATGATTATGAAAGTGTGAAAAAGAAGGTATGCTATAAATTAATTAATTATGAACTGAATGAAGAACTGTTAAAAGAAGTACCTTATATTCGTTACTTGGATCTTGCTATTGTTTTTTATTGTATTATTGTGAATGATTATATTGGAAATGGCTCTATTTTGATTCATAATAATCACATGAAATTATGGAAAGTTGATACAGATATTTTGCTACAGGATGCTCATAATAATATGCCAAGGATATATCCACCCGAGTTGAAAAGTATGACGGATGTAATGAAGGAAATGTTCAGACAGGAAAAAGAAGATAATAGTGAATATGAATGTCAGAGTAAGCAGGATATTTCGTTCTCAAGTTCAGTTGTTTGCACACAAATAGAGCAAATGGAAGAATCAAGTCTTCAGATGTATGTCTTAACCAATAAAAGCAGACTGCATGGAGCAGCAGTTATTTTATATGAAAATATTTTAAGTGATATGGCTATGTTTTTTGAAAATGATCTATATATTTTGCCAAGTTCTGTTCATGAAGTAATCATTGTCCCCAAATATGAGGATGTTGATGAAGCATATCTGTCACAAATGGTTAATGAGGTAAATGAAACACAGCTAAGGACAGAAGAAGTTTTAGCTAATCATGCATATCTTTATCTTCAAGAAGAAAAACAAATCATTGCTTTACCATTGATTCCAGAATAAAAGAATTATAGTTGTAAGGGTCAAGATAGACAAAATTCCAAAATTAATGATATTAACACAAAGAGCAGAAAGTTTTCCATTTTTTTGTGAATTCAATTGATACAATGTAATAGCAGTAAATAGTATGCTGATTACAACATAACGGAAATCACAGCTGCAGGTGTACGGATATTTAATAATAAAACCAATAAAGGTAATAATGACAGCGGTATAGCCTGTAAATAAGAAAATGCCGAGCTCTTTATTACCTTTTTTGAGTTCTTTAAGTTCTGTGATGAAAGTAGCAATAGCCATTATTATGCCAAATATCATAGTTAGAATCAAAGCAAGACGACATGAGAACATTAATGCATCACTTAGATTGTCAGGTCGTATTTCGGCAAAAATGGATGTTCTAAATAAAATAAGCCAGGAATTGCAAATCTGCTTACCATTAATCGTATGGAATGGATAACGTATAATAAAATCAGATGGAATACCAAAAATCTGGGAGTAGGAAAATCTGCCAATATATAATACGGATTCTTCTGTCAGGACAGGGACTCCGGGATTGGTATTGTAGAAAATGAGATTACGAAGAACCCAGGATAAACCTATACCGGCAGTAATTACTCCAAATACAGCATAATTACGAATGCATATTAAAAGATGACCGGCTTTCTTTTCCTTTATCAGATAGTATAAAAAGATAGCAGCTAACGGAAAAGCCATTACAGCAGTATTTAATTTGGTAATCATTCCAAATCCGAGAGTAAGGGCAATTTTAATAAGATTTACAAGTGTTTTATTCTGTATCCAGACTAAAGCAAAATAGAAACAAAGGAACGTAAGCATGGTAGCAAGCATATCATTATTAATGCTGCCGGACATATAAATCATTCCGGGATGGAGTGTAATTAAAGCCATCGGAAGAAGGATGTACTTACGGTTAAGATTTATTTTTTTCAATATGCCATAAGAGATAGGCATACAAAGAGACGAATATAATAGGGTAAGTACCTGTACATTTTCAAAGGCTAAAGTCTCGGATACACCAAACAGAAGATTTAACTTGATGAAGATAGCAGCTATTATATGATGAAGCGGTGGATGGTAATAAGAAAAAAGTTCATATGGACTAAAATTCGGCAAATGATTAAATTTGCAGAGATATTCAATATAGCCTAAATGACCGGCATTGACATGATCATCCTTTAAGGACGAGAAAGCGCCTTCATCATGCTGATTGTCATAGACACCGGAAAACAGAATATAAAAAGCACGTAAAAGTACACCTGCAAGAATAATCATAAAAACAGCGTTGTCTTCTGTTAGCTGGTCTGTTTTGGAAAGATAATACAGATAGGCAAGGTATAAAAAAAGAACAATACCAAACAGAGTAATTTTCAGTTCATGTGTACTGTTGAAAAACAAAGTGTTTCCTTGTAAAACGGCCGTTATCAAACAGACGATGAGTATCATAAATAAAATTCTTTGTTTTTTAATTAATGTCATAATTTGCTTCATTTGCTGGTATCCTTTTCTTATATTTATAAACATTATAATGAATGGAAAAAAAATAAGCAACACTTTGCTAATTTCATATGACATGGTATACTAAACGTTATGAAAAAAGAAAAATTTACCTGGGAAAATTTAATAGGATTACTTTTTATAATAGGCGCTTTTTTTCTACTTTGTCTTGTTATGATGCAGGGAATTTCTGATGATATCTGGTATGACGAAGTTTTTTCAATGGGAATGGCAGGTCGTTCGTTTAAAGATATTATTAGTATTACGGCAAGTGATGTGCATCCGCCACTTTATTATTTTTATTTAAAAATAGTACATGATATAGGCGGGGTAATTGTTCCTTTTGTGTCAGAAATTGTGATATGCAAAATGGCGTCTGTTTTGCCTGTTGTTGTCATTTTAATTATTGCAGTAACAAAGTTAGTAAAGAGATTTGGAATCTTGTGCATTGGATGCTTTTCGTTCCTTATTATGTCAATGCCACAGTTAAATACGTACATGCTGGAAATCAGAATGTATTCACTAGCATCTTTACTTATTACATTACTGTTTTTGAAGGCATACGATATTGTCATAAAAGAAAAGAAAGGATTTGCTGATTTCTTATTGCTTTTTATATATGGAATTCTAACCGCATATACACAGTATTTTGCATGTGTAGCGGTAATTGCTGTTTATATTTCGTTGTTAGTTTTTTTCTTGATTACAAAATGTGAAAAAAGGTATTTACGGAATTGGATTATCTGTGTTGGTTGTTCTGTTGTGGCATATATTCCGTGGCTACCGATTCTGTTTTCACAGTTTAATAAGGTAAACACTAATTACTGGATTCAACCAATGGGAATTCGTAGTTTGTTTGGATGTATAAAATTTATTTTTTTGCCGGTGTCTTTTGATGTAAAGATGAATTATGTGGCTGCCATTATCATGATAACGGTTACATTTTTTGTTTTTATTATGTTCTTAAAGAGCAAACCGGATAAAAAGGAATTGTTTTTTGTTTTTACTGGTTGGGGAACAGTTGTTTTTGTGGTTTTAGTTGGATTTGTTTTATCGATTGTAAATACTCCGATTTTTGTATACCGATATATGGTACCGGCGTTATTTGTATTCTGGCTGGTAGAAGCTTATCTTTTGACTGGAATCATGAATAAAAAATGGTATTTGATTTTATTAATTCCATTTTTGCTTGGAGGCTTTTTATCCACGAAAGGATTTTATCAGGAAGAACATAAAAAAATTGTACAGATGGAAGAGACAAGCAAGGTACTTAATGAAATTCCTGTGGATGCAGTTATTGTGACAAACTTTGACCATGTAACAGCAATTAGTGCATACTATCTTAAGAATGATGTGTATCTATATGAAGGAGTAACCGATCCCCTGATTAGCGATATGTTTTCAAATTGTAAGCAGAGCTGTAATGAGGAAATGATGCTTAAGAAATTACAGAATGGGAAAAAGGTATATTTTTTTGGCAGTTTTAATGCAAGAGAGGAACTAATTGAGGAATGGAAGCAACAGGGTATTACTGCAAATGAGATTAACAGCTGTCTTTTGGAACGTTACTGGTTTAATATTTATGAATTAGGGGTAGAAAATCAACAATGAAAAAAATACTGAAAAACTGGAATTATAAAGAGCATATGGTATTTCTTATTGTTTTAGTATGTATGGCAGTTTATTATGCCGGACAGATGTTTTTAAATAAGCCATGGTATGACGAATTGTATACGTATTACTCTTTTATTTGTAGAGGACCGATTTATGCAGCCATTCACTGGCCGGTTCCGAATAATCACGTTTTTTATTCTGTGTTATCAGCTTTCTTAGATTATTTTGGAAATCCATATATTGGACTTCGAGGAATATCGTATCTGGCTTCTTTATGCAATATGGTCTTGCTATATAAAATTGCGACAAAGTTTATGAATCGTTATTTATCCGTTGTAAGTGTTTTAATTTATATTAGTACCTATCTTGTTAATTCACTTTCTATTCAGGGACGTGGGTATGCTTTTTCAAGCACCTGTTATTTGACAGCAGTTTTATGCTTGTATTTTATTTGCTGTGAAACAGAAAAAAAGAGATATTATATTATTTATGCTATTTCACTTACAGCAGGTCTTTATACGTTAATCAGTTCTACATACTGGGTAATTTCAATTTGTTTTGCGGGAGGTCTGTTTCTACTTATAAGAAAAGATTACAAGAAAATGTTTCGTCTTATCTTTGCATCACTTTGTGCAGCCGCAATGACATTCTTTTTATATACCTTAATCTGGCTTGCAATTGGATCTAATTTATTAAGCAAAGATGCAACTTCCATTTATTATGGAGTTTATCAGGTTACGATTATCTTGAAAGATCCATTTAAAGCATTTATGACCGGTGTAAATTATATGTTAAGCACACCATATATTCAAAGTATTGAACGGACAAGAGTGATTCAGGAATTGTTTTCATATTTATCATCACTATTTAATCTATATTTTAATGGGATTGGAAAAGGCATTACCGTTTTTTGCGGACTGTTTCTTATTGTCGGTTTTGTTTATTTAATTCGTAATTTTAAAAAGAAGAGTAAGAATCTCTTTTTGCTCTTATATCTGGAAGTAACTGTTATTATGGTGCCGGTTATGCTGATTATTCAAAGTGTTCAGCCTTACAAGCGTGTTTTCAGTTTTTTTGCAGCACCATTTAGTCTACTCATTGCATATTGCCTATTCCTGGCAGAAAAATTATGTGTAGCTGAAAAACTACAGACCAAGATAAATGCAGTAATTATTGTATTTATGATTACTTTTTCTGCTGTATTTTTGCTTTCACCATCCTACCGAGCACCTTTGGCAGAACGTGAAAATAGAATTCAGGAAATGTTTAGCGGAGAAGATGAGATAACAAGCATCTATTACACGGATGATTTTCAAAAATATGTACTTAAGTTTTATTTTGACTGTGAGCCACAAGAAGTACCACTTGAACAGGCTGAATATGTCCTTGTTGCAACAGATATATTAAATCCTGAATATACACAGGCGGTATGGCCGGTATTTTTGAATCACGAATCGTTTGATTATGATTATATAACCAGTAATTTTTCAAAGCAAAAAGAATCAGATTCTTATATTTTATATAAGAGAAAATAAATAGTTGTGAAAAGAATGTGAAAGATAATTATAGGTATAAATTGGGAAATTGCATTACTAGACAGCAAAAGCCAGATGTGCTATTATTACTTTTGGACTGTAACAATTTTGTAATAATATTGATATAAGTCTAGATGAAAATGCGAAACATTTTCAAATTACTTATCAAATAATGTTTTGCATTATTTGATAAGTAATTTGCACCCGTAGTCTAATGGATAGAACGGAGGCCTCCGACGCCTTTAATGCAGGTTCGATTCCTGTCGGGTGCATATTACTAAAGAAAAAAGCTTATCGAGATATTGGAAAGGCAGGGAATTTTAAGTTGAATAAAAATAATAAGTTAAAAGAAAAATGGAGCACTTTCCTTGACTGGATTAAAGATTTTGGAATACTGATAAAAGAGAACAAAAAAATAACTATTATTGTTATAGCCTTTGTTCTTATTGTTGCGGGAGCGATTATTTTAAGCAATGTGTTAGGAAAAAACAGTAGAACAAAAGACGCAGTATCTATGGCAGAATCAGAATCAAGCGAAGAAGAGACAATTGTTGTTCCAGAAGAACCACTAGAAGAAGATGCGTATCCTGAGATAGTTGCATTATTCAAAAATTATTATCAGGCTTTGGCTGATGGAGATGTGGACACAGTAGAGCGAATTAAAAGTGTTGTAGATGAAAAAGAAAGAATATTTATTCAAAAGAAAAGTGAATATGTAGAATCTTATCCGACGGTAATCTGTTATACAAAAAAAGGACCAGTTGCGGATTCTTTTATAGTAATGCCTTATTATGAAGTGAAATTAAAAGATTTTGATACATTAGTTCCTTCATTGAATGCGTTTTATGTATGTCGTAATGAAAACGGAGATTACTATATCAATGATGATGAGCAGGATGAAACAATACTTAATTATTGTAAAGCTATTTCAGTTCAGGATGATGTAGTAGACCTTAGCAATTCGGTACAGGTAAAATATAACGATTTAAAAACAGAAGATGAAGAGTTAAGTAAATTTTTAGATGAACTGCCAGATTTATTAACGGCTCAGGTTGGCGAGGAACTTGCAAAACTGGAAGCTTCTACACAGGAAAGCGAAGAAGAAACAACAACGGAAGAAGAGACAACGCAGGAAGAGACTGCTGAAGAGACAACTGTTACTAAGAAAGTTCGTACGACAGATGTCGTCAACGTCAGAAGTTCAGACAGTGAGACTGCAGATAAACTTGGCAAAACAGAAATTGGCGAGGAATTTACACTTCTTGAAGAGAAGGGTAACGGTTGGTCAAAGATTGAATACGAAGGAAAAGAAGCATTTATCAAATCCGATTATTTAGAGGTTGTTTCAGAAGAAACGGTAGAAAATGACGACAGTGATGATGCCGATAATTCGGCAGATACTTCTGCAGATGCAACGAATTCTCCAACAGAAGGAACGGCAACGGTTACAACAACTGTTAACGTAAGAAAATCCGCAAGTGAAACAGCAGAAAGACTTGGAGTCTGCTACCAGGGAGATCAACTTGAGATTATAATGAAACAGGCTGATGGATGGACAAAAGTAAAATATAAGAGCAAAACAGGATATGTTAAATCCGAGTTTTTGGAATAAGAAATTAAAGGTGAAACATCTGGTACTTCATGAGTATCAGATGTTTTTGTTTTATGATGAGTATTAGGAAATACGTGGATACAAAAAATTTTCCGATTTAATGCAGAAAAGTGTTGCATAATAAAAAAGCACGTTATATAATACAAAAGACAAAGGTGTCTAGCATGGTGGGAATATACTGCCGTGCTTTTTTAGGTTAAACACCTTATAAGTAAACTCACAAAAATAATATAACTATTAAGGAGGATGTTGTCATGTCTTATGTTGATGAAGTCATGGATATGGTGGTTGCAAAAAATCCGGCTCAGCCAGAATTCCACCAGGCAGTAAAAGAGGTTTTAGAATCTCTTAGAGTAGTAATTGAAGCAAATGAGGATGCATACAGAAAAGATGCTTTACTTGAAAGAATTGTTAATCCTGAAAGACAGATTATGTTTAGAGTTCCCTGGGTAGATGATAAGGGACAGGTTCAGGTTAATACTGGATACCGTGTACAGTTTAACAGCGCAATTGGACCATACAAAGGAGGACTTCGTCTTCATCCTTCAGTAAATATTGGTATTATTAAATTCTTAGGTTTTGAACAGATTTTCAAAAACTCTTTAACAGGTCTTCCAATCG
>CAZAQH010000080.1:0-8675 GCA_964487395.1 uncultured Lachnospiraceae bacterium | reverse complement strand
CTTCCACTGCATCAAAAGAAATCTCCGTTGCTTCTGGGAATAACTCTACAGGGATGTTTAAAGTAATTGTGATGCTTCTGCCTTCGATATTTTTAGTGAGGACATAGTATTTTCCATCCTCTGATAAGGGCAGATTGATAGTGTTCTCACTTACTGTATTTTCACTTACAGTGTTCTCACTTACTGTATTTTCACTTACACTTGCAGTAGGCTCAGGATCATTCTCACTGACGCTTTGTGTAGGTGCAGGTGCCTGAGGAATCTCTTCATCTGGTATCACTACAGGCGTAACCTCTGGAGAAACCCCTGGTGTCGTCTCCGGTGTTACTGAATGAGACACTACCGGCTGTTGTTCTTCATTAATATCTTCTGTAATGGTCGTATTGCCCGATACATCTTCTGCTGCGAAGGCATAACCAACGTTACCTAATACCATCGCTATACATAATGTAAAAGAAATAACTCCCTTTGCAATTCTTGATTTCATTTTATTCCTCCTAGATTCCCAATTCACAATCTATTAATTATTATTTCAATGTCAGGGCATACTGCTAGCCACAGTCCCCGACCGTCTAGATTAATATATCAAGTGCCAGTCACATAAAGGTCACACGGACTTAAATTGTTATATTTTTTTCATTTTTATCAGAATTATAGTTGAAATTTCGTTTTTACACACAAAAAACCATAGAAAAAAGAAGTTTTCTTTTCCCTATGGGCTTTATCTTTTAAGTATCAATTATTGTATCATAAATTCCAAGCAGCCTTTTTCCAGTGAATTGCCACCAATACTTGATATATCGCTTTTTATTTGTATTTTCTTGCTGTTGACCTTACTGTACAATCCCTTGCTAATCCTTTTAGCAACTGCAATACAGTCTTCATATCCCAATAACGGGAGTAACACTATATACTGTGAATTACTATATTTTGCTGCCACATCACTGATTCGCAGAGATTCTTTTAAGATTACAAGCAGATTCTCCATTGCACGGTTCATTTGATACTGATTGTACTGTTCATTATTTTCACTGCGAGCTTCTTTTCTCAGTGAAACCGTTAAAAGCAGAATATATTCTACATCGTCCCCAAGCCTTGCTGCACGTCTGCATTCGAGTCGATATATCTCACGAAAAATAGGATAGGAACAGATATAAGCTCCGTCCGGGTCTTGATTTTCTGCAATTTTTACGCTAACATCTTCTAACTGTGCTTCTTCAAAAATGGTCTGCATACGTATAAGTTCTGTCTGAACCTCATGCAGTCCATCCGATTTGCTGATACCCAATGCTGAATTCAACATTTTTTCTGCACGTTTAAAATATTCATTGGCAAGTTCCTGTTTGTTCTGATATATAAGTGAACGAATCAACTGGCAATGCAGCATCTCATCTACAGGATCTAATTGTAATGCAAATGTACTTATTCTTTCTATATTCTCGTAGTCTTTTTCTTTTTGATAAATAGCTGTCAGTTTCTTGACTGCTGTTAAAAAAGCGGAATGATAATAAGTCGAAAGTGGAATAATCCATTGTAATGTACAATATCTCGACAATAAATCGCCTCTGTATAGATCTATTACTTTCTCATAACATCTTTTTTTGTCTTGTTCCGTTTTGACTCTATCAGCCTTTTTATAAGATTCTTCAAACTGTTCACAGTCAAGTACTACATCATATCTCTTGTTCCAATAATATGCACCACGGATGTTTAGGATATAATCTCCCTCACCAAAGCATTGCTTTAATACATTACGCATACGATACATTAAATTTTTCAATGCTCCGCCGGGATTTACTGTCTCTTCTTCAGCCCAAAAAACCTCAGTCAACTCATCAACTGTCACCAAACGTTCTCTATATATGAGAATATATGATAATAGTTTAATAATCATCTCAGAATGAATTTCATCCTGAGATACCGTTTTTTCTTCATTTGACATTCGGAATTTTCCAAAAAGATTTACCTCAAACATGTAGTTCCCCCTTGAACATCCAGTTTGTGCTTCAATCTTTTATCCTATTTATCAGCTTTGTTATCTTTCTGATTGGATACGGCAGCTACTCTGCTCTTCTTGAAGCGGGTTATTCCGAATGCGACTATAGCTATTACAACTAAGCCGATACCAGATGCTATTAATACGGATGTAGGACTTATTCCATTTCCTAACAGTGCCTTCGGAACTTCCACATCCTCAAGTATAACATCTTTGCCATCATTTTCCAATCCTGTTTTTTCTTCATTATCGATACCAGGTGCCAACGGAACATCACCTTCGCCTATCTGGACATTTGCATCTCCTTCAGCTGGCTGAGCACCACCTTCAGCAGCTCCGCCTCCACCGGCTCCACCACCTGCTACAGGTGTAGATACATAGGTCGGAACTTCGTTAACCTGATAAACTGTCTCTGTACCACCATCTGTTGTAATGACTGTGGTCGTGCCAGGCTCTGTGACAACAGTTGTACCACCGCCTGTTCCGGTGTAATTGTAATTAAATGTATAGGTCAAAACTCCTGTCGGCTGTAAATCAATAAACTGATAACTTGCCACTGACGGATTCTGTAATACGTAATCTGTTATAGTCGGTGCATTAATTACCGGTGAATCGCTTCCTGCCTCTGCTCTACCGATTACCGGAGTTGCAATTTCTGCACCTGTAGCAGCATCCACAAAGGTAACTTTGTATTCAACACCATTATTTAATTTACCATATTGAACAACAATCTTTTCATTACGTTCTACTATACCATTAGCATTTAACTTATATGCAGACGCATCCGTAATGATATATTTATCCATTGGAACATTTAAATCACCATAACTCGGAATTGCCGGTAATGCAGTTCCCTCTTCAAGTGTAAATTTACTGGTTTTCGCTCCGCCCTGAAATGTCTCACTTCCGGCACTGAATGTAATAGTATAAGTTGCACCTGCTGCGCATACCTTTAAATTTGGAATCATCATAACTACTACTGCCATAGACAGAACAATGCTTTTTATAATTCGATTAATCTTTTTTGCATTTTTCATTATGATGCCTCCCCATTTCTTTTTTTCTTTTTACCCGTTACTGCAAGTAAGAAAAGTCCTGCTGCAAGAATTGCAACCATTGGAATGATCGCTGTCGTATCGCCTGTCTTTACTGCAACTACTACATTTTTAACAGTCGTTACGAAGTTCTGTTTTCTGGAACCCGTCTGGTATTCTACAAGATCTTTTCTGTTCACAATAACACGATTACCTTCTGTATCATAAGCAACTAAAAACTGAAATCCAATCTGTCCCTCTGCATTACTGTAGTTATTAGCAGTTGCATTGGTAATGGATTCTCCATCCATTGTAAAATCTAAAACAAGCTGTACCTGTTCACCATTTTTTAATGTTGCAAGGTATGTATTGTCTTCAAGATTTTTCATCTCAGCAATACCTTCTGCACTTCCAACTGCATTATCCTGGCTACCGGTTGCACCACCAAGTGTACTATCGTAAAGAACAGTAGAATTACTTCCATTTATCATACTTAATTTGATATCATATGCACCACCCGATGCATTAACTGCTTGTTCTAACGCTTTTATATCTTCGGTCTGCACATAGAAATCTGCAGTGATGGAATTCTTATTAACAACATCTATTGTCACTTCCTTGGATTGACCGGGTGCCATACCCACAAATGCATCACCAAGATTACCACCATTACTGTATTCTAAATTCTTATCACTTGTAAAGGTTACTGTTTCATTGGCATCCGCTGCATATGCATTCATAGACAACCCGAATGTCATCATCAGAGTTGTTCCTAATAGTAATAACTTCTTTTTCACGAATTCTCCTCCTACTTCTATTCGATCTCTATTTAATCGTTGCAATAGTATTTGTACCAGTTTCAAATGTTACTTCCATACCCCATGCAGACATAATACCATCAGCATTAACTTGATTGTCTTCTGCTGGTAAAGCCTGAACAGCATCTGCTTCTACTTCAAATCCAACATGCTTATCCGCATAGTTATTGCCAAGATTTTCATTTACTGTAATGGATTTTAGGAAATCGTCTGTCTTATCACCTGCTTTTACAGGTTCTGTGTAATAAAGTACAATATCTTCATTTGTGCTTTCATCTGCTGAGTAAATCCACTTATCAGACCATCCTGCCATAACGATACCAGCATCCTCTGCTCCTGCATTCATATTCAGTTCACTGAGCTTTTTATCGTTCTCATCCAGCCATGTTCTGTAGATGTGTACCTTAATATAGGTATCATATCCACCTGCTGCATCATTAACAACATATAATGGCAGATTGATTCCATATGTATTTTTTTCGTCTATTACGGTACCCGGCATCAACATCTTATCAGGAACCAAAATAGCCTTTGCCTGTACATTCTGTACATTCTGCGACACATCTGTATCATTACTGTATATAGCAATGCTCAACTCTTTTGTGGTAATCTCTGCTAAAGCAGTATCTTTTGTAGAAACATTCTGGCTTGCCAATGTTCCTCCTACTATGGCTGTTACTACGCAAACCCCAGCTAATCCCATTAAAATCAACTTTTTTTTCACGGCTTATCTCCCCAATTATTCCTATATACATATTTTTGGATTCTAATGATAGTATAATGTCTCTCCGTCACATAAAAGTCACACGAACACCATTTGTTTTATTTTTCTTAATGTTGTTCCTGTGACTTTTATATTATCTTTATGCACTTTCGTTCATTTTTGCTAACTTCGCCGCCTGATCAGCGGCAATGCAGGCATCAATAATTTCCTGTATATCACCATTCATTATCTTATCAAGCTTATAGAGTGTTAAGTTGATTCGATGGTCAGTCACACGGCCCTGTGGAAAGTTATAGGTACGTATTTTTTCAGAACGGTCTCCAGTTCCGACCTGACTTCTTCTGGCTTCTGCTTCTGCATCATGTGCTTTCTGTTGTTCCAAATCATAAAGTTTGGTACGCAAAAGAGCAAATGCTTTTGCTTTATTCTGTATCTGTGATTTTTCTGTCTGGCTGTAAATGACGATTCCTGTCGGCATATGTGTCAGACGAACTGCCGAGTCTGTTGTATTGACACACTGTCCACCGGCTCCTGAGGAACGGCATACGTCGATACGAATATCTTTTTCATCAACCACGACGTCAACTTCTTCTGCTTCCGGCATAACAGCTACCGTTATGGTGGAAGTATGGATTCGTCCACCGGATTCTGTCTCAGGTACACGCTGTACACGATGAACTCCACTTTCGTATTTCATAACGGAATAAGCGCCTTGTCCTGAGAGCATAAAGGTTACACTCTTCATTCCACCGATTCCGATTTCTTCCATTTCCATTGTTTCTATTTTCCAACGTTTCGTCTCTGCATAATGAATATACATACGGTAAATCTCAGCTGCAAACAAAGCCGCTTCGTCTCCGCCGGCTCCTGCTCTGATTTCCACGATAACGTTTTTATCATCATTAGGGTCTTTCGGAAGAAGAAGAATCTTCATATGTGTCTCTAATTCTTCGACTCTTTTTTTAGCCGTAGTAAGTTCATCTTTTAACATTTCTCGCATATCTTCATCGTTTTCGTCATTCAGCATTGCAAGGCTGTCTTCGATATCCTGCTTACACTGCTTATATTCTTTGTATGCATCTACGATGGGTGTTAACTCACTTTGCTCTTTCATAAGTGATGTGAAACGTTTCTGGTCATTGGTGACGGAAGGCTCACTTAATTCATTCATTATTTCTTCAAAACGCTGTAATAAGTCTTCTAATTTGTCAAACATCTGTATTTCCTCCAAATAGGGTTCCGTATACCACCCTGTCTAATCCCGCATAATCTTTTTCTACGGTTATATCTTTAAATCCGGCTTTCTGCATGATGCTTGTCACATCCTTGGCCTGGTCATATCCAATTTCAAAAAAGAGCATTCCACCTGATACCAGATGCTGTCTGCTTTTTTCGGTAATTTCCTTATAAAAGAAAAGACCGTCGCTTTTTCCGTCTAAAGCAAGCATTGGTTCGTAGTCTTTTACTTCTTCCATCAGTGTCGGAATCACTTCGCTTTTAATATAAGGCGGATTCGATACTATAATATCATATTTTTCTGTTATCTTTTCAAATAAGTCGCTTTGAATAAAAGAAGCTTCTATTCCAAGCTGTGAACTATTGTCCCTTGCTGTCTCTAATGCTTTTTCAGATATATCTGTGCCAATGCCTCTGCAGTCATTTGAGTAGTGAAGCAGACTCAGCAGAATACAACCTGAACCGGTACACATATCAAGGATATCAAATCCATCCTGCATATTTTTCAGTACTTCTTCCACTAAAATCTCTGTATCCTGTCTGGGAATGAGTACGTGTTCATTTACCCGAAAGATAAGTCCCATAAATTCCTGCAATCCGGTTATATGCTGCAGCGGAATATGATGTGTCCTTTTTTCAATTGCTTCTATATATGAATGTTCTTCTGCCTCTCCCAGTTCTTCCTCGCCATGTGCATAAAGCGCATTCCGGTCAACCTTACAAATATATAAAAGCAGTAAAAGCGTATCCGTTTTTGCTTCTTTTATGCCGGCATCTGTTAATGTGTTGATACCATATTCATAAGCTTTTTTTCTATTCATCGTCTTCCTTTTGTTCTACACTAAACTGTTCCTGTAAGAATTCTTTCCAGTCAAATACCGCTTCTACTGATTTAATTGCTACTTCTATCATATCTTCATCCGGTTCTCTCGTAGTCAATCTCTGAAGCCACATTCCGGGAGCGGATATGATGCGTACAAAAATATTATCACTTCTTCCTGCAAGTCTTATAATCTCATAGGAGATGCCTGCAATAACTGGAATCAGTGCAATACGAAGGGCAACTCTGTAGGCAGGATTCTCAACACGAATAAAAATGAAAAGAATTACGCTGACTAACATTACCAAAAGCAAAAAGCTGGTACCACATCTTCTATGTAATCTGGAAGCCTTCTTTACATTGGCAACTGTCAAATTATGACCATGCTCGATACAGTTAATGCATTTATGTTCTGCGCCATGGTACATATAGACACGCTTAATATCTTTCATTGCACATATTACAATAATATATGCCAGAAATATCACAATACGTAATAATCCTTCTACCACAGCAAGTAAAGACGTATTACGAATATACTGTGCAAATAATGTAGAAAGAAAATATGGAAGTAAAATAAAAATAGCAACTGCCAATACAATAGAAAAAGCAACCGTAATACCCATTAAAATCTTTTCTGCTTTTTCACCAAATACTTTATTCATGGCTTTGTCTGTTACGGTCTCTTTTGCATCCTCATCTTCATAAAATGTTGCTGAGAATGTAAGTGTACGCATTCCAAGAATCAAAGAATCCGCGAAGTTAAAAATACCCCTGATAAACGGAATCTTTTTAAGTACGCTTCCATGTAAAATACCATGGTACTCCTCTGTCTCTGTCTCTATCTCACCATTCGGTTTGCGAACGGACACTGCATAAAGGTCTTTATTTTTCATCATAACACCTTCTAAAACAGCCTGTCCTCCAATTCCCGACATACACATTGTTTTTTTCTTTTTCATTGTAATAACCATGCCCTTTCTATTTCACCTATTATGAAAACGAAAGGTTGAGATGTAGAAACCTCAACCTTTTGGTATGACTTATTTGTTTGTAACACCATATTTCTTATTGAACTTGTCAATACGTCCATCAGCTCTTGCTGACTTCTGCTGTCCTGTGTAGAATGAATGACACTTAGAACATACGTCAACGTGAATGTCCTGTTTGGTTGAGCCTGTTACAAATGTATTGCCACAGTTGCAAGTTACTGTTGCCTGATAATAATCAGGATGAATTCCTTCTTTCATGCTTTCACCTCTCTATAAATAATCAATTACTTTTTCTTTGTTCTCATCCGCTACTGTCTCTTAAATAAACAGCTTTATCATTGTAACATACGGCTTAAAGGCACGCAAGCACTTTTTTAAAAGAACTTTATCTTTTTTACGGTATAGACAAATTCATCGTTGCTTTTTGTTCTGGTGAACATATCGATTACTTTATCAACTGCTTCGTCTGATTTCATGCTGTTAAATGCTTTTCTTATGGTACCGATTGCATCTACCTCTTCCGGTGTCAGTAATAAGTCTTCTCTTCTTGTACCTGACTTAGGGATATCAATAGCAGGGAATACACGTTTTTCGGATAATTTACGGTCAAGTACCATTTCCATGTTACCGGTACCTTTAAATTCTTCATACACAACGTCATCCATTTTACTTCCGGTCTCTACTAATGCCGTTGCAAGGATTGTAAGGCTTCCGCCCTCACGCATGTTACGTGCTGCACCAAAGAACTTCTTGGGCATATGAAGGGCTGCGGGGTCAAGACCGCCTGATAAGGTTCTGCCACTCGGCGGAACAGTAAGGTTATATGCACGTGTCAGTCTTGTGATACTATCGAGTAATATCATAACATCCTGTTTATGTTCTACTAATCTTTTTGCTCTTTCCATAACCATCTCTGCTACACGCTTATGATGCTCCGGCAGTTCATCAAAGGTTGAATAGATAACTTCTACATTATCCCCTTCGATTGCTTCTCGAATATCCGTTACTTCTTCCGGTCTTTCATCAATCAGCAAAATAATCAGATGGACATCCGT
>CAZAQH010000079.1:0-8963 GCA_964487395.1 uncultured Lachnospiraceae bacterium | reverse complement strand
ATACTATTAATTAGTCACATAAAAGTCACATGAATTCATTTTAATAGAAAAAACAAAAAAGGCTTAATGAACTCGTAGAATTTCGGTTGTTTTTTTTTGACTTTATTGTTATTCTAAGAAGTGAAATAGATTTAATCAAAGGGGAATTTTTATGCAATTAACAGACTATTTACATTACAAAGAAATTTATATTCAATGTCACGACAATCCGGATGCCGATACCATTGCCTCCGGTTTTGCATTGTATGTATTTTTTATTCAAAAGGGAATATCTGCACATCTAATTTATAGTGGAAGATTTCAGATTCAGAAAAGCAATCTCCTGCTTATGATTGAAAAACTTTCCATTCCAATTGAATATATTGAAAAAGATTCCATTTTTCTTCATGATGAATTACTGATTACGGTGGATTGTCAATATGGTGCCGGCAATGTTACTCCTTTTCATGCAGAGCATGTTGCCATAATTGATCATCATCAGGTAGAGATATCTCAAATAGAAGATTATCTTATTATGAGTAATTTCGGCAGCTGTTCCACTATTGTATGGCAGCTTCTGACCAAAGCCGAAATGGATCTTAATCGTTATCCCGATGTCTCTACTGCCCTGTATTATGGACTATTTACTGACACTCTCCAATTTGCAGAGATTTATAATCCTGCCGACAAGGATATGCGTGATTCCCTGGTCTATACAAAAAGCACTATTTCCCAACTTCGGAATTCCAATTTATCAGCTTCCGAATTAGAGATTGCGGGAATTGCCATGATACGTACTATATATAATGAAGCTAACCGCTATTCCTTAATCAAATCAGAACCCTGCGATCCTAATATTTTAGGTCTTATAAGCGATATGTGTATTCAGGTTGACAACGTAGATATGTGTGTTGTCTACAATGAATTGACAGATGGAATAAAATATTCTGTCAGAAGCTGTGTAAAAGAGACCAAGGCAAGTGATTTGGCTTCGTTTTTGGCTGATGGCATTGGTTCAGGTGGTGGACATTTAGAAAAGGCCGGTGGATTTATCAGTCGTGGTAAATACAATGCGCAACACCCTGGCTATCATACGGAAGCATATTTTTCAGAGCGTATTCAACGCTACTGTGAAAGTTTCGATATTATTGATGCGAGAACATACGACATTGATACCAGTGATATGAAGCGATATAAAAAGAAAAAATTACCTGTCGGTTATGTGATTCCAACTGATATCCTGCCAATCGGAACTCCTATTACAATTCGTACTCTTGAAGGAGATATTGATACGCGGATATCAAATGATATGTATATAATGATTGGAATTCAAGGCGAAGTTTATACCAATTCAAAAGATAAATTTGAACGCAGTTATCAAATCAGTGACCAGCCATATGATTTAAATGTATCATACAGACCAACAGTCAAAAACAGGTTGGACGGTACTACCATTTCACTTGATCAATATGTACATTCCTGTATTCCATCTGGTGATGTCTTTATCATGGCAAAGCCTTTAAAAAAGGCTGTCAAGGTATTTACAAAATGGTATGATGAGAAATATATGTTAGGTAACGTTGGTGATTATATCGCCGTTCGAAGCGACGATATTCATGATATATATATTATTGAGGGGAATATTTTTAAAATTACGTATGAGGAGAATTAAAAATGGAGAACAAGTATACTTATGATGCGTTTATCAGTTATCGACATGCTGATTTAGACAAGTTTGTAGCCGAAAATTTACACAAGCAATTAGAAGCTTTTCATCTTCCAACGAATGTTTCAAAAAAGAAAGCAAAAGGGACTAAAACTCGTATTAACCGTATTTTTCGTGATAAGGATGAACTTCCTATTGCAAGTGATTTAGCCTCTCCTATTATGACAGCATTACAGGAATCCGAGTTCCTTATTGTAATCTGTTCACCAAGAGCACCTGAATCTCAGTGGGTACAACGTGAAATCGACACTTTCATCTCCCTGCACGGACGTGATCATGTCTTAGCTGTATTAATCGAAGGTGAACCACAGGATTCTTTTCCACCTGCTTTATTAGAAGCTGATAAAGAGATTACTCTTGAAGATGGAACCACACAAATTGTCAAGGTTCCTGTAGAGCCGCTTGCTGCCGATGTACGCGGTAAAGATAAACGTGAAGTTTTAAAAAATATTAAAGGGGAAATCTTGCGATTAGCAGCCCCTATGTTTAACTGTGGCTATGATGATTTAAAACAGCGTCATAGAGAACGTAAAATCAAACGCACTCTCCGTATTATGACTGCTGCATGTCTTTTCTTTATTTTGTTTGGAAGTTTTAGTACGATTCAGGCTCTGCGTATCCAAAAACAACGCAATCAAATTCAGAAACAGTCTAATCAAATTCAAAAACAATCTGATGAGATATCACAGCAATATAATAAGATTTTAGTTACCAGTCTGAATCAGGATGCTGATAAGGCTTTTCTTCTACTTGAAAAAGGTGACCGTGTCTCTGCTATACAAACTGCTTTAAATGCTTTGCCAAAAGATGACACTGACACTCAGACTCCTTATGTTCCTCATGCTGAGTATGCACTTTCCAGTGCTCTTCATGTGTATGAAAATAATACTGATGTAGTACCATATCGAATATTAAATCACGATGTGGAGGTAAATTTCTCCAAAAATTCCCCTTGGGGGACTCATATTATAACATCCGATCTTACAAACACACTTCATATTTGGAAGGCTGCTTCTGGTGAAGAAATTATGACTAAATACCCTGATGATACGTTTGCTTTCAAAGGTCTGGAGAAATTTTATGATTTCTTGAATGAAGATACCCTTCTGTTTGTCGATTCCAATGGTTGTCTAAATAGTTATAATTTTATTTCAGATACTTTTCTTTGGAAGTATGCGATTCCAATGAAAACTGAATATGATTTTAAAAGTATACAAAATATGCAAATAAATAAAGACAAAACTATCGTTGCAATAGTTGATGCTAACAATACTCTCTATCTGATTAATGCCACAGATGGTTCTCTTATTTCTTCCTTCTGCCCTGAAAATATAAATGAAATCGAATTTTCATGCTTTGATTGCATGGCATTTAGTGAAAACAATGAATTGCTTGCATTTACAATTGTATCCAATTCATCCGAAGAAGGTTTAAATAGTGTAAATATTCTTGATTTGAAAAAAGAAAAAATTACAACATCTATTCCTATAAAAAACACCAAAATAAATGATATCTTATTTTCAAATGATGAGTTATATATTGGTTCGCAAACAAGTTATGATTTTAATTCTTTTGAAATCAATGAATTTCTTGCAACAAAACCTACCTCTAACATTACTAAATTTAATTTATTTACAAATACCAACGAATGGTCTGTTGATATTCCATATCAGGCAATTACTAGCTTTACTGTATCTCTTGATTTGGACTCTTGCTTAATTGTAAAAGGATCGGACTCTTTAATTTGTCTTAATACAAATAATGGTGAAATATTAAGCGAGACAAATTTGGGTTCTTCCCTTATTAGTGTAATTTTGGTTCAAAATAATACTGCTTGCTTATGTGTGACAAGAAATGGTTGTTTTTCTTCTGTTGACACCAAAAATGGATATAATTATGGAACATTCTTTGAAGCTAATACAAATAACCTAAAAGATGCATTCTTTGGAACTGGTTATTATGCAGTTCTCCCCTACAATGATCGTAATGTTTTTCTGTATACCCAACCTGAGAATCCATTAACGATAAGTTTTGCCCCTCATAATGATTACTTTGTTAATCTGTATGTAGATAAAAAAGGGGAAAATATGATATCTCTTTCCACTGATACCCCAGCTACTGTACATGCTTATGATTATCCTTCCGGTAACCTTAAATATAGTATTACTACTGATGAGTCCACTCAGTACTTCGGTTATGCCGGAAAAAATGAAAATGAGATTGTATTATGTTATAATGACTATATTGACTTTTTTGATGTAGAAACCGGCAATTCTATTGAAAGAGTAAAATTACCAGACGATTACGATATGAATTTTTCTTTCTTTAAAGATGATTCTACAAATACGTTATATTTATTCCGTTATCAGTCATATTTAACTATAGATTTAATTACACATGCCCTTTCTGCTCCTATCATAAAAGAGGAGTTCTTTACCTCAGCAGATGCTAATGCAATAATTGAAATCAATAAGCATATATGGCTTGCGAATAAAACAAGTGGCGCAATTGAAGAATATGACGAAACACTCAACACAATGTTGCGAAGTATAAATGCTAATACAGGATATATTAGTAATCTTTTCTTTAATGAATCCGGTGATTTATTATTTGTCGCATACAAAAATGGTGTTACTGAGGTATATAGTACAGCTGATTTATCCCTGCTCATGACATATGAAGATTTTGTATGTATTCCTGAAGAATGTATTACCCTAACAAATGGTGATTATCTGCTTAAAGGAGTCAGTCAGGCTTACTTATGCAGCCCCTCCCATGAAGTCAAAGCATACTTGCCTCATTGCTCAGCATTTAGTGAAAATGACAGCATGATTATTTCTATTGAATATAAAGATTTACGTGCCACCCCGCTTTACACTCTTGATATGTTGCGTGAGGAGGCCAACAGGCAGTTAGGGGTTTCCAAAGATACCAAAGAAGAATAAGAAAGATAACACAAAATTCCCGTAAACGGTTATGTTTACGGAAATTTTATTGTGTAATATTAATTGATAAAATCTGTCGTTCTTTATTTTAGTTTTGATCTTTCATGAATCAATTCACTAATGGTCTTAAATAACTTATCATTATCAATTGGCTTAGTAGTATAGTCATCGATTCCTACTTCTTTAGCTTTCTTCATATCCTCTGGAAATCCATTGGCTGATACTCCAATAATCGGAATCTTCTTGCTGTCAGCCTTTCCTGCTTCACGTATCATCTTAGTCGCCATGATACCATCTACCTCTGGCATACGGATATCCATTAAGATGCAGTCATAGGACTGTTCCGGTGCTTCAGTAAACATCTGTACTGCTTCTTTTCCTCCTGCCGCTTCTTCAAATACCATACCCTCATATGCAAGTAAAGAACCAAGTATTTTACGATTCATCTCATTATCATCGACTACCAGTGCTCTACAGCCTGTCAACTGATAATCCGGCAAGTCCATGATTGTAGTGAGTTTTGCAGGTGCACCTTCTTTTGTCAAATATTTCTCTAAGAATACATGAATCGTGAAGGTTGTTCCTTCTCCTACTTTACTCTCAACTTTAACATCACCATTCATGAGTTTAATTAAATTATGTGCAATAGAAAGTCCCAGTCCCATACTTGTACTTTCATTTTCATCTTTTCGATTTTCTCTTGCAAATGGTTTGAACATTTTCGGGATAAAATCTTCATTGATACCAATTCCATCATCAGAAATCACAAAACATAAGGATGCCTTATTATCAAGTGTTGCCTCTTCATAAATATTTAATTTTACGTGTCCTCCCCGCTCCGTATATTTAATAGAATTGGAAAGGAAATTGATTAATATCTGTTGTAGTCTTGTCTTGCTTCCAATATAATTCGGTGCAAACCCTTCTGTAAGTTTCACTTCAAACGATAATCCGGCTTCTTCCATACCTGGTGTCAGAATTGTAATCACTTTATCAACCAAATCTTTTAATGAAAACGGTTCTAACGAAGTCTCACTATCAAACTGGTCTGTCTTGGACATTTCAAGGAGATCTGCCACAATAGAATTCATATACTTAATCGTATCTGTCATCTTTTCAAGTGTTACTTCTATTTCATTGGTGTCATTCACCTGACGTTTTGCAATTGCAGCAAGACCGGTAAGTTCGCTCATTGGCGTACGTATTTCATGTGCAACCTTTGATAAGAAATCACTTTTTGCTTCACTTACCTGCTTTTCCTGTGTTAATCTTTCTTCTGTGGTACGCAGCATTGCCTGACCCTGTTTTTGTGTTGTAACATCTACAAGGGTAATTACACATCCCAGAATCTTATTTTCTGTGGTACGGTAAGGTGCTACACGCATGAAAAATACTTTATTTTTTCCTGTCGTTACTTCTCTTTCATCCGGAACCAAAGTCTTTAATACGTTATCACAGATTTCCGAAATATCTACTGTCGGGAAATGATAGGAGATAAATTTAAGTGAACGTCCAATATCATGATCCATAACACTGAATTCTGAAGCAACATAATCTGTATATCGACGAATACTTAATTTATTATCTACAAAGATAATTCCAATCAAAGTCGAAGCAAGGAAGTTGGCAATATTATCATTCATATCTGCTAATTCTGTTAATTTCAGCTGATATTCTGTATTAACCGTATACAATTCTTCATTTACAGACTGTAACTCTTCATTGGAACTTTGTAATTCTTCATTGGCTGTTAACAATTCTTCATTGGCAGCCTGCAGTTCTTCGTTTACGCATTCCTGCTCTGTGACACTTCTTTTTAGTTTCTCCTGTACTTCGCTCAAATCCTGCTCTAAATCTGTAATTCTTTGTGATGCCACTCGATCAATTTCGTATGGTATTGCCTCTACAATTTCACCACGTTGTTTGGCTTCTGTAAAAATCAGTGCATAAATTTTCTCATTTACAGAATCTTTTCTTCCTGCCGGCATAGCTGTCAAATTAATAATAGCTTCTTCTCTTTCACCTTTAAAGAAGATGTCTTTATATTGTACCAATTCTTCTTTTTCACGTGCTTCTTTTAACAGGGTAGAAACAGAAATCTTTAATGCCTCTGTAATAACATCATAAAGACTGTTACTTACACGTCCTACTGAAAAATGAACATAATTACTGTTTTCACCATATGTGTGTATCAGTTCATTTTTCTCATTTACAACAAGACACGCCGGCATAAAGCGTTCCAATGGTTTAATATCAATTGTTTCCTGTTCGTTTATTGCCATTTCTCCTGGCACAACTCTACGGTTAATATGAATATCTTCATCCAGATAATCATCATCCATAAGTCCTGACTGTAAAAACGGAATGGCTTTTGCACCTGCAATCTTAACATTACTTCTATGTGTAAATATTTTAGCTGCTGCATCTACAACCGGATATGCTTCCGTATATACTCCAATTGCCTCGGATTTACCAAGGAATAGATATCCGCCATCTTTTAAAGAGGAATGGAAAATTGCAAATAAATCATTCTGTAATACCGGTTGGAAATAAATCAGAATATTACGGCATGAAATCAAATCAAGTCTTCCAAATGGGGGATCCTGAAATACATTATGTGGTGAAAATACAATCATTTTACGTAATTCACGGTTGACTGTATATGTATTATTTGTTCTTGTAAAATAGTGGCTTAACCGTGCCGGAGATACGGAATCAATAATATTCTCGCTGTATACACCCTTGCCGGCTGTTGCAACTGCTTCTACATCAAGATCTGTTGCGAAAATCTTAACGGATCTTTTTATTTTCAATGTGTCCATTACTTCACAGAATATAATAGCAATAGAATATGCTTCTTCACCTGTAGAACATCCTGCCACCCATACACGAATCGGTTCTTCAGCGGAGCTGTGCAATACAATATTCTGTATTGCTTTTTCTCGCAAACTTTGGAAAAAATCAGGGTCACGGAAGAAATTGGTTACACCAATCAATACTTCCTTGGATAAGGTACGGACTTCTTCAGGATTTTCATAAAGATAATCAACATATTCCGTTAACTGTTCTTTATGTGTCAGCATCATACGACGTTCTATTCTTCTGAGAATAGTATTCTGCTTGTAATGCGTAAAATTAATATTACTGATTTTCTTTAGAATAGAATATATCCTCTTCATCAGTTCATCATCTATCTGTTTTTCCGTTTTGAGCGGTAATTTTTCCTGACGAAGAGAGGTAGATATATGTTCTAATTCAAGTGCTATCTCCTGTGGCGATATCTGTGCATCTACAAGACCTGTCCTCATCGCACTTCTTGGCATTCCATCAAACTTAGACTATCCGGATCCTGTACGATAATCATACCATCATTTTCTTTAATGCTTTTTATTCCATTTGTTCCATCCGAACCAGTTCCTGACAAAATAATAGCAATAGCACGTGGCCCCGCTTCTTCTGCAAGTGAACGTAAAAACATATCAATCGGAAGATTTAATTCTTTTTCTCTCTGTGAGCTTAATAAAAGCTTTCCATTTGAAAGTCGCATGTTTTTACCAGGCTGGATTACATATACGTGATCCGGCTCAATCTCCATGCCATCTTCCACCTGAACAACCGGCATATCTGTATATTTAGATAATATTTCACTTAATAAACTTTTATAATCTGGTGATAAATGTTGTACAACAATATATGGAAATCCAGTATTTGCCGGTAAAGAAGTCAAGAGTTTTTGTAATGCTTCCAATCCACCGGCAGATGCTCCAATTCCTACAATATAAGAATCTTTTGTTTCTGTTTGATCTTGATTATTTATTTCGTTTGACATATTCCCCATCATCCTTTCAATTTATCCCTGTCGTAATTGCATTTACTAATTCATCATAACTTTGTCTGTTTTTTTCATATACCGGTTCTAGTTCATCATATCGATTTGCTCTAAGCAATAGAACAATTTCCCCGACTGCATGATATAACGGAACAAACCCAAGATTACCTGTTAATCCTTTTAATGCATGTGCTGTTGCAAATGCTTCATCCCAGTCCTGTTTGTCCATCGCTTCCATAAAGATAGTCATTGTTGGTTCTTCCGGAAATTTTTTTTGTATGAAGTATATATTTCTTCATTTCCCGAAAATCGGCGCAGAGATCCATCAACATCTGTCTCACACAGCAGCAGATTATACTGAAGCTTTGTATTCATTTTATAATCCCCCAATTTTAATTAGTAATATTATGATGATTATATTTTACTTTATTCTTGGGTCAATCATTTTTTTCGTGGGATTGCCACCACGTAATGTATTGATTTG
>CAZAQH010000078.1:0-9321 GCA_964487395.1 uncultured Lachnospiraceae bacterium | reverse complement strand
GTTTTTAGTGCAGTAGATATGACAAAAGATGAAATCAAAAAAATAGAAGAAGAGTACGCAAAGACAGAGACACCTGTTGTATCAAATAACAGTGCGCACAGATGGACACCGGATGTACCAATGGTTATTCCGGAAATCAATCCGGAACATATGAAAGTAATTGAATTCCAGAAAAAACGTCTTGGTACAACAAGAGGTTTCATTGCTGTTAAACCAAACTGTTCTATTCAGAGTTATGCACCGGTTTTAACTGCATGGAAGGAATTTGAACCAACAGAAGTAGTAGCTACTACGTATCAGGCAATATCTGGAGCCGGCAAAACATTTAAAGACTGGCCGGAAATGATTGAAAATGTAATTCCTTATATTGGTGGAGAAGAAGAAAAATCAGAAATGGAACCATTACGTATCTGGGGCAAAATTGAAGATGGTGTTATTAAACCGGCAGTGTCTCCAGTTATTACATGCCAGTGTATCCGTGTTCCTGTTTTAAATGGTCATACAGCAGCTGTATTTGTTAAGTTCAATAAAAAGCCTACAAAAGAACAGCTGATTGCTAAATTAAGAGAATTCAGTGGTGCGCCACAGGAATTAAAGCTTCCAAGTGCTCCAAAACAGTTTATTCAGTATTTAGAAGACGATAACAGACCACAGGTTAAACTTGATGTTGATTTTGAAAATGGAATGGGTATTAGTGTTGGTAGATTAAGGGAAGATAAGATTTATGATTATAAATTTGTCGGATTATCACACAATACTGTTAGAGGAGCAGCAGGTGGTGCTGTTTTATGCGCTGAACTCTTAAAAGCACAGGGATATATTACAAAAAAATAAAGAGGAAAAATTTATAACATGATGGATGAGACTAATTATCAGGTAAATCTTTTAACAGCAATGAATACAAAGCTACTGAAAGATGAAAACATGCTCCGGTTAATCTGCGATAAATCGGATAATGCTTTTATCTACTATAGTTATGCTGAAAAAAAGGATTTTATATTTGGTAATTGGTCTCATTTTTTCGATTTTCCAAAAGAAGATTTCCGTTTTATTTCACAAATCATGGACTGCGTAGAAGAAGAGTTTATTGTTGAAGTCTTCGAATGCTTATCACTTGAAAAACAAGGCGTAGAAAAAGGAAGTGTGGATTTTAAATTAAAAGGGAAAAATATCTGGGTAGAATTACAGACAAATGTAGTTTATGAGAATGAAATACCAAGCGAAAAAATATTTTGTTTAAAGGATATAACAAAATTTAAACTCCAAAATGATGAATTGTCATATTTAGCGTATTATGATTTCCTTACCGGATTATTAAACAGAAATTATTTTGTTACCAAATTAAATGAACTGATTGAAAAAGCCAAAGAAAATTCAGCTGTTGTAAGTGTTTTATTTATTGATATTGATGATTTTAGAAAAATAAATGATGGAATGGGTATTATTGTTGGAGATGAGGTTGTCCAGATATTTGGACAATATTTAAAAGATTTCATATGCGATGATGTGATTGTATCTCATTTTAACAGTGATATTTTTTGCATTGCGGTTTATGATCCCTGTGGTGTAAAAAGCATTGAACACATTTTAAATGAAATAAAGTTAAGATTAAACGAACCAATGAAGTTATCAACTTCAGCCGAATTTAATCTTACAGTAAGTATAGGAATTGCCGAATATCCAGAAGCATCAAGGACAGCACTTGAATTAATTAATTGTGCTGAAATTGTTATGTTTAAAGCCAAACACAAAGGAAAAAATCTTGTTCAGTATTTTGATGCTCCGATTATTCAGGAATTTATAGATAATGTAAAAATTGAACGTAAATTAGAAAAAGCATTAAAAAATCAAAACTTTTTCATGTATTATCAACCACAGTATGATACTAATACCGGAAAATTACGTGGGATAGAAGCATTAATCAGATGGAGGGACGAAGAAGGAAACTTAATTAGCCCTAATACCTTTATTCCCTTGGCCGAAAAGAATGGTACTATACTTCCTCTTGGTGATTGGATTATAGAGGAAAGCATATCCGACTATGCGAAATGGCATGAAAAATATCAGTTAAAAACGATTATTTTATCAATTAATATATCAGCACTTCAATTTAAAAATAAAAATTTTGTCAATAATCTCGTTCATATTATTGAAAAATACGAAGTACCGCCACAATTAATTGAACTTGAAATAACAGAATCAGTATTTATTGATGATATGCAGGATATTATTAATAAAATGAATATTTTAAGAGAAATAGGAATTCGTTTTTCTATGGATGATTTTGGAACCGGATTTTCTTCGCTTGCATATTTACGCAGACTGCCAATTGATACATTAAAAATAGATAAATCTTTTATTGATACGGTCGTAACAGATGAACCGACACGAACGATTGCGGAATCAATTATTGAATTAGGTAAAAAATTGGGATTTGATACGATTGCGGAAGGTGTGGAAGAGGAAGTACAATACCGTCTTTTGAAAAATATAGGATGTGAAAATATCCAGGGATTTTATTTTGGAAAACCAATGGACTTTAATGCAATTGATGAATTACTTAAAGCGGAAGATGTGTAGAAAAGAAAAGGATTAAAGTATGTTTATAGGTAGAGAGTCAGAAATCAATGTTTTAAATGAATATATTTTAAGACCTGGCAATCAGGTAATGGTTATGTATGGGCAAAAAGGGGTAGGTAAATCGACACTTATCCATAAGTTTATCCAAGATATGGACAGAACCATTTATTTTGCAACGTCTTCTTTGTATGAAAGAGAACAACTTTCACAATGGGGCAGACAATCGCAAAAAGATAATGCAAATATTTCTGAATATCCGACATATGAGGATATATTTGCAGCAATATTGAGTCAATACCAGGATAACAGAGCTGATAAAATTGTACTTATATTTGATGAATTTCAATTTCTTTTAAAACATTCCAATCATTTTACGGAAGCTTTGTTTCAATTTTTAGAATCAACAGAGTTGAACTTTTTTGTTATATTATGCAGTTCTTCCATTGAATGGATTGAGAACAGCATGATTAAAAAAATCGGAATAAAAGCAAAAAACATAACTGGATTTTTCAAAGTAAAAGAACTGGGATTTTCTGATTTTACGAAATATTTTGATTCATTTTCTTTTGAAGAATGCATAACAGGATATTCAATATTTGGAGGCATTCCGGAAATCTGGGAATTAGTTGATAAAAATATTAGTTTAGAAGAAAATATCGTGAATGGTATTTTAAATAAAAATAATTATTTATACCATTATGGTGAAGAGATTGTTTCAAGGGAACTGCGTGAAACAAGTATTTACAATACCATATTATGTACATTAGCAGATGGTAAAAATAAATTAAATGATTTATATTCCCATACACAGTTTTCAAGAGCCAAAATCAGTGTATATATTAAGAATTTAATGGAACTTGGAATTGTAGAAAAAGAATTTTCGCTGGATACAGACGGAAGAAATAATACACAAAAGGGAATGTATGATATTTGTAATCATTATGTTTATTTTACATATCAATTTCTTTTTCCGTATAAGTACGAATTAGAATTTGGAAACAGAAAAGAATTCTATAATCAAAGGATTAAACCATACTTAAGACAATATGGTGCAAAATATTTTTCGATAATCTGTAAGGAATACTTTGAAACACAGAATCAGTTGATGAAACTGCCAATTCAATATACAAAAATAGGAAAATGGATTGGAAAGACCGGTACAATTGATTTAGTAGCGCAGGATGAAGCACAGCACACGATACTTGCGCTATGTAACTGGGAAAAGCCAATGATGCGATACGATGATTATGAATGGTTGATTTTCTGTGCAAAACAGGCAAAACTAAAACCGGATTATGTATATTTATTTTCAGCAGGTGGATTTGATGAAAAACTTAAATTTGCAGAAAACAGTAAGAAGAATGTAAAATTATTAACATTAGAGGATTTGTAAGAAGACTTTGAAAATGGGGATATAATGGGAAAATATTTAATAATTACAGAAAAACCCAGCGTAGCAAGAGAATTTGCTAAAGCATTAAAAGAAAATATGACACAGCAAACCGGATATCTTGAATCAAACCAATATATTATTACATGGTGTGTTGGACATTTAGTTACAATGAGTTACCCGGATGTATATGATGAAAAGTATAAAAAATGGAGTTTAAATACAATTCCTTTTGTTCCGGAAGAATATAAATACGAGATAATTGAAAATGTTAAAAAGCAATTTTTAATTGTTCAGAAATTATTTAACCGCGAAGATATAGAAATTATCTATAATGCAGGTGACTCGGGAAGAGAAGGCGAATATATCCAGAGACTTGTTCTTCAAATGGCAGGATATAATAAAAAAGCCATTTTAAAAAGAATTTGGATTGATTCACAGACAGAAGATGAAATATTACGTGGAATAAGACAGGCAAAAGATATGTCTGAATATGATAATTTGTCAAATGCCGCATATCTACGAGCAAAAGAAGATTATCTGATGGGAATTAATTTCTCAAGAGCTTTAACACTAAAGTTTGGATATCCTGTAAAAGATTTTTTGAAACTTGATAGAGCCGTAATATCGGTTGGACGCGTTATGACTTGTGTACAGGGAATGGTAGTAAATAGAGAAAGAGAAATACGTAATTTTGTTAAAACTCCTTTCTATAAAATTAATGCTTCTTTTTGCTGTGATGATACAGAATATGAAGGTGAATGGAAAGTAACGGAAAAAAGTGCTTACCATGGCAATCCTAATTTATACAAGGAAAATGGATTTTTAAAAGTTGAAGATGCACAAAAATTCATTGAATATATTTCGGATGCAAAAGAAGCACAAATCATTAAAATTGAGAAAAAGAAAACATCTAAAAATGCACCACTATTATATAATCTTGCCGAATTACAGAATGAATGTTCCAAGTTATTCAAAGTAAGCCCTGATGAAACCTTACGTATTGCACAGGAATTGTATGAAAAAAAATTAACTACATATCCAAGAACAGATGCCCGTGTTTTATCTACGGCAGTTGCAAAAGAAATCAACAAAAATCTTAATGGACTTAAAAATATTGGAGCCATGAAAGGTTTTGTGGAAGAAATTCTTACAAAAAACTGGAGCCAGGGATTATCAAAATCAAGATATGTTAATGACAAGCAGATAACAGACCATTATGCTATTATTCCGACGGGGCAGGGATTAAATGGATACGCATCACTTTCAGAAACCTCAAAAAAGGTCTATGAAATTATTGTAAGAAGATTTTTGAGTATTTTTTATCCGCCTGCTGTTTATCAAAAGATTTCACTTGAAACAGAAATTAAGACAGAGTCTTTTTTCTCTAATTATAAGACACTGTTAGAACCTGGATATTTAAAGGTATTGGATTATTCTTTCGGGAAAAAGAAGGAAGAAAAAGAAGAGAAAGAGGAAAAAGATACCGGAGATGTTACAGAGCAGACGGCAGATGAAAAGCTTGAAAGCTTCTTAAACCAGTTGAAAAAAAACACCTTGGTTAATACAAAAGAAATATCGATAAAAGAAGGCGAAACATCACCTCCAAAAAGATATAATTCCGGAAGCATTATTTTAGCGATGGAAAATGCAGGTCAGTTGATAGAAGATGAAGAATTACGTGCTCAAATAAAGGGAAGCGGTATCGGAACTTCTGCAACAAGAGCCGAAATCCTTAAAAAACTGGTCGGAAATGGCTATCTTGCACTTAATAAAAAAACCCAGATTATAACACCTACTTTATTGGGTGAAATCATATATGAGGTCGTATCCGGTTCGATTAGACCATTACTTGATCCAAAACTAACCGCAAGCTGGGAAAAGGGATTGACGCAGGTTGCAGAAGGAGCAATTACACCGGATGCTTATATGGGGAAACTGAATGATTTTGTTGTCAGAAGAACAAATTATGTTAAAGAGCAGCAGACAAACAGCATGCCTTTAACAAAAATATTTAATAATATTCAAAAATTTTATTAAGGCAGATAAGATAAGCCGGGAAAGGATTCTATGAAAGAATTAACAATCAAAGAGTTATATTCACTGGATGAAACGATTGCAGCTGATATTTTCAAAGATGCAACCTATCCATGGGAGGTTTTACCATTAATCAAAGATTTTATTATTAAGTTAGGAGAAAGTCTTCCCAAAGATAAATTTACAGAAACAGCAGAACACGTTTGGATTGCAAACAGTGCAAAAGTATATAAAAGTGCTTTTATTAATGGCCCATGTATTATTGATGAAGAAGCAGAAATCAGACACTGTGCTTTTATCAGAGGCAATGCGATTGTTGGAAAGGGAGCGGTTGTTGGTAATTCAACAGAACTAAAAAATGTAATTCTTTTTAATAAAGTACAGGTACCACATTATAATTATGTCGGAGACAGTATTTTAGGCGCTTATGCACATATGGGTGCCGGTTCTATTACATCAAATGTAAAAAGTGATAAAACTCTTGTCTGTGTGAATATTAATGGAGAAAAAATAGAAACGGGATTAAAAAAATTTGGTGCAATGCTTGGCGATCATGTCGAAGTGGGATGCAACAGTGTATTGAATCCGGGGACTGTAATAGGAAAATATTCCAATATATATCCAACATCAATGGTCAGAGGATTTATTCCTTCAAATCATATTTATAAAAATAAAACAGAAATTTCACCTAAACAGTAAGTTTTATAGTAAAATGGAAGAAATAGGATATGGGGGACAATACTAATGAAAGATAAAAGGGATAAACTTAAGGGAATTACTATTAAAGATGAATCAGTAATTGAGAAGATTATTGCTTCTGAAAAAGACGATATATTAGATGGAATTTTAGCTGTTAATATGGATAATTTCAATAAAGTCAATGAAGCTGTTGGCAACGAAGAAGGAGACAGAATTTTAGTTGATATCTTTGATGAAATTCAACATCTTTTCCGTGGAACAGATATCGTTGTACGCCTTAAAGGTGATGAATTTATTATTTTCAATAAAAATATTGGAGATATTAATAATGCGGAAATTCTTGTAGAAAATGTGCTGCGGGCAATTCATAATCTTGGTGAAGAGAATCAGATTAAATTAACAGCTTCTGTTGGAATTGCCATTTTCCCTATACATGGGAAGACTTACGAAGATTTAAAAAGTAAAGCATATCAGTCTATGTATCGTGCTAAAAACAGTGGTAAAAACCGTTTTCGCTTATTTGATAGTGCCAGAACAAAAGCGTTATATCACGAAGCAATTAATAATCGAAATGCTTTGTTTGAATTTTTGAGTAATAATGATTTTTCATTTTATGATAGAGGCAGTGATATCAGTGAGATGGCAATTCATATTTTGTATGAAGACAGAGATATTATTTCGGCATTAAATTCCATTATGGAATTATTATGTATTTATCTTGGCTTTTCAAGAACATATATTTTAACGACACAGGAACCGGCTATTCATGATTTACATAAAATTTCATATTGCATTCCAGGGTTTGAAGGCGGAACGGAAAGCGAAGTCCTGCAGATGATACGAGAAGATTTAATCTGTCGTTTATACGATGAGTATCATGATGTGGAACTGTTACATAATACTGATGACAATATAGAATCAAATATTCTTGAATATATGAGCAGTCAGAAAATCAAGGATATGTTATATTTACCAATATTAAAGGGCGACGTTTTCGTAGGGGCTGCAGTTTTTGAAAATCAAACAGATAATATTATTGATTTTCAAGAAGAAATATTACAAGTATTGAAAAATGAGATGAATGTTATACAGTCTTATGTATCCAATATTCACTCAAAGAGAAAAAATAAAGAATATATTGCAAAATTGGAAATGTTAGACAATATTGATGCATATGTTTATGTAGTTGATACCAATACACATGATATTACATTTGCCAATAGAAAAGCATTAAAAACTACTTCGACTCCACAAATTGGTGAGAAGTGTTATAAGATTGTTTGTGATGGCGCTTTACCTTGTGAGGATTGTCCTTTCAATGAAATGAATAAAGATGATAGTCATGCTACAGCAAGCAGAGAAAAATATAATAATTTTGCGAGAAAATGGACAAAGAATCTTTATTCTTGGATGGATACAAGAGAAAATAACGGAAAATGTATTATCATATCGGTAGATGTAGATGAATACTTCAAGAAATAACGGTAGAATTATGTTTTAAAATGTCAAAAAAGCACTGGATTTTTTCAGGCTTTTATGAGAAAATAGCAAAGGTATATAAGCTTAATGATTGAAAGGAGTTTTCCACATGATTTATTCAAAAGAAGTTGAAGAAATGTGTACAGTAGCACAGGGTGTTCACCATGGCTGTGCTCCTATCCCAGAAGAAGCAAAATGGGTTCAGGCTAAAAGAGTAGAAGACATTTCCGGTTTAACACATGGTGTAGGCTGGTGTGCTCCACAGCAGGGTGCTTGTAAATTATCCCTGAATGTAAAAGAAGGTATTATCCAGGAAGCATTAGTTGAGACAATCGGATGTTCCGGTATGACACACTCAGCAGCTATGGCAGCTGAAATTTTACCTGGTTTAACAGTTATGGAAGCATTAAATACAGACCTTGTATGTGATGCTATTAATACTGCTATGAGAGAATTATTCTTACAGATCGTTTACGGACGTTCACAGAGTGCATTCTCAGAAGGTGGACTTACAATTGGTGCGGGTCTTGAAGATTTAGGTAAAGGCTTAAGAAGTCAGGTTGGTACTATGTATGGAACATTAGCAAAAGGTCCTCGTTACCTTGAAATGGCAGAAGGATATGTAACAGGTATCGCACTTGATGCTGATAACGAAATCATTGGTTACAAATTCGTTAACATTGGCAAGATGACAGATTTTATCAAAAAAGGTGATGATCCTACAACAGCTTATGAAAAAGCTTGCGGACAGTATGGACGTGTAGAAGATGCTGTAAAAATCATTGACCCAAGAAAAGAATAAGAATAGGAGGAATGTAAAATGGCATTATTTGAATCTTATGAAAGAAGAATTGATAATATCAATTCCGTATTAAAATCTTACGGCATTTCTTCTATTGAAGAAGCTGAGAAAATTACAAAAGATGCTGGACTTGATGTTGGTGAACAGGTAAGAAAAATCCAGCCTATTTGTTTTGAAAATGCATGCTGGGCTTACACAGTAGGTGCAGCTATAGCAATCAAAAAAGGTTGTAGAAGAGCAGCTGATGCTGCTGCAGCAATTGGAGAAGGACTTCAGGCATTCTGTATTGCTGGTTCTGTAGCTGACACAAGAAAAGTTGGTTTAGGACATGGTA
>CAZAQH010000077.1:0-9451 GCA_964487395.1 uncultured Lachnospiraceae bacterium | reverse complement strand
TGAAATGGTTAAGTATTCCAATAACAACATTCTTGCTCAGGCAGGACAGTCAATGTTGGCACAGGCTAACCAGTCTAATCAGGGCGTATTATCCTTACTTCAGTAAGAATAAAGTCACAAATGAAAAGATAAGCAACAAAAAAGGTCTCCAAGGAGGCCTTTCTTGTTGCTTATTTATATTTTTAACATTTGCTCGAGAACAAGTGGATAATCATAGTTTTCACAAATCTTTATGTATCCGTTTTCGGCGATTTTTTTGCGTTCCGTATCGTGTTTTAAATAATAGTCTGTTTTTTCAAGCATGTCCTGTTTACTGTCATAGTAGACAAAATCTTCATCCGGCGTAAAGCAGTCAAGAAAGTCCGCCTGATAATTTGTAAGCAGGAATCCGCCGCAGCCCATAATATCAAGAGCACGTAAAGGAATTCCACTAATGATGCTGCGCAGCGTAATGTTGAGATTGATTCGGCTTTTATGAAATACATAAGGCATCTGATTATAGTAATCCACCTCAGAAAACACCTTTATTCCCGGTAAATCAAGTGTGGTGTCATGTGTATGAAGATGGATATCGTATGAACTGCCATACATTTGTCCAAGAGCAGCAAGCATTTCTTTTCGCTCGCGTGCTGTCACCTCGCGTAACAGAAAATAATCGGTATAAATATCGATAGCAGTCTCCATGCCATCATTATGGGGTGTAACCGGATAAGCTTCCATCATCATTTGCAGGATTTCTGGAGAAAGTGCCTCACGCATAATGGTCGAACCGTATATATTTTTCTGCGTCTCAATTAACGCGCTCAGATATCCCTTTGCATAGTCGGAAAGAGTATCTAAACGTTCAAACAGCTGGTGTTTGGGCTCTGTATACATGGAACCGACAAAGGAAATATCGCACTGGTAATCTTTCTTACCACTGGAATTGAGCTTCATTTTTGCAAGTCTTCTTGTGTTAACGGCAAGAGGAAGGTAGAAGACGGTATCTATTTTTAAATCTTTCATTTGAAAATATAGTTCTTTATCAAACAGAAAAATACGGTTACATGGGTAAAAAACTGTTTTAGAATAAAGGGCATGTAATGGTGAATCATATACCCAGCTGTAATACAACGTATTTTCACGGTTACATACAGTGGCAATTATCGGAAAATAATTGAATGAAAATACAAAATCCGGCTGTATGGTGCGAAGTGTCTGGGAAAAGGTCTCTTCCCATTCGCTGTTTTCTCTGCCGATTTTGCTGTGAAAGGGACAGGCTATTACAGTATGTCCGAGTTCTCTTAGCGTTTCCTGCATGTCTTGATTACCGATACTGTTCCAGTCCATTAATACTATCTTCATATGAATCACCGTCCCTTCTTTTTTCTAATTATACTTAGTTTGCACATGGTTTGCAAATTAGAGGTATGTAAAATTTATTTTTACTTATTTTTTACAATCACGAGGTAGTATATTTTACGTGTTTTTTTCTATACTAAGTATAGAAAAGAGGACAAGCCTATGAAAACAAAAATATTTGCAAGGAAAAATTTGGGATGGATATTACCACTTAGTACAATTCTTTGGTTTGCAGTTTTTTATTTTTTGACACGTAATCTTACGGTTGCTTCCATAGGAGGAATTGCAGTAGGATTTGTGGGTACTGTTTTATGGGTAGCAAACGGTGAATAAAATCTCTAATTTACATATCTTTTTACGTTGTTTACCTTGTATTTAATGCCTGAAATGATATAATTAATATATTACATTTTAGGGATGGAAGAGAGGTACTAAAGATGACAGGTGAACAGTATAAAAAAGCCAATAAGGCCATTTTCCCAATTATTTTAATTATTTTACTTTATATTGAAATTATGCAGGTAGTAGATATGCTGGAACGGCAGATTTATACAGTGCCCAGGATTATTCAGGTTAGTGCATTTCTGTTTTGCATTCTATTGTCTATTTTTGGCTTTGTTAAATTAAAAGAGACCAAATTAGGATCCATTTTGATTATGACAGGTGGTTCCGTAGCATATCTGATTACGGCATGTTTGTCTGAAATGACATATACATATGTTTATGCTTTTCCAATTATTATATTGACGATTGTACTTATGAATATGCGTTTGGTGGCTTTGGGAGTTATTGTTGTATTGCTTGGCAATGGTATTCAGATTACAAGAATGCTTATGGCTGGTAAATTATCAAGAGCAGAAGGCTTTATCCAGGGTGGTACAGCGGTTCTTGTAATTGCAGCGACTTTTGCTGTTACAAAGTTATTGGCTAGGTTCAATGCAGAAAATACCAAGCAGATTGAAGATGCAGCTAAAAAGCAGGAAGAGATTATGAATCAGATGCTAATAGTTGCTGAGAATCTTACCAAGCATTTTGAGACGGCTCAGACTACGATTAAGACTTTGAAAAATTGTGTAGACACGAATCACGATGCGATGCAGGAGATTGCGGACAGTACAGAGAGTACAGCAGAAGCTATCCAGAAGCAGGCAGTTATGTGTGATGAGATTAATCAGAATACTGATTTGACGAAGAGCGGCATGGACCGAATGATTGCTTCATCAGAAGAGACAATCAAGAATGTCTCAGAAGGTACACAGTTAATAAGCCGGTTAAGAGAACAGGCTACTTTAGTAAAAGAAGCAAGTGTAACTACAGTTAAGAGCACAGAACAGCTCAATACCAAGGTTGCAGAAGTAAAAGATATCATCAGTGTTATTTTAGGAATTTCTTCTCAGACGAATTTACTTGCACTGAATGCATCTATTGAAGCAGCAAGAGCAGGAGAAGCAGGAAAAGGTTTCGCAGTTGTTGCAGAAGAAATCAGACAGTTATCAGAACAGACTAAGGATGCGACAAATCGTATCACAGATATCATCACAGAGTTAAATGAGGATGCAGCCAATGCCAATACCAGTGTAGAAGGTACGATTACCAGCATTGAAAAGCAGAACGAGATGATTAACACAAGTGGTGAGAAGTTTGCACAGATTGAAAGTGATGTTAATAATCTGACAGAAGTAATATACGATACAGAGAAAAAGGTTAAGAATATTATAGAGAGTACCGGCGTTATTGCAGAGAACATTACACAATTATCAGCTACAAGTGAAGAGGTAGCAGCAGGTTCTAATAATGGTGTAGAAGCATCACAGGATGCGGTTTCGGTAATGACAGACTTAGACAGACTGTTAAAGGCGATTTTTGAACTTGCACAGGATTTGACTAGTTACGTAAGATAGGTTTTATGACAGAATTTGTTACAGGATACGTTATTTACGCATTCAATATGTGTTAACGTATCCTGTTTTCAGTTTACGATGTTTTGTATTTATGGTAAAATAATGAAATCAAAATAAGAAAGAGGAATCAATATGCATTATGATTATCTTGTAGTAGGTGCAGGACTGTTTGGGGCGGTGTTTGCATGTGAAATGAAAAAAAACGGAAAAAATTGTCTGGTAATTGATAAAAGAGAACACATTGCGGGCAACATATATACGAAAAAATGGAATAATATAGATGTACACTGGTATGGAGCTCATATTTTCCATACATCAAATGAAAAGGTTTGGGAATATGTGAACCAATATGCCAAATTCAATCATTTTATCAATTCACCCGTGGCTGTTTACAAGGATGAATTATACAATCTGCCATTTAATATGAATACTTTTTCCAAACTTTGGAACATTAAGACACCGACAGAAGCTAAGGAGAAGATAAAAGAGCAGATTGAGAAAACAGGAATCAAAGAACCTTCTAATCTGGAAGAACAGGCTATCTCACTGGTTGGAGAAGATGTATATCAGAAGCTGATAAAGGGATATACGGAAAAACAGTGGGGAAGAGACTGTACGGAATTGCCGGCTTTTATTATTAAGCGTCTTCCACTTCGCTTTACTTATGATAATAACTATTTTAATGATGTTCATCAGGGCATCCCGGTTGGTGGATACACCTCTATTGTAGAGCGTCTCTTAGATGGTATCCCACTTTATCTGAATGTATCTTATAAGGATTATCTGAAGGAAAATGAAGCAAAAGGTGACAATGCAGATACGTTTGACAAGGTTTTATATACCGGTATGATAGACGAATATTTTGATTATTGTCTGGGTGAACTGGAATATCGTTCCCTACGCTTTGACCATGAATTAATTGAAGATGAAGAGAATTATCAGGGTAATGCCGTTATTAATTACACCGAGCGAGAGGTCCCTTATACGAGAATTATAGAGCACAAGCACTTTGCCTTTGGTAAACAGAAGGATACGATTATTACGAGGGAATATCCTGCAGCATGGAAAAAAGGTGATGAGCCATACTATCCAATTAATAATGAACGTAATAATGATTTGTTTGAAAAATATTGCGAGTTAGCAGCCAAAGAGGAGAATGTCTTATTTGGTGGCAGACTTGGACAATATCGTTATTATGATATGGATAAAGTAATAGAAGCCGCCCTTAACATGGTTGAGGAAGAAAAGGAATTGATTTAGTATGATAATCAAAAAAGAAAAAAAGGAACCTGAAATAAAAAAAGTTGATGGCTTTGCCAATCAGCAACATATTAATCTGATTCCAATGGATGTTATAGACGGTTATGATGTGCGTCCGGGATTCTATGAGATTAATGGTGCAACGGCGATACCGGGAGGAATTAATTTTACAATTCATTCCAATCAGGCAACACATTGTGAACTTTTACTTTTCAGAAGAAGAGAAACACAGCCTTTTGCAGTACTTCCTTTCCCGGATAATTACCGTATTGGTAACTGCTATTCGATGATTGTTTTTAACTTAGATATGGAAAACCTGGAATATGCATATCGTATGGACGGACCATATAATCCTAAAAAGGGACTTATTTTTGATAAGACCAAGGTGCTTTTGGATCCTTATGCCAAGGCAGTTGCAGGCTTAAGAGAATGGGGTGTTGATGAGACGGATACATCCTCAGGATATCGTGCCCGTGTAGTTAAGGATGATTTTGACTGGGGTAATTGCAAACAGTTGCTTACTCCGATGGAAGATTTGATTATTTATGAAATGCATGTCAGAGGATTTACCAAACATGAATCTTCGGGCGTGGAATTCCCGGGTACGTTTGATGCCATTCGTGAAAAGATACCTTATTTGAAGGAATTGGGCGTAACGGCTGTAGAGCTTATGCCTATTTTTGAATTTGATGAGATGCATGACCACAGAGAGCATGTTGGAAGTTCTCTCATTGATTACTGGGGATATAATACGGTAAGTTTCTTTTCTCCCAATACGGCTTATTGTTCCAGACCGGAATACAATAAGGAAGGTAATGAATTAAAACGTGTCATTAAATTGTTAAATGAGAATGGAATCGAAGTCTTTTTGGATGTTGTATTTAATCATACGGCAGAAGGCAATGAAAACGGACCATTTTTCTCTTTTAAAGGAATAGACAATAATATTTACTATCTGCTAACACCGGATGGATTTTACTATAATTTCAGCGGTTGCGGTAACACATTGAACTGTAATCATCCGATTGTACGACAGATGATTATTAATTGTCTTCATTATTGGGTAATTGCATATCGAATAGACGGTTTTCGATTTGATCTTGCGTCTATTTTAGGACGTAATGAAGATGGTTCGCCGATGAGCAAGCCGCCTCTTTTAGAGAGTTTGGCATTTGACCCTATTCTTGGAAATGTTAAACTGATAGCAGAAGCATGGGATGCGGGCGGAATGTATCAGGTAGGAACTTTCCCTTCGTGGAATCGATGGATGGAATGGAATGGAAAATACAGAGATGATTTACGAAGCTTTTTAAAGGGCGATGATGGAAAAGAACAGGTGGCAGCCAATCGAATTACGGGCTCACCGGATATTTACAGCCCAGAAGAACGTGGCCATTTTGCATCTATTAATTTTTTGACATGTCATGATGGATTTACCTTACATGATTTATATACGTACAATTCCAAACACAACGAGGCTAACGGATGGAATAATACAGACGGAGCTAACGATAACTACAGTTGGAACTGTGGTGTGGAAGGCGAAACAGATGATCCTGAGATTAACCGCTTACGTATGCGAATGGTTAAAAACGCCTGTGTTACGCTGATGTTATCAAGAGGTGTGCCGATGTTCCTTGCAGGGGATGAACTCGGCAATACGCAGTTTGGTAATAACAATGGCTATTGCCAGGATAACATTATTTCATGGCTTGATTGGAGTCTACTTGAGAAGAACAGGGATTTATTCAACTTTTTCCAGTATATGATTTGGTATCGTAAGGTACACCGGATTATTCGTATTGATACAGAGAAATGCTCCATGAATTATCCTTTTATTTCACAGCATGGCTTACATCCGTTCTGGTGCGATTTCCAGAGCAATCATCATTATATTGGAATTTTATATGCCGGCAAGAACCACAAGGGCGAAGATGAACTTGTTTACCTTGCACTGAATGCTTATTGGGAGGAACAGACTATCGAAATCCCGGCGGCACCGGAAGGCAGAAAATTCTATGTAGCGATTGATACTTATAAAGAAAATAGTGTGATTCAGGAAAGAATAGAAATAAATGGACCGATTACGATTATGCCACGAAGCGTAATGGTAATGGAGACGTATAAGATACCTGAAAATAATTAAAAAAAGAACCCGGGCTTTTTGTAAAAGTCCGGGTTTAACAATAGCTGTTAAATAACATGCCCGCATAAGCACTGGCAACATATGGAGTTAATAATGTCTTGCCTGGATTTTTGTAGGCAACAACAGTTTTATCGATGTAAGAAACCGGGTTAAGAGATACCTGGGAGCTTTTTCTAAGCATTGCCTTGGAAAAATCCTGTACGGAGGATAAACTGCGTTCGGCTTCTCCGCTTAAGGCGGCGTTGCTTAATTTGTCTTTGTCAAGTGATAAGGTGCCTTCTTCATTAGTAACGATACCGATGTTACCCATTTCCTGCTGATACAGATTGACAATTCCGTTCATTTCATTAACCAGATTCAGACTGTTTGTCTGCGTGGCCTGATATTCGCTGATACTTTTTATAAATTGGTTGTAGCTGCCAACTAAGTGCGATATATGATCAACTAATGCCTCAGTATCAGGTTTCAAGCCTATGGTTGTAGTCTCGCCTTCGTTGGGACTGATTCCATTTAATGTAATTTCATAATTTTTTTCAAGGATAAAAGAGTTCGATGAAGAACTTGCCTCCATACCATTTACTTTAATATGCGCATTGGAAGCTTCCCGTGCGGTATAGTCAATTCCAAAATAGTCAACACTGCCTGCGGTCTGGCTTGTTTTGTTATCGGAGATGGAAAATACCTGCGAATTCTGTCCAAAGCCTACACCAATCTGCGAGGAAGCAATTTTCAGTGCGGAGTTGCCATTTGCATCTTCTTCAACGGAGGAGGTCAGATGGATTCCGGAATTATTAATCAAACGTGATAATCGGTTCTGTACATCGAAGTTAGTCTCGTTTTCCCTGATGGAGAAATGGAACTCATAGCCCTGTCCGTTGACGGTCGCATCAAAGGAATAATCATCAGGAGTCATGGCGATTCCATCTTTAGGAAGATATTTACCAAGGTTCACCTGTGGCGAAGCTAGTGATGTTACTTCTATGTCGTAAGAAGGAATGGAACCATTTATATTATCGGCGGTCTGTGATTCTGGTTCTTCAGAGGAATTGGTTAATGATTCCGGCACATTTCCGCCAATATATTTAGCAGAGACAATATTCTCATTAGAAGAATAAGCGACTTTGCTGTTAAAATCCGTACTATCCTGAGTACCCATAATAGAAACAATAGAATTATGAAGCTGTCTGGCTTCTTCTTTGATTCCTACAACGGTTTGACGTGCAGTCTCATCATTATCAAATTTATAGAGGGGAGCATCGCGATTGATTTTGGCCATAGAATTATAAATGTTGCGTAGCTCGCTGCGTTTATGAGTATCATAACGAGTATCGCTTTTCTTTGGCGCATAGGTAGTCAGATATTGATTATAGATAGTGTTCATGATAGAATTAGCCATGTTAGCCCCTCCTTTCTTCCTTGATAAGAGAATCATACAATCCGTGTATGGGCATAATGGTAGATATAATTACCTTTTTATACACTTTTACTTTAACATATAATAGGAAGAAATACAATATTTTCGAATAAAAAAATATAAAACTTCTTTTTTATTGTCAAAAACGCATTGACGCGGGGGTTTTGATGTGTTATATTGGACAGACGAGATGAGATTTAGGTCTTTTTTTTATGCACAAAAAAAGCAAACAGACGCTTGGAGGTGGAATGATGCGTACCAAAATTACATTAGCATGTACAGAGTGCAAACAGCGTAACTACAATACAACCAAAGACAAGAAAACACATCCAGATAGAATGGAAACCAAAAAATATTGTAGATTCTGTAAGACTCACACGTTACACAAAGAAACAAAATAGTTCCTAATAGTCGAAAGGAGTTTATTATGGGAGATTCCGCAAAAACAGATAAGGCCCCAAAGGCTAGCTTTTGGAAGGGTATTAAGGCCGAGTTCAACAAAATTACATGGCCGGATAAAAATGCACTTGTTAAACAGTCTATAGCAGTTGTAGCGATTTCAATCGTGTTAGGACTTATCATTACTTTATTGGATACACTCCTTCAATACGGTGTTAACTTCTTAACAATGTAAGAGTGAGGGTGATTGTATGGCAGATTCAAACTGGTATGTTGTACATACCTATTCAGGGTATGAAAATAAGGTTAAAGCTGATATTGAAAAGACAATAGAGAACAGAAATCTGCATGAAGAGATTCTGGAAGTCCGTGTACCAATGCAGGATGTAGTAGAATTGAAAAACGGCGCTAGAAAAACAGTCCAGAAAAAAATGTTCCCTGGTTATGTTCTGATCAATATGGTTATGAATGACGAAACATGGTATGTAGTAAGAAATACAAGAGGAGTAACGGGATTCGTTGGACCGGGAAGCAAGCCGGTACCGCTTACAGAAGCCGAAATGAAGCCTCTTGGCATCAAGACATTGAATGTTTCCATCGATTTTGCGGAAGGTGATATGATTGTTGTTGTTGCCGGAGCATGGAAAGATACCGTTGGAGCAGTTCAGAGAATTGATTACGGCAAACAGACAGCTACTATTAATGTAGAGTTGTTTGGCAGGGAGACACCTGTTGAAATCGGATTTGAAGAAGTCCGCAAAATGTAGGTAAAGTTTTAGCTTATGCTTTAAGCTTTTTGAATTTGAAGTTTATTGGTCCCTTTGGGGAATCCATTAAGCAGTGGGAGGGTTACCTAGCCCAGATACCACAATATAGATAAATAGGAGGAGCCTATCATGGCAAAAAAAGTAGAAGGATACATTAAGTTACAAATCCCTGCTGGTAAAGCTACACCAGCACCACCAGTTGGACCAGCACTTGGTCAGCATG
>CAZAQH010000076.1:0-9556 GCA_964487395.1 uncultured Lachnospiraceae bacterium | reverse complement strand
AGAAAGAATTTATCAGACTTTTTGGAGCAATTCTGCGTGTGAAAAATATTCTTACATCATTTGATGATTTCGTAGGACAAGAAATTCTTACACCAAGAGACTTTCAGGATTATCAGAGCGAATATATTGACCTATACCAACAGTTCAAGCCAAAGGAAGATGAAAAGAAAGAAAACATCAATGATGATATTGAGTTTGAAATCGAGTTGATTAAGCAGGTAGAGATTAATATAGATTACATTCTGTTACTTGTAAAGAAGTACCAGGAAGATGGCAATAAGGATAAGGAAATACTGGTATCCATTGATAAAGCAATTAATTCAAGTATAAACCTTAGAAGCAAATTACAGCTCATACAGGACTTTATTAAAACAGTTACTCCTCAGATGGAAGTGGATGATGAATGGAGAAGATTTGTAGAATCGCAACGTGAAAATGATTTGATGGAAATTATTACAGAGGAGAAGTTGAAGGTAGAAGAAACCCATAAATTTGTTGATAATTCTCTCCGTGATGGTATATTAAAAACGACTGGAACCGATATTGATGCAATTATGCCTCCTGTTTCACGTTTTGGTGGCGGTAACAGGGCAGAGAAAAAGAAACAGGTAATAGATAGGCTTCGGGCGTATTATGAGAAGTATTTGGAGTTGTTTTATTCAAAATAAGAATGAGAGTGATAAAAATTGATTAGATTGTGGAAGTCATTATTTGCTATCCTAATTATGTATAACGTGATTTATGATAGTACGATGTCATGGGACATTCTGATATTAGTGTTACACTCAACACCTATACGCATGTTAAGTTTGAGGATGCAAAGGAAGAGATGGCTAGACTAAAAGTAATTTAACGTACGAAAAAAGGCGAGGTATAAAATGAAAATTTTTATACCGATTTTATACCGAACGGTGGCAAAAATATGCCAAATTATACTAAAATATGCCACCAAGTCGCTTTTTACAAAAGGGCTACAAAGCCCGTAAATACAAGGAAAATGAGGAATTTAAAGGGATGATAAAAATACTTTTCGTTTGCCATGGCAAAGTGTTAACTTAGTGCCAGAAACGCCTGCAAATCAAGGAATTGGAGCATGTGGGAAATGCCTCGTACCCCCATTGTGCCCCTGTAATAAAAATAATGTGACAAGAACAAGATCATAAGGACTGCCCGATAATGATAGGAGATGTAGGAAACTACATCTTTTTTCTTTTGGAATTATAAAAATTAAATTACGGCTGAATTAAATTACGCACAGGATTCTGTTTTTGTTTTATAGAAAATGACGTTTGAATTCATCAAAAAAATATTGAGAAATTCAATCAAATTTGCTATACTAAATATGTTATGAAATTCATTGATTTATATGATTTAGAGAGGAATTCTTATGACTGTAAGCTATAACAGATTATGGAAAAAACTTATTGATTTAAATATGAGTAAATCACAACTAAGAGAAAAAGCGGGTATTACGACAAATGCTTTAGCAAAGATGGGAAAAAGTGAGAATGTATCTACTGAAGTTATTTGTAAGATATGTGATGCGCTGAATTGCCGAGTGGAAGAAATTTTAGAAGTTGTAAATACTGATGTGGTGGCTAGTTAAATCTAAGTCCGTATTATGGTACAGAAAAAGTGATAAAATTTTAAAAAAGTAAAGAGGTATAAGAATGTATACAAGCATTGAATTATTTGCAGGTGCAGGTGGATTGGCACTAGGAGTCGAAAAGGCGGGATTTAACACACTTGGTCTGATAGAATTTGATAAAAATGCAGCGGACACACTCAAAAAAAATAGACCAAATTGGAATGTGATAAATGATGATATTGCAAACATTTCGTGTTTGAATTTGGAAAAGGAATTTTCTTTGAAGAAAGGGGAGCTAGATCTACTTTCTGGAGGAGCTCCTTGTCAAGCATTTTCATATGCTGGAAAGCGGCTAGGGTTAGAAGATGCAAGAGGAACTTTGTTTTACCATTATGCATTATTTCTGGAGAAACTTCAGCCTAAGATGTTTTTGTTTGAAAATGTAAGAGGTTTGCTAACTCATAATCATGGTAAAACATATGCAACGATGATTAATATTTTTGAGAAGGCTGGATATACAATTGATAGACAGGTTCTAAATGCTTGGGAACATGGGGTTCCACAGAAGAGAGAAAGACTAATTACAATCGGAATCAGAAATGATCTGGTTGATAAAACTTCATATACATTTCCTAAAGCACATGAATACAAACCAGTATTAAGGGACGTTTTGTTAGATTGCCCAGAAGAACCTGGTGTACCTTATGGAGAAAAAAAGAAAAAAATATTTGAACTTGTTCCAGCTGGTGGATATTGGAGAGATATTGATCCGGAAATTGCAAAAGAATATATGAAGAGTTGTTGGGATATGGAAGGTGGAAGAACAGGAATACTGCGAAGAATGAGTTTGGATGAGCCTTCATTAACGGTATTAACTTCTCCATCACAAAAACAGACAGAGCGATGCCACCCATTAGAAGCAAGACCATTTACAGTGCGAGAAAATGCGAGATGTCAAACTTTTCCAGATGAGTGGACATTTTGTGGTAATGTATCAGCACAGTATAAGCAGGTTGGAAATGCTGTTCCCGTAAATCTGGCATATGATATTGCAAAAGAAATTGTGAATTCTTTAGATACATTGAACGATAATCAGAAAATTAAGGAGGCAATATAATGGAATGGAGTTTAGGCTTTATTAGCCAAGAAGATTTTGTTAAACATGTAGAAGCTACTATCGAAAAATATGGTGAAAAGCTTGAATCATTTGATATTAAGAGATTTAACAAGAATCTGATTGATCCAATCAAATTGATTTTTGATAAAACGGTATACCAGTCTACATGGGAAGAAATGATTGGTAACGAGATTTTCAGACAAAGAGACAAATCCAACAATAACGATATCGGATATTTTCATCAGACAATTTTCCAGTATATGAATAATTGTCATGTTCCAGATAATGGTAAAGAAGGTGGATGGGATGTTATTTACGAAAACCCAGAAGGAATTCTGTTACCAGAAGGTGACACGGTACATAAAATTTATGTCGAAATGAAAAATAAACATAATACGATGAATTCAGCATCTACAGGAAAAACATATATGAAAATGCAGAATCAGCTGTTAAATGATGATGACTGTGCTTGCTTTTTAGTTGAAGCTATTGCGCAGAAATCGCAGAATATAACTTGGGATCCAAAAGTTGATGGAAGAAAAATTTCCCACAAACGAATAAGAAGAGTGAGTTTAGATCAGTTTTACGCATTGGTTACGGGAGAAGCAGATGCATTCTATCAGATGTGTATGGTGTTACCAGAGGTTATAGAGTGTGTTGTAAGCAAGAGTGGAGATGTTAAGGTGCCACATGATTCTGTAGCAGAAGAATTAAGGAAAATTGCTAAAATAGCAGGAAAAAATTCAGAAGACATATCAATGGCAATTGCTGTGTATATGCTAGGATTTAGTACATATAATGGATTTTCAGTATTAGTGGACGGAAAAGAAGAAGTTGATGAGAATTTCTTGAAAAGAATATATGCATATGCAAAAGGCTTGAAGTAACTTAGGAGAAGAATGGATGGAGATAGCATTTGAGCAATTAGGACAAGCTGATTTAGTTGTTGATACTGTATATAAAGGTGGAAAAGTAAGCGGGAAAGGATCAGAGGTACTTTCTAAACTTATGCCTGGATGTAGCAATTCGGGTGGCTTTAGAAAAGTAATGAGAAAAGACGGATCAGGTCTTCCTGCATATGTCGTTTTATATACATCCATGCAAGAATTGGCATGGCCAGATTATCTAGATGAAGAAACAGGCATTTTTCGCTATTATGGAGATAATAGAAGTCCTGGAAAGACAATTTTAGACACACCGCGTAAAGGAAATCAGCTACTTGAATTCGTGTTTGATTGCTTGAATAGCCGAGACGGTTCGATTAAGAACATTCCACCCTTTTTTATTTTTAAGAAGACTGGATGTGGATGGGATGTTAAATTTTTGGGATTAGCTGCTCCAGGAAATCCTAAGATATCACCTGATAGAGATCTTGTAGCATTTTGGAGAACGATGAATGAAGAACGATTTCAGAATTATGAAGCGTATTTTACTGTACTAGAAACAGAACAAGCGATTGATCGTAAATGGTTGGATGCTTTAATTTATGATCATGATAATAGCCTTCAATATGCACCGGAAACTTGGAAAAGTTTTTTGTCTAAGGGGCGAAATGGAATAATCCCATTAATTGCTAAGAAGATACTTTCTGTACCTTCTAAATACAATCAGCTTCAAAGCGATATAGAAGGACAAGTCTGTATTCAAAAGATACGAGATTTCTATGTTGAGTTTCCACAAGGATTTGAGAATTGTGCCAAAGATCTGTTAGAAAAAACAGATGAGAAGTTTCAGGATTTCGAATTAACGAGACCGTGGCGAGATGGGGGAAGAGATGCTCTTGGATATTATGTAATCAGTCCGGGGGGCAAAGCAAATTCACCATTAAGGATAGATTGTGCGCTAGAAGCAAAATGTTATTCTGAAAAGAATTCTGTTGGCGTGCGTGAAATGTCAAGGCTAATTTCACGTATTAGATATAGACAATTTGGAGTAATGTTAACTACAAGTTATGTTGACAGCCAGGCATATAAAGAAGTAATCGAAGATGGACATCCTATTTTAATTATGACAGCAACAGATATTGCCCAGACATTGAGAAGAAGTTCTATTACAAGCGAGAATATTGAAGAATGGATAATTTCATTGGATGAAGCAGATCATCGAAGGAAAAAGAGATTGTCAATGTATGTTGAGAAACTTTCGGTGAAATGAAAAGATGAATTGATTTAATGAAAAAGTTTAGAAGATGACAATATATAGTTAATGGTACCTAATACAAATATATGTATTTTAAGATATATGACCAAATTGGGATATCCATAATTAGTGATGATAATAAGATAAATAAGTTTTTATGAGGAAATTACATAATGATAAAGAAAATTACTATTATACAATATAGAAAGCTAATGAATATTAATATTGGCTTCACACCTAATGTAAATGTTATTTCTGGAACCAATGGAACCTGTAAAACATCAATACTGCATTTGATTACGGGAATAGGAAAGAAATTTCTAAAAAAAGCAGGAGGCTCAATGGCGTCATATGCAAATGACGAATCCATGATGCGAATGGTAAATGCAATGTTGTATTCCACACCGCTTCGTATGATGCGCTTAACAGGCGGTATGTCGTGGGAACAGGTGGACGGAATTGCGGATATGGCAAACGGACATTATCTTAGAGGCATTAGGAAAATGAAAAAGAAAAAGTAAATAATATATCAAAACAAAAAGAAGAACGATACGTTTCATACAAATTCGCGTATCGTTCTTCTTTACTATTCAAAATGATGATGGCTAAAGCCAAAGTCTTTTTTTACATAACGTATTCTACAGAATATTCTTTTTTGCCTTCTACATAAGGAACTAAGTTTCCGGCAACTTCTTTTCCGTCTACAGTCATTTTAACGGCACCTTTTTCATGACCGTTAGGATTGGTTACGTGGATGGTATATACAGCTCCACGGAAGGTTCTCTTGATAGTCATTTCTTTTGTAGTGCTTGGAATACAAGGATCTACAACTAATCCGTCAAAGTCAGGTCTGATACCTAAAATATGCTGGGATACATTTGTAAAGGTCCATGCAGCAGTACCGGTTAACCAGCTGTTCTTTGCTTCGCCGAAGTTAGCGGCATCTTTTCCGGCAATCATCTGTGCGTATGCGTAAGGCTCTGCACGATGAATTTCACTGATGTCTTCTGTGTAAGCAGGACAGGTTCTCTTGTATACTTCAAATGCTCTGTTACCACGTCCGATTACGGTTTCTGCGATAGAAATCCATGGATTGTTATGGCAGAAGATTCCGGCATTTTCTTTATATCCAGGTGGATAAGAAGAAATTTCGCCAAGATTTACGTAATATTTCTGGTAAGCTGGCTGTAATAATACAATACCGTATTTGGTATCAAGTTTTTCTTTTACAGAATCAAGTGCTTTTTCAGCAAGTTTTTCTTCAACACCGATACCGGCCATTACACACATACCCTGTGGCTCGATGAAAATCTGACCTTCGTTACATTTATGAGAACCAATGATATCACTGTTTGCATCATATGCACGAACAAACCATTCGCCATCCCATCCGGCGGTTGTAACAGCTTTGTACATATCAGCAACTTTTGCTTTTACAGATTCAGCTTCGTCTTTTAATCCCATCTTTTCACAGATAGTTGCATATTCATTACCATATTTAACATACATTCCGGCAATAAATACAGATTCAGCAACTGGTCCTTCACTTGGTCCAAATGTCTGGAAGGATTCACCAGGAACTTCTGAGAAGCAGTTAAGGTTCAAACAGTCATTCCAGTCAGCACGTCCGATTAATGGAAGTTTGTGAGGTCCTTTATTTTTATCAAAGAAAGTAAAGGAACGACGTAAATGCTCCATAAGTGGCTGAGCAAGTTCATCTTTATTATCAAAAGGTACCATTTCATTTAAAATAGAATAATCTCCGGTCTCGCGGATATAAGCGGAAGTACCGGCAATCAGCCATAATGGATCATCATTAAATCCACTACCGATGTCCATGTTTCCTTTTTTGGTAAGTGGCTGATACTGATGATATGCACTACCATCTTCAAACTGAGTAGATGCAATATCAATAATACGCTGTCTTGCTGATTCCGGAATCAAATGAACGAATCCAAGTAAATCCTGACAGGAATCTCTAAAGCCCATACCACGTCCGGTTCCTGATTCATAATAAGAAGCGGAACGAGACATATTAAAGGTTACCATACACTGATACTGGTTCCAGATATTAACCATACGGCATAACTTATCATCTTCAGTCTCAAGAGTGTATTTAGAAAGTAAGTTGTTCCAATATACATTTAATGCGTTAAATGCTGCATCAACCTGTTCGGTTGTTTTATATCTGTCAAGCATAGCATGTGCAGGCTTTTTGTTGATTACATTTAAAGATTCCCATTTTTCTTCTACAGGATTCTCGATGTAGCCAAGTACGAAACAATATGTAACTTCTTCGCCTGGTTTTAAGTCAGCCTTTAACTGGAAAGAACCAACTGGTGACCAGCCACTTGCTACGGAATTCTTGGAAGCACCGTTTTCTACAACTTCTGGATTAGCAGGGCTTCTGTATGCACCAAGGAATGTTTCTCTGTCGGTATCGAATCCGGCAACAGGAGCATTTACAGCATATACTGCATAATGATTACGACGTTCACGGTATTCCGTTTTGTGGTAAATAACGGATGGCTCTAATTCCATTTCACCGGTATTTAAGTTACGCTGGAAGTTCGTCATATCATCAACTGCATTCCATAAACAGAATTCAATATAAGAGAATAATGAAACCTGTTTGTTCTTATTACTATTGTTCTTTAATGTTACTTTGTTAATTTCACAGTTATCACCGATTGGAACGAAAGCTGTTACTTCAGTAGCCAATTCATTTTTGCTTCCTTCAAAAACGGTATAACCTAAACCATGTCTGCATGCGTAAGAATCAAGAGCGGTTTGTGTTGGCTGCCAACCTGGATTCCATACGGTATCGCCATCTTTAATATAGAAGTAACGACCATTGTTATCATATGGTACGTTGTTGTAGCGATATCTGGTCAGACGAAGAAGCTTAGCATCCTTATAAAAACTGTAGCCGCCTCCCGTGTTGGATATTAATGAGAAAAAATTCTCGCATCCAAGATAGTTGATCCATGGTAATGGGGTTTTTGGTGAAGTGATTACATATTCCTTTTTGGAATCATCAAAATATCCGAATTTCATAGTTTTGTCTCCATTGTTTCTTTAATTTTATAATGGTTGTTTGGGAACACGAAAACGATTAAGTAGAGAAAGAAAAAAGAAAATCCTTCTCAGAATTTATTAAAAGTATAGAAGAAATATTGGAAAAAAGCAAGCAAAATCAAGGAATATATATAAAAAAATATTAATTCCGTAATTCATCTGTAGAATGAAATTAAAAAAATAATATCATTAAAAGAACATTTATATAGAAGAAACAGAATCACAACATGTATATTAGTATAAAGATAGAGAAAAAATGTACAAAAAACATAGAAAATTACTGTTTAAAAGTAACAAAATATAAATTTCTCACAAAAAATAAAGAAAAAATCATTGCATTTATGGAAAATATGTTATATATTTAATTCACGAAAACGATTAAGTAAATAAAACCCTTGTACAGATTCATCTATAAGAGTAGAGAACGCCAATATTTCTGTATTAAGGTGGAGATTTAAAATGGTATCAATGAAAGACATATCAGCTGCGTGCGGCGTCTCCGTAGCGACGGTTAGTAAAGCTCTGAATGATCATAAGGACATAGGAGAAGAGACAAAATCACATATTAAACAGGTTGCTAAGGAAATGGGATATTTTCCCAATTCTTCCGCAAGAACCCTTAAGACCAACAGAAGCTATAATATCGGGGTGTTATTTGTAGATCAGGTACCGCAAAGCGGTTTAACACACGATTATTTTTCAAATATTTTAGATAGTTTTAAAATTACAGTAGAAGCAAGTGGATATGACATTACTTTTATTAATTGTAATAAAGGCAGAAAAAATACAATGTCATATTTAGAACATAGCAAGTATCGTGGAGTAGATGGTGTCTTAATTGCCTGTGTGGATTTTGGTGAGGCAGAAGTTCAGGAACTCGTACAAAGCGATATACCGGTAGTGACTATTGATCATTTATTTAATAACAAATTGGCAGTGATGTCTAATAATGTAAAAGGAATGCAAGATCTTCTTACTTATATATATCAGCAGGGACATCGTAAGATTGCATATTTATATGGACAGAATTCAGCAGTAACAGATTCAAGAATGAAAAGCTTCTACAAAACTGCAGAAGACCTTGGCTTGGAGATAATTGATGAATATATATCAGAAGGCAAGTACAGAGATATTCCGAATGCAGCCAAGAACACAGCGAAATATTTAGAGATGAAAGAAAGACCTACTTGTATTATTTATCCGGATGATTTTTCAGCAATAGGTGGAATGAACGAGATAAAATCAAGAGGACTTAATATTCCGGAAGACATTTCCATTGCCGGATTCGACGGAATTAATATAGCAGCACAGATAGAGCCCCAATTAACGACCATTCACCAGGATACAAGAATGATAGGAAGGGTAGCTGCAAACAACTTAATTAATCTTATTGAAAAACCGAAAAGTGCAGTAATTGAACATGTTGTAATAGAAGGAAGTCTTGTTAAAGGTAAATCAGTAGGAAAATGTTTTACAGAATAGAGTATATTCTGAAAAGTGTTATTTAATTACTTATGAAAGTAATTTAAATAAAAAATCATTTTAAGAAAGTGGAGGAAAGTATTTAATGAAAAGAAAATTACTTAGCGCACTCTTAAGCGTTGCCATGGTTGCTACATTGTTAGTTGGCTGTG
>CAZAQH010000075.1:0-9567 GCA_964487395.1 uncultured Lachnospiraceae bacterium | reverse complement strand
ATTCTTTTCTTGTCTGGAATCAAGAGTGCGAACTCGTTTCGCAATTACCTATATAGTCTAAATATTACTTAGTATGTAAAACAGCCATAAACCCAAACAGGTACATGGCTGTCATTATCAAAGCTGAAAAAGGGACTTGAACCCTCGACCCCTTCATTACGAGTGAAGTGCTCTACCAACTGAGCTATTTCAGCAGTCAACATTTGTTATTATAATAGTTCTGTATTCTTTTGACAAGAATAAATTTTCTATTTTATAACAAATGTTTTTTATTATTCTGCTTTTTCTGTCAAATGTACATCTATCTGTGGATATGGGATTTCAATATGATTCTCATCTAATGTATATTTCACCATTTCTGTCAAATGCCATTTCATTTCCCAATAATCATCATTTTGTACATAACAGCGAATACCGATAATTACACCACTATCAGCCAGTTCATGTACATAGACAAGCATTTCTTCCTTCTTTTGAACCTTATCTTCTTTTTTCATCATGGTAAGGATAGCTTCTCTTGCCTTTTTAATATCTGCCTGGTAAGAAATAGATGTTTTAATATCTATTTTTCTGCTGTCAGTCCCTGTAACATTGGTAAGACTATTATTAGCAAGTGTTCCGTTTGGTAATACAATGACTTTACCATCATACGTTGCAAGTTTCGTATAAAAAAGGGATATCTCGATTACAGTTCCTTCGTTATTCTTAGTATCTTCCTGTATATAATCACCTACTCGAAACGGTTTTAAAAGCAAAATCAAGACACCACCTGCAAAATTACTTAAGCTTCCCTGCAGGGCAAGACCAATGGATAAGGATGCCGTTCCAAGCACCGCCACAAGACTTGTCGTCTCAAGTCCAAATTTAGAAGCAATACCGATAATTAAACAAGCTATCAGAACAACTTTGGCTAAAGAATCTAAAAACTGAATGACACCTATATCGGCATTACCTTTTTTTAGAGCCTTTCTCATTATCTTACGAAGCCATTTTATCAGTTTCATTCCAATAAAAAATATAAGAAGTGCAAGAATAACCTTTACGCCAAGTCTAAGTGCTCTTTCTGGAATCTCCTGAAGATAAGTTTCTAATAGACCTGTATTAATATTTCCGCTTGGATCAATAACGGATTCTAATTGTTTTATAACTATTCCAAACACAATTAACCTCTTTTCCGCAAATACTATTTCGTCTTTTTTGTTGTGACTTTAATTGCCTTTTCGCGTTCTTCCCCCTTGGCAATTTTGCGATTTGCTTCTGTAATCTTATTTTCCAGTTCTTCTTTTAAACTCATTTTCTTTAATTCATTGGCTTTTTTAATTGCTTCTTTTTCCAGTCTTTCTTTAATGATTTGAACTTTTTTTTCAGCTATTTCCAATAATTCCTCTTCGGTATATGGCTTATACTGATAAATGGAAATGGATAATGGATGAATGCGAACCGTTAGTGAATTCTTTCTTCCGTCATAATCCTCTTCCTTTGTCTCTTTCACTCTTGCAGCTATTGTTTTATCTCCACCAAATTGTTTTTCTTCTGATAAAAAGATTTCTTTATATTTTCCTTCATAAGGCAGACCAAACTTATATCCGTTATATGACTGGTTGGAAAAATTACATACAACCAACAATGTCTGATCGATATATTCGCCTTTTCTAAGAAAACTGATTACTCCATCATTGTGATTAATACATTGAATCCATTCAAAGCCATCCGTACTTCTGTCCAATCGATGCAAAGCCGGTAGTTCCTGATAAAGGGAATTTAGTACTTTTGATAAATTGGCTATTCCCTTGTTCTTTGTTTCTCCGTTTTCAATACCTTTACAAATCATTTTTTTACCCGGGTGGCATATATAGAAGGAAAGCAACATACGTAGATTTGCTTCTTTTTCCTGTTCTGTTCCAGGTAAATACTGAATCAAAGACTGCTTCTCATTTTGCAGTTCCTCATAAGTGATTGGTAAAATATAATTTTCACAATATGCATAAAGCATGTTATTGGTCAATTCTCCAATATCGTTATAACGCCATTCGTAATCTTTCTCCATATATGTTAAAAAATCATCTCTAAAGCCGGTATTCCATATATAATCAAACCCAAGACCGCCATCTTTTAATGCATTCGTAATTTCTGGCCATGCAGATGTTTCCTTTGTAATCGTAATAACACCTTTATTCTTGTGGAGAATGCTGTTTAAATGTTTAATAAATTCAATTGCATCAAGATTCTCATTACCACCATATATATTGGCTACCCACTGTCCATCTTTTTTTCCATAATCAAGATACAGCATAGAGGAAAGTCCTGATACAAAAAGCCCGTCTGCGTGACATTCATTTACCCAATATAAGGCACTTGAAAGCAAATAAATTAATACCTGAGGTCTTGCGTAATTGAATTGGAATCCATCATATGTAACATTATTTCTCATTCTTTCGTCCATATGACCATATAAATACGTACCATCGAAATAACACAAACCATTTTCAGCTTTGTTAAAATAAGCAGGAACCCATTCTAAAATAACTCCTATATTTTCCTTGTGCATTTTATTAATAAATTCTTTAAATTCTTCATTTGTACCGTATTTTTCATATACTGAATAAAAGGAAATAACCTGATTTTCCTTTCCATTACTTTTTTCCATAATAGGTAAAAACTGAACATGTGTATATTTCATTTCTTTTAAATATGGAATCAGCCACTCTGCTATTTCATTAAAAGTAGCTATAGTGCCATCTTCTTTTACAAAAGCTTCATTCTTGATTTCATAGATATTCATGGCATTATTAACATCAAATGATTTTTCAAGATTATTGTAATAAGTAGTATCTTTCCATCTAATAGAAGTCTCATCCATCACAGTAGAAATTCCATTATGCATAGAAAATGAATAGGGATCATTTTTGCGTAACAATTCCCCGCTCTTAATTTTTACTTCATACTGATATTGTGTACCTTTTTTAAATTCCGGAATAAAAAGTGAAAAAATGCCTGTTTTTTCGTCCTTTTCCATTGGATGATGTTTACCATTCCAATTATTAAAATCTCCAATCACACCTACTCGCATAGCATTTTGTGCCCATACACGAAAACTTACACCTGATATATCATCTTTTTCCACCATATGAGCGCCTAAAAATTTATAGGAATCGTATAAAACACCTTTATTCCATTTATTTGTATCTTCTTCTGTCATTATGACTTCAAAACAATAAGGATCTAAAACGACCTGTTTTTTCCCATTTTTATCTGTAAGCTGGTATTTATATTGTCTTTTCTCTTTTCCAGGAACAGCAATTGCGAAAAATCCTTCCTCATCTGCTAATTCCATTTCATATGTCTTGTCATCACCATCTAATATCAGTGCAACTTTATCACATCCCGGTTGAAATGTCTGAAACAAAGTATTGCCTGAAAGAAATTGTCTTCCAAGTATTTTACAGGGATTACTTTCTTCCCCATATACTATGCTTTCAATATTTGGCCAATTCATCATTTTATAAAGTTTATCTTTCATAATGACCTCCCCTTTGTTTTATATTTTATGTATAAAAAGTCCGCTTCGAAGTTTTGGTTCAAACCATGTTGATTTAGGAGGCATCAGCATTCCGGCATCTGCCACATTAAATAATTCTAAAATAGATGTTGGATACATGGAAAAAGCAATTTTACAATCCTCATGCACTCTTTTTTCGAGTTCACTAAGACCGCGAATTCCACCCACAAAATCAATCCTTTTATCTGTTTTGGGATCTTTTATATTAAGAATATCATCTAATACATATTTCTGCAAAAGAGAAACATCCAAGCCCTCAACCGGATCGCTTGAACAATATTCCTCTTTTATGGTAAGTCGATACCACTGGTTATTCATATACATACCAAAAGTTCCCTTTTTATCCGGTTTTACCTGTTTATCTTCTAAGGTTATATCAAAATGTGTTTTAATCTCATTAAGGATTTCATCCGTACTTTTATTATTATAATCTTTAATCACACGATTATAATCTAAAATCTTTAACTGGTTTTCAGGAAAAAGAACAGATAAAAAATAATCAGATTCCTGTTCTAGTCCTTCTTTTCTTCTTTTAAGCGAAACTTTTGCAGCGGATGCACATCTATGATGACCATCTGCGATATAAATTGCATTCATCCGTTTAAAACAATTAGAAATTGTCTGAATATCTGTTTCATCATCAATCCTAAAAACGCTATGACCTATTCCATCCTCCGATACAAAATCAAATAATGGATTGGTTTTTAAAATACGATTTATCAGTTTATCCAGTTCTTCTTCAAAACGAAATGCCAAAAAGATAGGTCCCGTCTGTGCATTACACGTATCAATATGATGAATACGGTCTAATTCTTTTTCTTCTCTTGTATTTTCGTGCTTCTTAATAATTCCATTGCAATAATCATCAACAGATGCACAGCCAACAATTCCGGTCTGACTTCTTCCATCCATTGTCTGACGATATAAAAAATAGCATTGCTTTGATTCTTCAACAAATTGACCTTCCAAAATCATGGTACTTAATAATTCTTCCGCCTTTTGATAGACACATTCATCATAAGTTGATACATTATCAGGAAAATTGGTCTCTGCCCGGTCAATACACAAAAAAGATAACGGATTTGCTTTGACAATCTTTGTTGCTTCCTCTCGATTATATACATCATATGGTAATGCTGCGATTTTATCCTCTAATCCTTTTTTAGGTAGTATTGCTTTAAAGGGTCTTAAATCTGCCATCTATACTCTCCTTTTTTCTTTTGTTATAAATATTCTACATTTTGACATCCTTTTAAGCAAGTGTTAAAATACTTTTCAACTGATAATAGTAAAGGAGTGAACAAAAATGACGAAGGAAGATCATGAATTCTTAGAAAAAATAAATAATTATGCTGATAAAGTAATGCCTGATATTGATCCTCAAAAAGTAAGGATTTCTGAACAAATCGAGAAGCTACGTCCTATCCTGCAGGAACTTGCTATGGTGGAAAAGAAACCGGTAGAAGAAATCTTTATTAAATATATGGATTTAGCCACTGAAAATTCTGTGGAATACGAAAAAAAGATGAATACAGATTTTGAAGGTGTATTTCAGACCGGTAAAATCCCAGAATAAATCAAAGATTATTAATTTAAGCACCTTATAAAAAATACCGACTTGCTTCCTTGCCGAAGTAAGTCGGTATTTTTATTTAGAATAACAATATTATTTTACTACTCTTACACGAAGTACACCGTCAATTGCTTTTAATTCTTCAACAATCTCATTTGAAAGTTCATCTTCCAAATCAAACATAGAATATGCATAATCACCTTTTGACTTATTCATCATATCAGTAATGTTAATTCCACGATTTCCAAATACAGCTGAGAATTTTGTAATCATGTTGGCAATGTTTTTATGGAATATGGCAACTCTTCCTTTTTGTGCACATACACCCATATCACAACTTGGATAATTAACACTATGCATAATATTACCATTTTCAAGATAATTCTTTAACTCATCAACTGCCATAACTGCACAATTGTCTTCTGATTCTTCTGTGGAAGCACCAAGATGAGGAATTACAATACAGCCTTCCTGTCCTGCTGTTGTACTGTTTGGGAAATCAGAAACATATTTTCTGATTTTTCCGGCTTTGATGCCCTCTAAAATATCTGCTTCATTAGCAAGTAAATCGCGTGCGAAGTTAAGAAGAATAACGCCATCTTTCATTTTTGCAATTGCATCTTTATTAAGCATTCCTCTTGTAGAATCCATAAGTGGTACATGAATCGTAATAAAATCACAATTTTCATAAATATCTTCTACGTTTAATACGTGTTTTACATCTCTGCTTAAGTTCCATGCTGCATCAACGGATAAATATGGATCGTATCCATACACTTCCATACCAAGATGTTTGGCTGCATTGGCAACCTTAACACCAATTGCTCCTAAACCGATAATACCAAGCTTCTTGTCACGGATTTCAGTTCCGGCAAATTTTTTCTTTTCTTTTTCAGCAGCTTTTGCAATGTTTTCATCCTCTTTATCGGATTTAACCCATTCAATACCGCTTACAATATCTCTGGATGCTAAAAGCATTCCTGCAATAACGAGTTCTTTTACACCATTGGCATTTGCTCCAGGAGTATTAAATACAACAATTCCCTTGGATGCACAATCATCAAGAGGAATATTATTAACACCTGCACCTGCTCTTGCGATGGCTAAAAGGCTTTCCGGCATTTCCATTTCATGCATGGAAGCACTACGTACTAAAATTCCATCTGCTTCCTTGACATCTTCTGTTTTAACATAATTCTTATCAAATTTTTCAAGTCCAATCTGCGCAATTGGATTTAAACAATGATACTTAAACATAATACACCCCTCTTATTTTAAATTATCTTTTTCAAATTTTCTCATGAACTCTACTAATTTTTCAACACCTTCTATTGGCATTGCATTGTAAATACTGGCACGCATACCACCAACCGAACGATGACCCTTTAAACTTTCAAATCCGGCTTCTTTTGCTTCTTTTACAAACTTAGCATCTAAATCAGCATCTCCTGTTACAAAAGGAACATTCATTAAAGAACGGTCTTCCTTGCGTACAGTACCTTTGAATAATTTGCTCTCATCAAGGAAATTATAAAGAATTGCTGCTTTCTTTTCATTTCTCTCTTTCATTGCCTCTAAGCCGCCCATTTTCTTAAGCCACTTAAATACCTTGCCACAGATATAAATACCATATGCAGGTGGTGTGTTGTATAAAGAATCATTATCTGCATGTGTTTTGTATTTTAACATGGTAGGAGTACCTGGTAAGGTATCCTCTGTAATTAAATCTTCACGAATGATTACGATTACCACACCTGCAGGACCAATGTTTTTCTGAACGCCGCCATAGATAACGCCATACTTTGTAACATCAACAGGCTCTGATAAGAAGCAGGAAGATACATCTGCTACTAATGTCTTACCTTTTGTATTTGGTAATGTTTTAAATTTTGTTCCGTAAATTGTATTGTTTTCACAAATATATACGTAATCTGCATCCTCTGAAATTGGTAAATCAGAGCAATCCGGTATGTAAGAGAAAGTCTGGTCTTCAGATGATGCTATTTTATTAGCTTTTCCGTAGATACATGCTTCCTGATATGCTTTTTTTGCCCACTGACCGGTTACAATATAATCAGCTACTTTATTCTTCATAAGGTTCATCGGAATCATGGCAAATTGCTGGCTTGCTCCACCTTGTAAGAATAATACCTTGTAATTGTCCGGTATATTCATTAAATCTCTTAAATCAGCCTCTGCTTCTTTAATAATATTATCATAGGTCTTAGATCGGTGGCTCATCTCCATTACGGACATTCCGGATCCCCTATAATCAAACATTTCTTCTGCAGCTTCTTTTAATACTTCTTCAGGTAAAACTGCTGGACCTGCTGAAAAGTTATACACTCTGGCCACTCTCTAATTCCTCCTGTTTTATAATTTTATCTAAAACCGCCATAGCAGTTTTGAAAACTTACATCATTTTACATTCTTTTCTATAATACGTCAATTCAAAAACTTAATTTATTACGTTAGTTTATTAAAATGTATCCGGATTGTCTAAATCATAAATAATAACCGGTGTTCCTATTTCAACCATTTCGTATAATTGCTGCATCATATCATATGGAGTATTAATACAACCATGAGAACCATTAGTCTTATAAATCTCACCACCGTATTCATCTCGCCACGGAGCATCATGAATTCCGATATTACCGCTTACCGGTACCCAATAATTCACAAAAGACGCATAGCCTGGGCCTCTTAAAACACGTTTTTCCTGCTTGCCATATACATAGCAGACCTTTTGTGGTGTTCCATGATTTCTTCCGGTATTACCAGTAACAACATCTGTCTCTAAAACTATTTCTCCATTTTCAAAATAGAACATTTTTTGTTCTGAGATACTGATTTCAATATAAGTGTCTCCTATATCGTCTTTACCTAGATAATTAGCCGTATGTATAAATTCCGGCTCATGTTCTACTGTTTGTTCCGTTCCTGATAATGTTGCAAATAACCATTGACTTTCTTTTTTTTCATCAATTTCATTGCCGTAATTACCTTTTGATAAATATACTTCAATTCCTGCATGATTTATAAAATGATGATTGCCATACGTGTTATATTCGCTTGCTATTTGGTTAGAGAGTTCATTTACTACTTCTTCATCAATTTCCAGCATTTGCTCACTGTTTAAGTAAGGATAATTACTTTCATTGCATTTTAATACATCAGCAAGTTCTCTTTTTGATATTGTTCTTATTTCATCGCCAAAACGAATGGAAATATTTCGGTTTTGAAACGAATCAATTTTTTCAAATAAAGAAAGCAATTGTTGTTCTTCTTCTGTATATGAAAGATTTTTTTGACAGTCCATACTGTCCAAATCAACGATAAGAATTCCCTCCAAAAGTGAATCTGTCAGTAGCTGAATTACTTTTTCTTCATCATATACATTTTGTTTGCCATCACGAATGACGTACCCGTCCTCTGTGAGAATACAGGATACAGTCTCTGGAAGATTGGAATCAAATAAATGCAGTGAAGAATATGCCTTTTCAAATGCGGCGTAATCATATACACCATCCGGAGTTAATGTAATTCCTTCTTTACTTTCAAAAAGATGTTCTATCCACAAATATGAATTTTGCTGCTCCAGATATACATTTAACGGTTTTGCAAAATCAAAAGAATATGATATATCATCAAGTTCAATTTGTTTTGTTGTGCCATTTATTACAATGGTAAAAGCTGTATTTTCTTTAAATTCACGATCAAGTTCCTCATTTACCTGTGAAACGCTCTTGCCGGTACAATATACCCCATTAATATACGTTCCATAAGAAAACCCATCCTGATAATAAACTGCTAGGCCTATATAACATAGACCTAGCAAAAGAATAACCAAACCTGTCACAACACTAAATATTTGTATGAATTTCTTCATTTGTACTCCCAAATTTGATTCTTGTTTTATCATACGTGTTAATAATTATTGTTATGCTTTTTTATTATTTAAATCATCTTCATCAAAAGCATCACTGATTGGTGCTCCTGCCGGAACCATTGGAAATACACTGTCATCCTTATCAATCATACAATTAATGACAACCGGTTTTTTAAGAGCAATTGCTTTTTCAATCGCCGGTGCAACTTCTTCTTTTTTGGTAATACAGATTGACTCACAGCCAAGTCCTTCTGCTACTTTATTAAAATCGACTTTATCATCAAGTATTGTCTGTGAATAACGATGATCATAAAACAGTGTCTGCCATTGTCTTACCATACCAAGCACCTTGTTATTGATGATGACCTGAATAATCGGAATACCATAGCGAGATGCTGTTGCAAGTTCGTTCATATTCATTCTAAAGCAGCCATCACCTGCTATATTGATACAAATCTTATCTGGCTGTCCCATTTTAGCACCGATACATGCTCCCAGTCCATAACCCATTGTGCCAAGACCACCGGAAGATAAAAATGTCCT
>CAZAQH010000074.1:0-9593 GCA_964487395.1 uncultured Lachnospiraceae bacterium | reverse complement strand
AATGGAATCTCAGAAGCCAGATAAACAGAGGCTTAGAGATTCCGAGAGTCTATAAGAAAGATTAGGAGAAAACAATGGGAATGATAACAAACGACTGGCTTCCTTCCGTGGAAGAAGAATTTAGAAAGCCATATTATAAGAAATTATACAAATTTGTAGTAGATGAATATAGCAAAGCGGTGGTGTATCCACCGTCTCAAGATATTTTTAATGCATTTCATTTCACACCACTAAGTAAAGTGAAGGTTCTCTTATTAGGACAGGATCCTTATCACAATGAACAACAGGCGCATGGACTTTCTTTTTCTGTTTTACCGGAGCAGAAGGATATTCCACCATCATTACAAAATATTTATAAGGAATTGCAGGATGACTGTGGCTGCTATATTCCAAATAATGGATATTTAAAGAAATGGGCAGACCAGGGAGTTCTTTTATTAAATACGGTTTTAACAGTTCGTGCTCATCAGGCCAATTCCCATCAGGGGAAAGGCTGGGAACAGTTTACAGATGCCATTATTCAGGCGGTAAATGCACAGGATAGACCAATTGTATATTTACTATGGGGAAGACCGGCACAGAGTAAAATACCGATGCTTAATAATCCTAAGCATTTGATTCTAAAGGCACCACATCCAAGTCCATTATCTGCTTACAGAGGATTTTTTGGATGCAAGCATTTCAGTCAGGCTAATGAATTCTTAAAAGAGCATGGAGAAACGCCAATTGACTGGCAGATAGAAAATATTTAAAATTTTTTTGAAAAGTTGAAGAAAAATAGATTCCTTTACCGTTATAGTTGTTGAAAGGCGAAAGGAGGCGGGAAAAATTAGTGATCAAGAGTATTTGGAGAGCTTGATAAATGCGTATCAGAATTTAATCTTTTCAGTTTGTTATAAAATTACCGGTAATTATTTTGATTCGCAGGATTTAGCCCAGGACACATTTTTATCTGCCTACAAGAACTTTTCAAACTTTGATGGCAAAAACGAAAAAGCATGGCTATGCCGAATAGCAACCAATAAATGTCTGGATTACAAGCGGAAAGCCTGCAGTAACCAGATACCGACAGAAGACAGCTTTTTTGATATGGTGCAGGATAGGGAGCAATCAATCGAAGAACAGTGCTTGGAAAATCAGGTAAGAGAACGATTACTTGACTGCTGTAAGAGGTTGAAACCGCCTTATGATGAAATCGCCATCAAGTATTTTTATGATGAATGTACTACATCAGAAATTGCGAAGCAACTTGGAAGAAACGAAAAAACAGTACAGACGCAGATGTATCGGGCAAAAGCAATGTTAAAAAATTTATATGGAAGGGAGCGGGCAGGATGATGAAGGAATACATAAATAAAAAAGAAAATTACTCACTTAAAAAAGATATGAGTGACTATGAATTAATGCAGTTTATTGAATCCATTGAAGAAACCAGCCTGATAAAAGCTCCGGCACATATGAAAGAAGAAATTATGCAAAAGAGCAAAAACCCGATGGTTCAAATTACGGTTGAAACAAAAAGAGTATCGAAAAAATTACAGCTTTTCTTATATGGTCTTAAAGTTTCAGCAGTAGCTGCCGCAGCACTTACGTTATTAGTAGTTTCAAGTATTCCAATGAATAATGCAACAGAACCAAAACCAAGAGAACCGGAAAAAAGACAGGAATGGCATATTACAGAGAGTTTATTAAATGGTTCTAATAAGGTAACAGGTTTTTTGGGAAATGTAGCAGACAAGATGATATTGGATGATTATGGTAGAGGAGAGAGAAAATGACAAGAAAAAGAAGAGGATTTTGGTTATTTATATTTTCATTGGTTCCGGGAGCAGGAGAAATGTTCCTTGGATTTTTCAAACAGGGTATTAGTGTAATGACAGTGTTTTTTGCATTGATTGCAGGAGCATCATGGTTAAACTTAGGACCGATTTTATTTGTAATGCCGGTTTTGTGGTTTTACAGTTTCTTCCACGTACACAATCTTGCATCATTAAGTGATGAAGAATTTTATTCTATTCAGGATGATTATCTTTTCATCTCAAAAAATAACGAGATTCGAGATATGTTTAACGGAGAAAAAGGTAGAAAAATTACTGCAGTCGTTTTGATTATGCTTGGAATTACAGCACTTTGGGATATTATCAGTGACTATATTTATTTGATTTTTGAAATGTGTGGAATCTCAATGGACTATTTCTATACGGTTATTAACAGAGTACCACAGTTTGCATTTGCAATTCTAATTATCTGGTTTGGATTACATCTGATTAAAGGAAAAAAGAAACAGTTAGATGCTATTGAAGATATGCAGAATGGAGATTAATATGAGAACACATAAAGTTGGAACGATTACACTGGGACTTACACTGGTCGCTTGTGGAGTAGTATTTTTATTACATGCGTTTGTACCAATTATATCCTTTGCTACGATTTGCGGATTTTGGCCGATTATCTTTATCATACTTGGACTGGAAATATTAATCAGCAACTGGAGAGATAAAGAAGGTACATTTATCTATGATAAAGGCTCTATCTTTTTAACCTTTATCGTAACCGGATTTGCAATGATTTTAGGATTCATTAATCAAATGCTTATTATAGCAGAGCAAAATATTCATTTTTAATTTAAAGTAGCCCCTCGTAAATACATCAAAATGGTTGGAAAATATTTCTAACGGTTTTGGTGTATTTTTTTGCGTTGACAAAAGCATGTATTTATAATAATATAAAAGTGTTCCTAAAAAGAAATACTAATCGGAGAAGCGATGGAAGAAAATATTGTCATAGAAAAATTAACAGAATTTGGACTGACCAGGCAGGAAGCAGTTATTTATCTTTCACTGAATCGTAATAAAGAGTTGACAGGATATGAGGTGGCAAAGCTAACCGGAATATCACGTTCTAACGTGTACAATGCCTTGTCTGGTTTAACAGATAAGGGTGCGGCATATTTGCTGGAAGGAAACGCAGCCAGATACAGCGCAGTTCCTGTCAGTGAATTTTGTGAGAATGTTCAGGCAAGATTACAAAAGGATGCCGAATTTTTATCAAAGAATATGCCGGAAAAACAGGTGGTGACAGAAGGCTATATTACCATTCAGGGAACGCAGCATATTATGGATAAAATTAGAAATATGTTAAAGACCTGTGAAAAGAGACTCTACCTTGTAGCAACCAATGATTTGCTGATGCAGTTAGAACCGGTTTTAACAGCAACCATAGAAAGAGGTATTAAGGCCGTTATTCTAACAGATGAAGATTTCATGGCTACGGGAGCGACCATATATCAGACAGAAGTGGAACAAGGACAGATTCGTTTTATTACGGATTCGACTTATGTTCTGACTGGTATCGTAACAGGAAAGAATGATGATAATTGTCTCTATTCGGGACAGGAGAATCTGGTGACTGTTTTCAAAGAGGCATTAAAAAATAAAATCACATTAATAGAAATGGAAAGGAAGCAAAAATGAAACTAGGAATTTTAGGGTATGGTAATTTAGGAAAAGGCATTGAATGTGCAATTAAACAGAATGAGGATATGGAGCTTGCAGCAGTTTTTACAAGAAGAGATCCAGAAAGTGTATCTATATTAACAAAGGATGTTCCGATTTATTCGGTTACGGAAATAGAAAAATTTAAAGACAAGATTGATGTGTTGGTTATTTGCGGTGGAAGCGCAACGGACTTACCAAAACAGACACCGGAATATGCAAAATATTTTAATGTTATTGACAGCTTTGATACTCATGCAAACATTCCACAACATTTTAAAAATGTAGATGCTGTGGCGAAGGAAAGCGGACATGTAGCCATGATTTCCTGTGGATGGGACCCAGGTATGTTTTCTTTAAATCGTCTGTATGCAAATGCTATTTTACCGGAAGGAAATGATTATACATTCTGGGGAAAAGGTGTCAGCCAGGGCCATTCAGATGCGATTAGAAGAGTAGAAGGCGTAAAAGATGGAAAACAGTACACCATTCCGGTTGAAAGTGCATTAGAGGCTGTAAGAAGCGGTGTGAATCCAGAACTGTCAACAAGACAGAAACATATAAGAGAATGTTTCGTAGTAGCAGAGGATAATGCAGACAAGAATAAAATAGAAGAGACCATTAAAAATATGCCAAATTATTTTGCTGATTATGATACTACAGTTCATTTTATTTCACAGGATGAATTAAATAAAAATCATGCAGGTATTCCACATGGTGGTTTTGTATTTAGAACCGGTGTGACAGGATGGGAAAAAGAGCACAAGCATGTAATTGAATACCGTTTACAGTTAGATTCCAATCCGGAATTTACAGCATCCGTTATCGTTGCATTTGCAAGAGCGCTTAATCGTCTGCAAAAAGAAGGTCAGACAGGATGTAAGACAGTATTTGATATTGCACCTGCATATCTTAGCGCAAAATCAGGAGAAGAATTAAGACAACATTTATTATAAACTACAGGAACGTATAGGAAGAAAGAGGATAGACATATGAGTCAGAAAATACCATTTGTTACAAAAGAACAATTAGAAGATATTGTAAAAACATATCCGACCCCATTTCATATCTATGATGAAAAAGGAATTCGTGAAAATGCAAAAGCACTAAAGGAAGCATTTTCATGGAACAAAGGATTTAAAGAATACTTTGCAGTTAAAGCAAATGCAAATCCTTCTTTAATTCAGATATTGCGTGATTATGGCTGTGGCTGTGACTGTTCTTCTTTAACGGAGTTAATGCTTTCAAATGCAATGGGAGTAGAGGGAAAGGATATTATGTTTTCTTCCAATGAAACTCCAAAAGAAGAGTATCAATATGCAAGTCAGATTGGTGCTACGATTAATTTAGATGATATTACTCATATTGAATATTTAGAAGATGCAATTGGAACATTACCAGAGACCATTTCCCTTCGCTACAATCCGGGTGGAGTATTTAAAATCAGCAATGGTATTATGGATAATCCGGGTGATGCAAAATATGGATTTACAACAGAACAGCTTTTTGAAGGATTCCGTATTCTGATGAATAAAGGTGTAAAACATTTTGGAATTCATGCTTTTTTAGCAAGTAATACAGTGACAAATGATTATTATCCGATGCTTGCAAGACAATTATTTGAAGTGGCAGTAAAGGTAAAACAGGATACTGGAGCAGACATTCGTTTTATTAATCTTTCAGGTGGAATTGGTATTCCATACAGTCCCGATCAGGAAGCGAACGATATTCGTGTAATCGGTGATGGAGTACGAAAGGTGTATGAAGAAGTACTGACACCTGCAGGAATGGGGGATGTTGCAATTTATACAGAACTCGGACGTTTTATGATGGGACCTTATGGACAGCTGGTTACAACGGCAATTCATGAAAAACATACACACAAGGAATACATTGGCTGTGATGCCTGTGCTGTGAATCTGATGAGACCTGCTATGTATGGTGCTTATCATCATATTACTGTTTTAGGAAAAGAAAACGCACCATGTGATCATAAATATGATGTAGTAGGTTCTTTATGTGAAAACAATGATAAATTTGCGATTGACCGTATGCTTCCAAAGATTAATATAGGTGATTTCCTGGTGATTCATGATACCGGAGCACACGGATTTTCCATGGGATATAACTATAATGGCAAATTAAAATCAGCCGAGCTTCTTTTGAAAGAAGACGGAAGTGTAGAACTGATCCGCCGCGCAGAAACACCAAAAGATTATTTCGCAACACTCGACTGCTTTGATATTTATTCTAAATTAGTAAAATAAATTATTATTTTTGAAAAGCACTGGTAAAATAACCAGCTTCAGATATGGGCTCGCCACCGTCTCTAAGATGTGTGGTGTCGCCCATAACCTGTATGCGGAACGCAGCATCTTTTTCATATCGTTCTTCAGTTCCCACAATGGTAACAGAGGTAGGGGCTAAAAAGAAGTTATGCCATAATTGAACCGGCGACATTCCAAGAATATGACCTAACATGACGCAGGTAACGCCAAGATGGCAGAAGATGACAATAGTATCTTCGCTATGTTGCTTTACTTTATAATAATTCTGATACCGTTCATAACCATGCTTTTTGATGATTTCATCAATGCCGACGCATATTTCTTTATACGCGGTGGCAATTTCAGGTGTTTTTTGATACAAATCACTTTCATACCAGTGATTGACATCATAATACTTTGGAACTGTGGTCCAGTACTGTGGCATCAAATCCCACGGAACATGTACGATACCGGTAGTAGGATCGGTTACGGGATAATAAAATTCCTTCAGCCATTCATAGGTAGTAGCACTGCGATTCATTTTTTTAAGGGAATAGGATGCTGTTTTTTTTGCTCGTCCCAGTGGAGAACAATAAAATTCATTCACATCCCAACCGGATACGCGGTTAGCCAGAAGCTTTGCTTCGCGAACACCTTTTTCGGTTAGGGAATCAATTGTGTAATCAGGATCTCCGTGACGGATAAATATTAATTTCATTTTGATATCTCCTTATGATGATTGTTTTTTATTTTTTTACGTTTTATAATAAATTTAATTTAAGTGCAGATATAGTTTAATGGCAAAACATCAGCTTCCCAAGCTGAGAATACGGGTTCGATTCCCGCTATCTGCTTACAAAAAAAGCGAAGATGCTATCTTCGCTTTTTTGTATGCCGGCGATGGGACTTGAACCCATACGTGGTTACCCACAACAGATTTTGAGTCTGCCTCGTCTGCCATTCCGACACGCCGGCTATTGGTGTGACGTATCAACCGTTTCATAGTTTATCATACAAAAAGTAACTTGGCAAGAAAAAATTGGCATAAGACATTTATTGACAAAAAGAACATTCAACGATATCGTGAAAGAGATAGCACATTGGGAGGATAAAACATTGAAATTGTTATTAACAGATACAAATTTTATTATAAGTGAAGAAGTGTTTACAAAATATTATTCAAAAATTACGACGCAGCGTCAGCAGAAAGTTATGGCATGTCGTATGGAAGCAGATAAAAAGAGAGTTTTAGCTGCCAGTCTGTTGTTAAAATATATGTGTGATGAAAATGAAATTAAAACCCCTGTTTATGAAAAGAATCATCAGGGAAAGCCACATATTACAGGAGAAGATCAGAAGCTTTTCTTTAATTTATCTCATTCAGGGGAATATGCTGTGTGTGCATATGGAAAACAGGAAGTTGGAGTTGATATTCAGGAGCGTCGAGTAACAAGTGAGGCTATGGTGGGACGTTTTTTAAATCACATGGAAATGGAAGATTTACCGGAAGATTTAACAGAGAGAATTACAATTGTTAATCGACTGTGGTGTATAAAAGAAAGTTTTGTAAAATTGATTGGATTAGGGTTGTCTTATGATATGAGGGATTGTATTGTGGATTTGAATAAAAGACATATTATAGATTTAAGCGGAAGATATGATACGGCATATTTTATGGAATATCCACTAGAAGATGAATATCATTTAGCAGTCAGTTGTATGAAACAAGACTTACCGGAAGGCTTTGAAAGAATTACATTTTAGAAAGTATATAATAAAAATGCGCCATTGCTGGCGCATTTTTATTATGAATAATTTTGTGGATACAAGGTCATTGCAATACCATCTGCGATAGCATAGGCTGTTTCATAAAATAAATTGTCAAATAAGATGTTATCGGTATCAGAATTAATAAAACCGACTTCTACTAGAACTGCCGGCATATTGGTACTGTTTAAAACAATGAGATTTGGGCGTTCTGAAATCCCTAGATTTTTGTAACCTAAACGTTCTAACTGTGCATTAATATTTTCTGCAATGAGAGAAGGCAGTCCGCGGTTAGTATATACAAGTGTTTCCACTCCGTTATAAAGATTTGGAACGGGAGAGGAGTTGCGGTGTATGGACACAAACAAATCAGAACCACTTTCATTGCCCTTGGTTGCTTTCTGATAGGGACTGTCATAAGTATCATCTGTTCTTGTGTATAATACGTTAAAACCATAACTTTGTAATATGGCACCAACAGCAAGGGTAAGAGCCAGGTTATCATCTTTTTCCAAACGATAATTATAGGAGGCTCCGTTATCAAAGCCACCATGGCCGGCATCTAAGGTAATTGTATAAGCCATAAAATACAATCCTTTTTATTATATCCTATGCATTTTCTTCTTTTTCGTCTTTCTCATCCGGCAAACGAAGCAAAACTTTTGTAATTCGATTCTGATGAACCGATTCTACTTTTATTTTAACATTATCTTCGGTAATAATTTCATCATCAACGATTGGCATACGGTCTAAATATTGCAATACAAGTCCGGCAATAGAATCATAATCATCACTGGATAATTCTGTTCCTAATTCATCATTTATATCCACCAATCGACGATTACCATCAATTAAATATGCATTTTTCTCCACTTTTTTAATGAAATCATCTTCATCCCCGTCATATTCATCACGAATTTCACCAACGATTTCTTCTAAGAGATCTTCTAATGTTATCATTCCGACACAAGCACCATATTCACTTAAGACAAAAGCAACATTATTAGTAGTCTCTCTTAATTCAATTAATAAATCTGCGGTTTTCTTATATTCATATGTATAGTAGGCATCTCGAATTATATCAGCGACACGGAATGTGTTCTTATCGTTTACTAATATAAAATCCTTCATGTTGACGAGTCCGATTATATTGTCACGTTCTTCTTTGTAGACCGGAATTCGTGTATACATGCTTTCTCTAAACAGTGCCATCAATTTATCATATCCGGCATTTTCTTCGACACATATCATGTCAATTCGGGGAATCATAATATCCTTTGCAACTGAATCAGAAAAATCAAACACATTATATATCATTTCTTTTTCTTCAGATTCAATAACTCCATCCTCATGACTGACATCTACATAGGTTCGAAGTTCTGTTTCAGTCATTGCATTTTTTTGTGTTGGGTCAATTTTAAATAACATAAGGATGACATTTGCAATTTTATCTATTACAAAGATAACCGGAGTCATAACAATCATAAGTGTGTATATAACCGGAGCATATAAAAGAGCAAGGGACTCCGCTTTAAACATAGCCAGATTCTTAGGAACTATTTCACCAAAAAGCAAAATAATAAGAGTTAAGATTCCGGTAGCAATTCCAATTGCGTAATTACCAAATAATTCAATTGCAAGTGTTGTGGTAAGAGAAGATGCAACAATATTGACAATGTTATTTCCAACTAAAATGGTACTTAATACTTTACTGCTGTTGTCAATTATTTTTTGCAAAGTGAGAGCCCGCTTATGACCTTCGTCAGCAAGACTGCGAATTTTGATTGTGTTGACAGTTGTAAGTGATGTCTCAGCAGAAGAAAAGAAAGCTGATAAACATAAAAGAATAAAGATAATAAACAATTGCATGATACAATACGTATCCAAAAAATAACCACTCCTTTTTTCCTATTAATTATGTTGAATATTACAAAAAAGAAAGACAGTTGTCAAGTTTTATTAAGGTTGTTCATATATTTAAAGGAAATTATATTAAATTATTTTTGAAATATAATAGGCTCTCGGAATCTTGAGCCTGCCGACTAAGATTCAACAGTCGGTTGAA
>CAZAQH010000073.1:1645-9783 GCA_964487395.1 uncultured Lachnospiraceae bacterium | reverse complement strand
ACCAATCTTATATTCTTCTTTCATTTCGTACATAGTATTTCCTCCTTTATCTATTGTATGATTTATACAAACTAATCAAACTAATCAATTAATTCATTTGCGGGAAAATAATTTTAATTTCAGTTCCTTTTCCAAGCTGTGATGTGAGTTCCATTTTTGCATTTGATTGTGCAACAATATGTTTTACAATTGCAAGTCCTAAGCCGGTTCCACCTGTTGATTTGGATCTGCTTTTATCTACACGGTAAAATCGTTCAAAAATTCGTTCCTGATGTTCTTCAGGGATTCCGATTCCTGTATCTTTTACTGTTAATATTACTTTGTCATCTATATTTTTAACAGATACATGAACCGTACCATTCTCATTATTATATCGAATTGCATTGTCACAAAGATTGTAGAGAAGTTCCTCCATCATTTCTTTTGTCGCAAAAACGCTTGCCTGTTCTCCCCAAAAAGTAAGCGTAACATTATGGCTTTCTGCATTAACCTGCAGCATCTCCACGCATGTTCTTGCTATCAGATATAAATTGACCTTTTCAAATGAACTTTCTGCATCTGTTGCATCCAACTCTGATAGTCTTATTATATCATTAATTAATGTTAAAAGGCGCGAAGAATTTTTGTGTATTTCATGTGCAAAGCGAACCACATCTTCATCAGTCGCCATTCCATTTTCAATTAATTCAGAATATCCCGAAATAGAGGTAAGTGGCGTCTTTAATTCGTGGGAAACATTCGCCGTGAAATCCTGTCGCATTCTTGCACTTTTCATAATATCATCATGCTGTTTATGAATCGTATCCATAAAGGGAATAAGCTCAGGATACGTATGAAATTCTGTTTTGCTGTCTAAGTTATTGGCAAGGTCTTCAATTGGTTTTACGAGTTTCTTTGTTAAGAAATGGGCAAGTAAGGTACATAGTAAAAATAGTAATACAGCCAGTGTAAAGACGATTGGCAGGGAACTATAAAAGATACTTAAAATACTGCTTGTTTCTTTTGCCACACGTAAAACGGATCCATCGTGCATTTTGATTGCATAGTAAAAGGCACTCTTATCTAAAGTATCTGATCTTCTGACTGCCTGGCCTTCTCCATTTGTAAATGCCTCTTGCACTTCGGGGCGTTGACTATGATTATCCATGGAGCCAATCTGTGCATTGCTGTCGTATTTTACAGTGCCATCTGCATTAATCAGGGTAACACGGACATTTTCCAGATTCAGGTCATTAATATCTTCTTCCTCAAGAGTAATTGCCTCCATGTTATCAAGCAAATGTGCTGTGATTTTTAAATCCTCCATGACTTGTTTTTGAAATAACTCATAGAAGATTCCACCTACCATGGATAAAGTCAAAAGGATTGCAAGTATTGCAATCCCTAAAAGTTGTATGTTTATCTTTTTTTTCATAAGAGTGTCCCCCTAAACCATTTATGCTGCTTACTCAATCATATATCCTACATTTCGGATGGTTTTTATCATTGGACCTGCTTCTTTTAACTTTTGACGAAGTGTTTTAATATGCATATCAAGCGTTCTTGATTCGCCTTCAAAATCAGTTCCCCATACCCGCTCCATTATAATTTCTCGGGATGTTACAATACCTGTATTTTGAAGTAAAAGACGTAGCAGTTCATATTCCTTGTATGTTAATTCTATTGGTTCATCATCTACATATACTGCATGCTTTTCTATATCTAAAAACAGGCTTCCAATGGAATAGAATTTTTCTTCTTCCATACCGGAGGAACGTCTAAGTAATGCCTTAACTCGCGAAATTAATTCCATTACTCCAAAAGGCTTTGTCAGATAATCATCCGCACCAATATCAAGTCCTTTTACCTTATCTATTTCTGTTGTCTTGGCTGTAACCAGAATGATTGGAATCTTCTTGGTCTCTGAATGACTGCGAAGTTTTTTTACAATGGATAAGCCATCTTCGTCCGGAAGCATAATATCAAGCAATATTAAATTAGGCAGCTTATCTTCCAGTTTTGCATAAAAGTCTTTCGCACACTCAAAATCCATAATCTGATATCCGCTGTTCTTTAATGCAAAGGATTCTATTTCACGTATGTTCTTATCATCTTCTACAATGTATATAAGTGACATATTATCCATCCCCTTTATCTTATCATTTTACCTTATCCTGTAGGTTATGGCAAAAAATATTTCTTTTTGTATTCTTTGTATTTTTCTTTAAACGCTTTATTGTTGATATGTTTAATATCATCTAAATATTCATGTGTATCGTAACCATCTTCTTTTACCTGCATCAAACAAACAGCAATATTGGAACAATGGTCGGAAATACGTTCATAACTTGTTGTAATGTCTGATAAAACGAAGCCCATTTCAATGGTACATTTTCCTTTTTGCAGACGTTTTACATGACGTTGTTTTAATTCTGCCTTAAGATAATCAATTACTTCCTCAAGTGGTTCCACTAATGCTGCTTTTTCTGTATCTTCTTTTTCGAATACATCAACCGATATATCGATTATTTCTTTTAAAGCATCTGTGTAAACTGCAAGCTCTTCTACTGCCTTTTTTGAGAAAGACAATTCTTTTTCGAACATTTCCTTTGCGGAATACATAATATTAACTGCATGGTCAGATATTCGTTCAAAATCACTTAAACAGTGAAGAATTATTGATAATGTATGGCTGTCTTTTTCTGATAAATATTTCTGGCTCAATTTCACCATATAAGTACCCAGCTGATCTTCATACTGGTCAATTTCGCTTTCCAATTCTTCTACTCGTTTTGCCTTTTTCTTATCAAACTTTGTAATCAAATCCATTGACAGATAAAGAGCTTCTTTTGTGAGTTCCGCCATATTGGCTGCAACAACTTTACACTGTTCTGTTGCAAAACCAGGTGTCTCCAGGAAACGGCTATCAAGAAGTTTGAAGTCTTTTTCTGCCTGAGACATAAGTGCTTTCTCCGCATCATCATCACGTATGGTAATGCATGCCAATTTTTCAAGACCTCTGGAAAATGGCAGAAGAAACAGGGTTGCAACTATATTGAAAACACTGTGAACAACAGCTATTCCGGCTGCACTCGCAGAATCTGACAGGAAGGAAAAATGTATGAAATAGTTCAGTGCATAGAATATTACCATAAATCCAATCGTACCAATCAGATTAAAGTATAAATGAATCAGTGCTGCTCTTTTTGCATTTTTATTGGCTCCGATAGCGGATAATAAAGCGGTAACACATGTACCAATATTCTGACCCATAATAATTGGAATTGCAGTCCCAAAACTTACGGAACCTGTGATACACAAAGCCTGTAAAATACCTACTGAAGCAGAAGAACTTTGAATAACTGCCGTTAAAATAGTACCGACAAGCAAGCCAAGAAGTGGATTGCTGAACATGGTAAGAATTCCTGTAAATTCCGGCACATCAGCAAGTGGTTTCACCGCTCCGCTCATGGTTTCCATACCAAACATCAAAACAGCAAATCCTATCAAAATGGTCCCGATATCTTTTTTCTTTTCTTTTTTTGAAAACATAAGAAAGGCAATACCGATAATTGCCAGAATTGGTGAAAAGGATGTGGGTTTTAAAAGACTTATAAAGAAGTTATTACTCTCTATTCCACTAAGACTAAGTATCCAGGATGTAACCGTTGTACCAATATTGGCACCCATAATAATGCCAACCGCCTGTGTTAATTTCATGACACCGGAGTTAACAAAGCCGATTACCATAACTGTGGTTGCAGAAGATGACTGTATAACAGCCGTTACTCCTGCACCTAAAATTACAGCCTTCAATGGGTTTGAAGTTAATTTTTCAAGTAATTTTTCTAAACGGCCTCCGGAGATTTTCGATAAACCGTCTCCCATTACATTCATTCCATAAAGGAAAAGTGCTAATCCACCTATCATTGTCAGTACACTGAACAAATCCATTTTTTTGCCTCCATGATACAGTTTTATTAAAACTGCACTTTATTTAATAGTATCTCTTTTTCTCTTATCCAGATACATCATAAATCAGGCATGTAAAATGCAAGGGGTGTGAATGTAAAATTTATGTAAAATTTACGACAGTTCGCCAGTTTTCCTGAAAATCTGCCACTCTGCGACATTGACAGCATGGTCTCCGATTTTTTCTAAATACTTTGCAATCATTAAAATATCAATATATTCATCTGCATTTTTTAATTCTGCTTTTAAGCCATCGATGATATCATTTTTTACTTTATTAAAAAGCATATCAATTACATCATCACCTTCAATAACCTTCTGAGATCTTGAGGGATTATCTTCCACAAAAGCACTTACTGCTTCCATAAACATTTCTTTTGTAGCCGTTACCATTCCATCTAAATGAAGGGAATATCCGGAAAATGGATTCATGTGAATACGCATGATTAATTCTGCCATATCACATACATGATCTCCAACTCTTTCTATATCTGTTACAACCTTCAAAACAGAAGATACGATTCTTAAATCCTTAGCAACCGGCTGCTGTTTTGTGATGATTTTTAAGCACATGGCTTCTATCTGACGCTTCATGTCGTTAATGTTGCGGTCGTTTTTCATGATAAGCTTTATTCCCTGTTCATCTTTTATCTTAACTGCCTCAAACAGATTCTCATAGGAACATTCTACTATATGGCTCATTTCTTCTAACTGTTCTAACAGTTCACTTAATTCCTGTTCAAAAATAATTCTTGGTGACATTGCCCATCCTCCTTCTTTAGCCGAATCTTCCTGTAATGTAATCTTCTGTTTTTTTGTTTACCGGATTGGTAAATATCTGTTCCGTATTTCCAAATTCTATGATTTCTCCGGTAAGGAAAAAAGCGGTGTCGTCCGAAATTCTGGCTGCCTGCTGCATATTATGGGTAACAATAATAACAGTATATTTTTTCTTTAAATCTTCCATCAAATCTTCTATTTTTAATGTAGAAATTGGATCAAGTGCTGATGTAGGCTCATCCATTAACAAAATCTCCGGTTCTACTGCTAATGCTCTTGCAATGCAAAGACGCTGCTGCTGTCCGCCTGAAAGACCAAGTGCTGATTTTTTCAATCGATCCTTAACTTCGTCAAAAATGGCTGCATCAATCAGACTTTTTTCTACTATTTCATCCAACTTCTTTTTGTCTTTCATTCCATGAATTCTAGGTCCATACGCTATGTTGTCATACACACTCATAGGAAATGGATTCGGCTGCTGAAATACCATTCCGACTTTTTTCCTAAGCATTGTGGTATCAATATGTGGATCGTAGATATCCTGCTTATCAATCAAAATCTTTCCTTCAATTTTTGTAGTATCCACCAAATCATTCATGCGGTTTAAGCACTTTAAAAAGGTGGATTTTCCACAGCCTGATGGTCCGATTAATGCTGTCACACCATTACTTTTTATATTCATGTTTACATCTTTTAATACATGATGATCTGCAAAATGCAGTTGTAAGTGTTCTACTTCTATTTTTGTTTTATCTATGCTCATTTTGACTCCATTTTTTTACTATAATTTTTGTCAACAGATTAATAATAAACACAATTACGAGTAATACGAGAGCAATTCCAAATGCTACATCATATTTTGCTTTTGTCATATTAAGATATAATTCTATGGTTAAGGTGCCGCCCGGTTCCAATATTTTTGAGAAATATCCTTTTGCACTTGCTGGTAATATATAGGCACTTCCTGCGGTAAATAACAAGGCTGCTGATTCTCCAACTATTCTTCCTACGGATAAAATCACTCCGGTTAAGATACCCGGCATCGCTGAAGGCAGTAGAATGGTTCGAATCATATACCATTTTTCCGCACCCATACCAATTGCACCCTGTCTGTAGCTTTCAGGAACCGTCTTAAGTGCTTCTCTTGTATTGCCAATTATTAAAGGTAAAATCATTAAGGTTAAGGTTAAAGCTCCTGTTAATATCGAATATCTTAAATGAAGTACGCTTCCGAAAAAAATCATACCAAACAAACCAAAAAGAATAGATGGAATACCAGACAAAGTCTGTGTTGTAAATTCAACCAGTCTGACAAACCGGCCCGGCTTTGCATATTCATTTAAGTAGATTGCAGAGCCCACTCCAATTGGTGTTGCAAAAAGTAATGTAATAACAATGATATAGAGTGTATTTACAATGTTTCCGGCAATCCCTTCAGTTTCTTTTACCGCACTTTTCACCTGTGTGAGAAACGGAATGGAAATGGCTCCAATGCCTTTTACAGATACATATACTATTATGCCAGCAAGTAACAAAACGGAAATGGCAGCGGATACATAAATTAGAAGGTATGTAATATTGTTTTTTGCTTTACTCATTGCTGCCTCCTTTTGCCTTCACTACTTTTTCCAGGATTAAATTAATGACCATAATAAATGCAAATAATACTAATCCTATTGTAAAAAGTACCTGTCTGTGCAGGTCACTGGCATATCCCATTTCACTTACGATTGCAGTTGTTAAAAATCGCACGGAATTAAATGGTAACGGAAGATTTACACTACTGCCGGATACAAGGGAAATTGCCATAGCTTCTCCAATTGCCCTTCCCACTCCAAGCATAATTGCTGTCATAATTCCCGATTTGGCTGCAGGTATTGTAACCTTAAATATTGTCTGTATTTTTGTTGCACCAAGTGCAAGGGATGACTGTTTTAAACTCGGATGAACTGCCCGCAGAGAAGTTTCACTCATATTAATTACAGTTGGGAGTATCATAACTGCCAATACAATTACGGCAGATATTAGATTGGCTCCTCCTGTAAACTGATGTGTTTCGGAACCCTTAAACAGCATTAATTCCCATTTATACATAAGTGGATTTAGAATCATAAGTCCTAACAATCCATAGATAACGGAAGGAATACCTGCTAAAAGTTCTACTGCCGGTTTGACTATGGATGCTAATTTTTTGGGTGCTACTTCTGCTAAAAAAACAGCTGTCAGCACTCCAATCGGAACTCCTAAAAGTACTGCAAGAATCGTACCCACAATGGAAGTAAGTATTACATAAAGGATTCCATAAGAAGGTACATCTGCTGTAGGTTTCCAGACACTGCTAAAAAGCAGTTCTTTGATACCCACCTTAAAAAGTGCCGGTGTTCCATTTAAAATCATATATATCGTTATGGATAGTACTGCAATTATGGTAAAAGATGCAAAAACCATAAAAATGGTTTTTGCAACTCCTTCAGAAACTCTTTTTTTCATAATGACCTCTTTTAGTCAACTGTGATAAGTCCAACGGATGTAATAACTTCTTTACCTTCATCTGATTTTAAGTATTCGAAAAGTGCCTGTACTGCTTCGCTCTGTTCTGCAATTTCTCCCTGTGTAGCCATTACAAATGGTCTGCTTAAGAAATAACTTCCTGCTTTGATGTTTTCTACTGTTGGTTCTACTTCATCTAATGCTAATGCTTTTACTGTGTCATCTACTACATCAAGTGATACATATCCGATTGCTCCAGGTGTGGATGCAACTTTTGCCATTACAGCACCTGTAGAATCAAGTTCGTTCGCATATGCACATGCATCTTCTACTTCAAGAAGTTCTTCAAATGCTCCTCTTGTACCGGAACCTGCTTCACGTCCTACTACGATAATTACACCATCTTCTCCACCAACTTCGCTCCAGTTCTTTACTTTACCTGTGTAGATGTCAATAAGCTGTTCTTTTGTTAATCCACTTATGGTACTTGCAGGGTCTGCAACTACTGCGATACCATCAATTGCTACTATGTTCTCTACTGCTCCAGCTTCTTTTTCACTGTCTTTTAAGTTTCTGGATGAATTTCCGATATCAACGCTTCCTGCTCCTAATGCTTCGATACCTGCTGATGATCCGGTAAATTCTGCTGTTACGGTTACATTTGGATGTGCTGCCATGAAGCTTTCTGCTACTGCGTTTGCAAGTTTTTCCATTGATGTGGAACCTGCCATTGTGATGCTTCCTGATAAGGTATCTTCTGTTTCTACTGTATCTGTTACCGGTACTGTTTCTTCTGCTACGGTATCTGTTACCTCAGCTGGTTTTTCTTCTACTACTGCTGTTTCTGTGTTTCCACATCCCATTAAGGTTGCAGCCATCAATACACATGCTGCTACAATTGCTGTTACTTTTCTTTT
>CAZAQH010000073.1:0-1545 GCA_964487395.1 uncultured Lachnospiraceae bacterium | reverse complement strand
AAACGAAAGCTCATCTCACAATTGCCAAATCTGTTTTACAAGTTGAGGATAGCATTTGAATGAAATGGGAGATACCAAGGATTGGTAAGAGTTTTGTAATTTGTTTGTAAAATCGAATTTTACAAAGGGTTAGGGGTTTGTTAAAAGGAGGTATATGTATGATATGACAGAAAATTGTTAATATTTTTAAAAATAGAGTGACAAATTCGAAGTGAACGGCTATAATTACTATACGATTATTTAATGGAAGGTGATTTGTAACTGGGAACTTGGCAATGTTAAGGAGGTACATATGAGAAGTATTACTACATTTGATTTACAGTATGCGCACAGGTTTTATGGATTTCAGGGTGAGGCACAGTATTTGCACGGACACACAGGAGTTTTGACAATTGAAGTAGAAGATACCGTGAATGCCGGTGTTAATATGGTTTATCCATGTAATGAAATTCAAAAGGTAGCTTGGGATGTGTTAAAGAATTTTGATCATGCACTTATTTTAAGAGAAGATGATCCATTACTTCCAGCTATTTTAGATGTATACGAAAAACAGGGAATTAAGAACGGACATCCACAGAATAAAATGAAGGGTGACGCATTTAAGACAGAGCTTGCTACTGCTTATCCTGACAGTCGATTGGTTGTTACGAAAGAGACTATGACTGTAGAAGGTATGATTAAGATTGTATATGACCTCTTAAAAGATAAACTTAATATCGCAAAGCTTACTTTTACCAGTGGTGTAAATGCTGCAACACAGGAATATAGTCCTCAGGGAACCAAGGATCGCTGCCCATTATGCGGAATTGAATTGAATGAAAATGGTGTATGTCCTAAATGTGGATATAGGAAATAGTAACTATTCATCAAATAAGTGATTTGAGGCTATAAGCCTCTGTTTTTAGCCAGCGTCTTTGGACGCTGGCTTTCATTTTATTTATACACATAATCACATGTCCAAAAGTGTGTTTATCCGATTCAATCAGACAGTTTAAGGAGCTTGTACATTCGCCAGACAAAGAATGATTTAGTAACGTTTCCTACGCCATTAAATTTCTCTTTAACTTTCACAATAACTTCCGGGTGATTCTTAACATATGCATGTCCTAGTTCATTATCAAATGAACGCAATGTAGACTTTTTTGACTCACTTGATTTCGAGACTATTATCTCAAATATACGTTAGGAATGAAAGGTACCTAGGATGGAGCGTTTACAGTTTAACTGTATCAGAACTAACTTTCTTTAATTTCATAAAAAGCACGCACCTTTCGCAACGAATTTCAATTGTTACGTAAAGTGCGTTTATATCGTGCTTTTAGATCTAAATATTAAGTTTTGTTCTTTCGTATACCTAGGGGCAAATTTTGCTATAAAGTGTTCTTTCTCCTTTTGGTCACGAACAAAAAGAAACTGTTACCTGTATATCATTCACTTTGTGAACAGACAGGTAACAGCATCTTTTTGATTTAGGGATTTTGAAGTCCTAAAGTATAGACATAATTAAATATTATTTAAAAACAATTTGAACAGCAATCACATCAA
>CAZAQH010000072.1:2837-10015 GCA_964487395.1 uncultured Lachnospiraceae bacterium | reverse complement strand
AGATTTAACATTCATTGTATATACCTCTTTTAATTTTGGATTTTTACCAACTGCCCAGGTCAGTAATAATCTAAATTTACTTGAGGTATTTTTTTGTGTCAATCTCTTGACCTATTTAAAGTATACAGGAAGCTTTTATACTATAATTCGTATTAAAGTGAGGATTTCCATCATATTCCCCTGTGTCACTATTAGATTCCAAGGTAATCTCTACCGGATTGATTGTGAAATACTGGGTTAATTCTCCTTCATAGTAATTTTTAAAGGTTATTTTCACCTGTGGAGATTTTTCTTCCGTTCCTGTTCCCGCATCTATATTGTTGCTGTAAGACACAGTATATTCACTATCTGCTACAATATTAGTACCATTTTTCACTGTTACAGCGGGAGTACATGCTGTTCCGGAATAAGTATAGGTATCCTCAGCAAGTTCAATAGTAACTGGCGAACCAACTACACTCACATTTGTTTTTTCTATGGTAAGTGTACTCTTTACATGGGATATCGAATAATTGGGTGCTGAAAAATCAGAAGGAACAATATCATAATTCCCTATTGCATCATTAATATTGTATCCGCATACATAAGTACCTACTTCCAAACCGGCACTTTCCGCATTTTCACCTGCCAGGAACCCTGATGCCGAATATGTATATGTAGGTGCTGATGAACCATAGCCAATCGTTTTATCTTCTGCTGTAATGGTAAGTGGAATTCTTTTTATATTTACAGTTACCTCAGAACTCTTTTCTGTAACAGACGATACCCCCTCTGTATCAGGAATTGTCACCTCCACATAATAAGTTCCGGAATCTGCCACATTTTTCACATTATAAGACTTAGCAGTTGCACCATTGATCTCTGTAAAATCAGTTTCACCATCTTTTTTTATATACCACTGATAAGAAGGAGTACCTTTTATCTCACTGGAAACTTCTACCTGTAAAGTATGGTTTTTACCATTATAGTCAACATTGATTGCAGAGGGTTGCGTAGTAATAAGACCTTCTCCATTAGAAACACCGTTGCTACTGCGAAGACTATTTAATCGCATTGATGGTGTTGGTGATGGTGTTGGCGTTACTGTCGGCGTTGGCATCGATGTAGGTATTGGTGTCGATGTTGCTGTCGGTGATGGTGTCGATGTTGGTGTTGCCGTCAGCGATATGGATGGGGTCACAACACTATCCGGTGTAACAACCTCAGAAGTTGATTTATCCTCACCAGCATCAACTGTCGTAACTTCAATAGGCGCAGAAGTCCCTTCCTGCGCCAATACTAATAACGAATTATTTCCCAAAAGAATAGATGCTGTTAATACAAAGGCAAGCATTTTTCCTATAATCTGTCGTCTTCTCATCTTCTTTTTCTTCATATGTAACCTTTCGAACTCTACTTCATATCTTCTCTTGTCTGCCTGCAAAAATTTACAACCCACTCAATATTTTGTGGTTTATCAAACACCTCTGTTCTTGAAAGAATCTCTCTTTTTATAAATTGATTTGTATAGTCTTCACCTCTTAATGCTAACATTTCAAGTAACATTTCAAGCATTTCTTTTGTCTTTTCATGAAGTGGTGCCGGGGCTTTTCCTGAACTGTAATATTCCCACGGATTGCTGGTATTATAATTGTCTTTGTTATATACCTTGCATGCCGCAACCCTGTCCATTAACATCTCAATAATATATCTTGTCGGCATCGGAGCCGGTGCCATTCCGCCCTTTACATAGCGCGTACTGTAATCAATCCAATATTCATAATGGTGTTTATTTCTGCCTTTGTGATGAAGCCATGCACTTGAATATCCAACTTCTTCTCTCTCTGCATTATTAGGACTTCTATCCCCTTGAAAATATTTGGCTCCAACAATAAACTCAGTTGGACTGTATTTAGATAAATCATGACAGATTCCCTGTTTGTAAAGGCCAACGTGAAAACAGCCTTTTCGAACGAGACGTCTGTGGTATGTAATTGTTTTAAAGTGTTTCCATGGATGCATTTTTATATCTACTTTCCTATTAAAATTATAATACTTCTTTCTTCTACTTCTATTTTTTTCTGATTTGCTAAAATGTCCTTATTACCCGCTATAGTAGTGTTGCCGGTATTAATTATATTATACCATTTTCTGCCTTTAGGTAAAGTTGGAAGTGCAAATTCATGCGCTGCCCAGTGCATATTAAAGGCAATATAAAGAAATTCATTCTTTTTATTTTGATTTGCCACTTCTCCTTCATAATCCTGACAATAAAGCATCGCAAAATGCCTTGTAAGATCATCCGTTTCTACTTTCCATGCTTCCTCACCATGATAAGATAAATCAGGATATCCGCATGATAAATAATCCATCATACTGAAAGCTTTATCCATGTGCAATACAGGATTTGACTTACGAAAAGCAATTAATTCCTTTATAAAATCATATAATTCTTTATTTTTATCCAGTTCCTTCCAATTCAGCCACGAAATTAAATTATCCTGACAATATGGGTTGTTGTTGCCATTCTGTGAATTGCCAAACTCATCACCCGACTTTATGAAGGGTGTAGACTGTGCCAACAAATTAAAAATACATGCATTTTTCATCTGCTTTGTCCGCAGCTGCATAATGGACTTTTTCTTTGTTTTGCCTTCAACTCCACAATTCCAGGAGCAGTTATATGGATTACCGTCTAAGTTATGCTCATCATTTTCATCATTATGTTTTCTGTCATAACTGACAAGATCATAAAGTGTGAACCCATTTACATTGGTAATATAATGCACTTCACCCATCTTGTTACCAATATTTGTCATATGATGCATAACTTTCTTCAGCTGACCTTCGTCGCTCTTTAAAAACTTTCGGATATCATACATAAAATCATCTTTGCATACAGCAAGATTCTTATAACTTGGAATCTCATCCCCCGTATAGATATCCTGTAACGGGAAATCGTAATATAAAAGCTTTGTATTGGATAACATCGGTTCTGTTGCAAGGAGTGCTGTCGGAATCTTATCTCCCAACAAATGAATTCCATCTATATGATACGTAAGCACCCAATACTTTAACACTTCTAAAATATATGCCTGGGTTATTCCTGTTCCAAAATAGAACTGCATCACTACTTCGATTCCATTGTCATGGAGCTGTTTCACCATATTCTTAAAAGAGTACATGTTATCATGCTCCTTATCATGACCACAATAAGAAGCCTTTGGTGCAAAATAAAAGCCTTCTTTATATCCCCAATAATTTAACTTTGGTTCCCTCTCTTTTTCAATTGAGAAAACATTACTATCTTTCTTTTTGGGCAGTTCCATTTCTGTAAATTCATAACATGGCATTAATTCAATGGTTGTAATTCCAAGGTCTTTTAAATATGGAATTTTCTCTACAATTCCCTCAAACGTGCCTTTTTTATTCACTTCACTCGAAGAATGTCTGGTAAATCCTCGTACATGCAATAAATAAAAAATGGCATCTGTATAATTTGTCATAATAGGACTGTCGTTACCCCAGTCAAATTCCGTATAGACAAATCCTGCCCGTAAATCAACCGGAATCTTCCCCCATTTTTCATTGCCAACAATTACTTTTGCATATGGATCGGTCATGATATGGGTACCGGAATAAAAATTATACTCAAAATCATGAGCATTGATTCCTTCTAACTTCATACAATAAATATTGCCAAGTTTATTTTTATTTAAAAATGGAATCTTTTCTTCTATTCCTGTTTTAATATCATATAGTACAATTCCGCATTCTTCCGTCGTATTAAATACGACAGCAAAATTTATGCAGTTATTAGTTAGTACCGTTGCTCCAAGTGGATATGGATTGCCTTGTAAAATTTTAAAGCCCTGTGACATATGCTTCCCCGCTTCCTTCTTACATTACTTATATTTTAACACAATTAAATGCCTTGTACTATTGCTATTTTATTATATAGTCAGTAAAATGATGTATGTAAAGAAACGCATTCAGAATATGGAGGTAAAACAATGCCAATGGATAATGAATTAGATAATGACGAAAACATGACCGTAGAATTAACCCTAGATGATGACAGTACAGTCACTTGTAAAATCATTACAATTTTAACCGTAAAAGAAAAGGATTACATCGCTTTATTACCGGAACTGGAAACAGAATCCGAAGAAGACGAAGTTTGGTTCTATGAATACAGCGAAAATGAAAAAGACCCGAATGAAGACCCGGTTTTGACATACATTGAGGATGATGACGTTTATGAATCTGTCGTAGATGCATTTGATGAATTTTTAGATAACTGTGACTTTGATGATATGCCGTAAAAAACGGGATGGCATATGCGGGGATTGTTTGGTACCACTCACATAGCAGATATTCAAACTTTCCCTTGCTCTTGTCATTGCAACATAGAACATTCTTCTTTCTTCCTCAATCTCTTCTAATCCAATACTTTTTTTGTTTGGAATACTTCCTTCATTACAATCCATAATATATACTTTTTCAAATTCTAATCCCTTTGATGCATGAAATGTCATAAGATTTATTCCTTTATCGTCTTTTTTATCCATTTCTTTTTTTATTTCTTCCATGTTTTTCATAAGGTCCGATAAATTCGAGAAGTTTTTCATTTTGTTTTGAATATTATTTAATGACTCTTCTGTTGTGTTCGCTTTGTTTTTTTGATACAAATATTCCTCATATCCAATCGCTTTTCGTATATAATTTACCCTTGAAAATAGATCCATCTTTTTCATGCGTTTTAAGTCATATTCCATTTTTTGAATAATTGGTTTCATATAGGGCTTATTGCTATATATTTGCTGTAGTTGTGAAAAGGTGATAGTTTCTCCCAATAATTTGTTTCTGCTAAAATACCTGGTTGGCTTATTCATAATTGGGATAAAATCTTCCAGTGCATATGGTTCTTGACTGTCGACCAACTTAAAATAATGTAAAAAATCAAGAAATACTACACTTTGATAAGTTAAAAAAAGTTTTTCTTTCATAATAAACGGTATCTGATGTTCAAGCAGCTGTTCTGCAAAGCCTGATGCTTCTATATTTGTTCGAAACAGACATGCTGTATCAGTTAGTTTTTCAGGTTCTATTTGTTTTAATTGTTGCATTAAATAAAAATATTCTTCTTCCTTTGACTCAAACCCCTTAATCGTAATAGAATTTAGATTGGATTTTAAAGTTCCCGTTTCTTTCGTAAATCGATTGGTATTTTCTTTTATCATAATTGCCGCGCAATTAACAATTTCTTTTGTTGAACGATAGTTCATGTTTAAAACAATTCTTTTTACCTCTTTATAATCTTTTTCAAATTGCTTCATAATTGCAGGACTTGCCCCTCGAAAACGATAGATGGATTGGTCATCATCTCCAACAACAAAAAGATTATTCTGCGGCATGGCTAATAATTTTACAATTTCATACTGAATTCGATTTATATCCTGAAATTCATCCACCAATATATATTGATATTGCTGTTGATAAAATTGTAAAACTTCTCTATTCTCATTTAAAATTTTATGACATAATAACATCATATCTTCAAAATCAAGTTTTCTTTCTCTTTTTAATAAATGTTGATAAGAAAAATAGATGTTAAGAAATATTTCTCTTGAAATCAATGAATCCTGTTCTTTATCTTCCACCTCTCCACTGTTTTTATAATATGCAATACGACTAAGTAAACTGTCCAGCAGTTCTGTATCTACCTGTTCTACCAGTTTTTGTTCTAATATAATTTGTTTTAAAAAGTTTTGTTTTTGAGAAATTGTAAGAATGTTTGATGTTTCATAATGAAAATAACGTCTGATTATTTGAAAAAAGATTGAATGAAAGGTTCCGAATGAAACCGGGTAAAATTGATCTTGAACTAATTGAAAGAAACGCTGCTGCATTTCCATTGCGGATGATTTAGAAAAAGTGATGACAAGTATACTAGAAGGGTCTATGTTATGTTCCTTTATTATATAACAAATGCGATGGCAAATAGTAAAGGTTTTCCCGGATCCGGGTCCTGCAATCACTAATACAGGACCTGGTTCACAGGTTATTGCTTCCTTTTGTTTTTCATTAAAGACTGGCATTTTGTAATTTTTCAATTCCAATCTTAATTCTCTTTATGGATTCTTCTTTGCCCAAAAGTTCCATAATCTCAGTAGCCCCCGCAGGTGTCATCTGTTTGCCGGATACTGCCGTTCTTATTGGCCACAAAACATATCCGTTTTTACACTCTTTTTCTTCTACATACTTAACCAGTGTCTGGTATAATGCATCATTACTGTAATCATCCTGTGCTTCTAAAATTGGAAGTAAATCTTGTAATACAGCCAGTGAAGATGCTGTATCGGTCTTCATTTTCCTATGGCTATACATTGTAATATCGTATTCCGGAAGTAACTCAAAGAAATCAATTAATTCACAAATATCCGGGAATATTTCTATTCTTGATTTGCAAAGTTCTGCTATTTTTTTCTTGTCAATTGGTTTGGTAATAACCTGTTCAATAAATGGTAATGCACGTTTATAATATTCATCAAAATCCATTTTTTTAATGTATTCACCATTCATCCATTTTAACTTGGTATAGTCAAATACAGCCGGTGATTTAGACATATGATGATAATCAAAATGTTCAATTAATTCCTTCAATGAGAAAATCTCTTCATTGGTATCAGACGGACTCCAGCCAAGTAATGCTACAAAGTTAACAACTGCTTCTGTTAAAAATCCCTGATCAATCAAATCTTCATAAGAAGAATGTCCGCAACGTTTGGAAAGCTTATGATGCTCTTCATCCGTAATTAATGGACAATGAACATAAACCGGCACTTCCCAGCCAAAAGCATCATATAAACGATTATATTTCGGTGAAGATGATAAATACTCATTACCTCTGACAACATGTGTAATTCCCATCAAATGATCATCTACAACATTTGCAAAGTTATATGTTGGGAAACCATCGGATTTAATCAAAATCATATCGTCAAGTTCTGAATTGTCTACTGTAATATCTCCATATATTTCATCCTTAAAGGTCGTTGTACCTTCTGTTGGATTATTCTGTCTGATTACATAAGGAATGCCTGATTTTAACTTTTCTTCTACTTCTTCTTTTGTTAAATGAAGACAATGCTTATCGTAAACATTAATTTCTTTTCCATCGATAACCTGATTTAAGG
>CAZAQH010000072.1:0-2827 GCA_964487395.1 uncultured Lachnospiraceae bacterium | reverse complement strand
CGCAGAAACAATAATATGCTTCTCCTTTATCAATCAGTTGCTTTGCATATTCAAGATAAATCCCCTGTTTTTGACGTTCACTCTGAACATATGGTCCACAGCCTTTGTCTTTATCCGGTCCTTCATCATGAAGTAATCCTGTTTTTTCAAGTGTACGATAAATAATTTCTACTGCACCCTCTACATAACGTTCCTGATCAGTATCTTCTATTCTTAAAATGAAATCTCCGCCCTCATGCTTTGTAATCAAGTATGCATATAACGCCGTTCTTAAGTTACCAACATGCATTCTTCCTGTGGGACTTGGTGCAAAACGTGTTCTAACCTTACTCACTTAACTTTCCTCCATTTATTCTTCCGGAAAAATCATTCTTTATCCGGTATCTTTTGTATCGCTTTATTCTTAAATTCATTTACCTGTTTTTGTGCCATATTTACTGCAATGTTGGTTCCTGCTCCGGCTACACATCCACCAGGACAAGCCATGCCTTCAATCAGACATCCATTCTTTTTACCGGCTTTTGCTAACATTAATATCTTTTTACATTCCGCAAGACTTTCTGCATGCTCAATATTAACCTCTACATCCGGGTAATATTCATGGATACATTCTTCTATTGCACTTGCAACACCACCAGCCACACCATAACCTCTGCCTGCTCCTGTTGCATCATTCATCTCTAATTCATCCGTTATTTCTTCCGGTTTAATACTTTTTGCTTCAAACATACCTAATAATTCTTCAAATGTAATAACAAAATCCACATCCGAACGAACTGTTTTTCTGGATGCTTCCAGCTTTTTAGAGGCACATGGGCCAATAAATACAACCGATGCATCTGGATGTTCTTCCTTTATTTTTCTTGCGGTTGCAACCATAGGGGTTAACGCATTTGATATATTATCTATTGTTTCCGGGAAAAATTTCTTGGCAAGCATAGACCATGATGGACAGCAGGATGTAAGTAAAAATGGGAGTTTCCCAGTATCTACTTCTTTCACATAATGTTCTGCTTCTTCCATGGCTCCCATATCGGCTCCGATGGCTGTTTCATATACATCAGAAAATCCCAATTCCTTCAATGCCATTTTGAATTTTTCAGGAGTAACATTATTGCCAAACTGTCCTACAAAAGAAGGTGCAACCTGTGCAATAATATTTCTGCCGGACTGTAATGCCCTGATAAGCTGAAAAATTTGTGATTTATCCGCAATTGCTCCAAATGGACAGCTAACCATACATTGTCCACAGGAAACGCATTTATCATTATTGATAACAGCACGTCCCTTATCATCATTCTCTATGGCATTAACACCACATGCCACAGCGCAGGGACGAACCTGATGAGAAATAGCATCATATGGGCAAATTGCTTTACATTTACCACATTTAATACATTTATCCTGATCAATAACGGATTTGCCGTTTACCATGGATATCGCATCCCTTGGGCATACTTCACGGCAAGGATGAGCAACACAGCCCATACATTTATTGGTCACTTCATATGCATTCATCGGGCAGGAATTACATGCCGACGGAATAACCTGCATAAGCGGTGGTTCATAATACTTTTCCGTAATATTGCTTTCCTCAAGCCCTTGTGTTAAATGTACCGGAATATTTTCCGGTCTTAACGATAAGCCCATAGCAAGCCGGATTCGTTCTCGCACAATCGCTCTTTCACGATATATGTTTTCACGATATTCCGGCTCATCATAATCAACTATTTTATATGGCAGAGCTTCCATATCATCCTTTAGATTTTCTGAATGATAGGCAAGCGCTGCTACTTCTTTAAAAATTCTTTTTCGCATCCTGCGTACTTGTGTTTCAATTCCGCGCATGACTCCTCCAATTAGTATTTATCTCTTATCGCCAAGGAAAAACAGTGCAACTGTACCTGGTCCTGAATGTGCTCCAATAGTAGGACCTACATAATTAATTAAGACGCTGTCAATTCCAAAACGTTCCTTTACATCATCTGCAACAAATTGCGCATCTTCCTTGCAATCTCCATGACTGATAAATATGATATCATTTTCATTTTTATAGCTGCCAATTTGTTTTTCCATATAGTCAACCAAAGAATGCAGAGATTTTTTTCTACCTCTGACAGTATACATGTTAATCAGATGACCTGCATCATCAACATGCATTACCGGTTTAATATTAATCATGGTTCCAAAAATTGCTGTTGTTTTGCTGACTCTTCCACCTCTATATAAATGGAATAAGTCATCTACTGTAAACGCATGCACAAGATTAAGCTTATGTTCCTCAAGCCATTTAGCAGTATCTTCTAATGAACTTCCATTTTCTCTCATTTTAACTGCTTTATGAACAAGAAGACCTTCTCCTAAAGAAGCTGCAAGTGTATCAACTACAATAATCTCGGCATCTTTATTTTCTTCCATGATTTCTTCCGCTGCTACTCTGGCACTGTTATAAGTACCACTTAAACCGGATGAAAAAGAAATACATAAAATTTTATTGTTTTCTTTTAAATACTCTTCAAAAATTTCTTTGGCTTCGGTAGGATTGACCTGGGATGTTGTCGGCGTCTGTCCACTACGCATTTTCTCATAGAAAACTTCTTCACTTAACTGTTTATCTCCCTGATAAGTAATCCCTTCAATCGTATATGAAAGATACATCACTCCTATTCCATATTTGTCAAAATAATCCTTTGGTAAATCGGACGTAGAGTCTGTAACAATTTTGAAATTTTCCATATATATTCCCTCTCTTTTGAATAAAACAAATTACATACTGGATAAATAATAACACTTTTTTCTCATTTCTACAATTGTTTCCGTAAAAGTC
>CAZAQH010000071.1:0-10041 GCA_964487395.1 uncultured Lachnospiraceae bacterium | reverse complement strand
AAGTTGTTAAAGATAGCATTCTGAACCTGTTCATTGCTGCCTTTTAATGCAAGTGCCAAGTCATTATTATCAACATCACGTAATACTCTCTGAATTGCTCTGTCATCCAGTAAAAGAATATCTTCGAATACGAACATTTTCTTTCTGATTTCGTCTGCAAGTTCCGGCTCTTCGATTTCCAAAGTCTCCATAATGTGTTTTTCTGTTCCACGGTCAACCGCATTTAAGATTTCTACTACCTGGTCAACACCACCAATAATGGTGTAATCCTGATTAACAAGAGATGCTAATTTGGACTCTAATATTTTTTCTACTTCCTTGATTACATCCGGGCTTGTACGATCCATCAGCGCTACACGCTTTGCAACATCTGCCTGTCTGTCCTGTGGCAGTGCTGAAATAATAGCCGATGCCTGACTGGGTGATAAGTATGACAATATAAGTGCAATTGTCTGCGGATGTTCATCCTGAATAAAGTTAAGAAGCTGTGAAGCCTCTGTCTTTCTAACAAACTCAAAAGGTTTAACCTGTAAGGAAGCAGTCAGTCTTCCTATTACGTCAACTGCCTTTTCATTACCCAATGCCTTTTCCAGAAGTTCCTTAGCGTATCCGATACCACCTTCCGCAATATACTGCTGCGCAAGACATACCTGATAAAATTCATCAATTACCTCTTCTTTCAGCTGCGGACTAATGCTTCTGGTATTTGCTATTTCAAGTGTAAGTTCTTCAATTTCTTCTTCTTTTAGGTGTTTAAAAATTGACGCTGATTTTTCTGGTCCCAACGCAATCAACAAAATTGCTGATTTCTGCAGACCCGTCAATTTATCTTCCTGAAATCTGGTCATACTCATTGTCACCTACTCCCAATCTTCGTTCAGCCAGTTACGCAGCAATGCTGCAGCGGCTTCCGGATTGTCATCTACAAATTTGTCAATCATTCTTCTTGTTTCTGATTTTGTCTCAAGTTCAATATCTTCCAAATCCTTTTCAGGAGTAGACTGTAACAGACTTTCAACCGAAAGTTCTTCTTCCACTTCCTGTGTCTTTTCTGTTCTCATACTACGGATAATAACAAATGCCAATAATCCCAGAATAACTACAATGAGTAGAATCTGAAGGATATCCATAATATCAATATTACTTGCTTCTCTATCGATAAACATCGGTTCTTCGTATGCCACAAAGGAAATGTTTTCTGTCGAAATACCGGATGCTTTGGCTACCATATCCACAATATCTTCATCTGCATCAATTCTGACTCTTTCTGCATTTGCAAGCTTGTATTCATCCCATGTAATTCCGTCTAAGAGTCCCTGTGTTCTGGCATCTTCTTCTTTTACTACTCTGTATTTGATAGCAGCAACAGATAAAGAAGACTGATCATATACAATAAGTCCTGCCGGAATCGTCGTGCTTGTAATTGTCTCATTTGGCAGATAATCTCTTGATTCTTCTGTGACAGACGAACTGGAATTATTCTGGTCTTCTATTACATATGTAGTACCGTCTTCATTGTTGGAATCCGTCCCTGGCACACCTGCCGTACCGCCACTTGATTCCGAATTCATTATATCTTCATGGCTTAGTACACCCTGCGTCTGATTCTCAGCCGGTGTATAATCATGTTGTGTTCTTTCTGTTGAAGAAAAATCAAGTGCTAAATTACTGGACACCTCAATCAAGTCAAACTCATTGGTCCCTAATAATACCTTTTTAACTTCTCCCTGTAATACAGTCTCTGTCTGTTGTTTGACACTCATCTGACTTGTAGCAGTTCCTGTAATAGAATAGCTTTCGTCTCCCGAGAATAACAGATTTCCTGCATTATCAATGATTGTAATATTGCTAATATCTTCATTGCCGAGTGCCGTCATAACAAACTGTGCTACCGTACCGGCATTGTCCTGCGTAAATTCTCCATCCGGTTCAATCATAATTGCAGCCGAGGAATCCTGCTGTTGTTGAATCAGAGTACCTGTGTCTTCCGGAATTGAAAGCTGTACTGTTGCAGATTTGATATTTGCCATTCCTTCCAAATCCGACTCCATCTGACTTTCCAGATATAATTTATAACGCTTCTGTTTATCGGACTCGGTTGTTGCAAATCCTCCGTCCGTTACATTGTTAATATCATAAGATGCTGTTGGAATGTTATTGGCTCCAAGCAAAAGATTAGCTTGTGACTCCTGACTCTTTAATACGCTGATTTGGAAGCCATCCGTTGAAACCTGATATTCAATCGCCGGAGATGCGCCATCGAGCAATTCCGTAATTGCCGAAGCTTCTTTTGTGGTTTCACAAGTGACCAGTGGCGTATAAATTGGTCTTGTCAACAAGGTAATAAGAATAGCAAAAGCAACTATCACACCGGCAGCTACCGATACAATAATTGTTTTTTGTTTTGATGTAAATTTATTCCACCACTCCAAGATTTTCTTTGGAATCTCTTTCAGTTTGTCAACCATGACTAAGCTCCCCTGCTCCAATTTCTATAAATCTTTTAAATCTGAATCTGCATTATTTCCTTATAAGCATCCAAAAACCGATCACGTACAGCAACGGTATATTGTAATGCAGTCGATGCCTTTTGCAGTGCAACTGTTAAATCATGCGTATTTTCCGTCACTCCCAAAGATAACTTTAATTCTTCATTCTCAGCATCCGAAAGATAGGAATTTGTGGTATTCATATTATCAAGGGCCGAACTGAGTAATGAACTAAATGCACTTCCGTCATTTGTAACTTCTTCTGTTGCTCCGGCTTTCGTCTGTGTTGCTGCTTCTTGAATCGCACCGGAAGAAATATTATATAAAGCTGAAATATCCATGCCTGCTATCCTTTCTTATTTCAAATTACTTACTCCTCTGGGAAGAATAATCACTTTCTAATTATTCCTCAGGGAAAAACAATTATATGCTCCTCCTGGAAGAATAATCACTTGTGATTATTCTTCAGGATAACTCAATCACTTGTGATTGAGTTATTTGCCCATCTGTAATCCCTGCTGCGCCATAGATTTACTTGCGTCAAATGCTGTTGCATTTGCCTCGTAACTTCTGCTGGCATCAATCAGATTGGTCATCTCTGTTATGATATTGACATTAGGATATGTAACATATCCGTCATCATCAGCATCCGGATGCGCAGGGTCATATACTTTATGACCTTCTGTCGAAGTATCTTCATATGTACCACTTACCTTAACACCATGTCCCTGATAACGACCTGTCGCCTTACCAAATATTGTTGAAAAAGAACTGCTGTTGCCTTCTTTTTCCGAAAAAGTTACTACTTTTCTAACATAAGGAGTTCCGTCTTCCGTTCGTGTGGTATTCGCATTTGCCACATTTTCCGATATCACATCCATGCGGTATCTCTGGGCTGTCAAACCCGATGCATTCACATTAAATGAATCAAACATTCCCATGTGCGTATCCTCCTCTTTCTACATCTTAATATTATTTCATAACTGACTGCAGATTCTGAAATTCCTGCGTCAGAGAATTCATCAAGCCCTGATACTTTAACTGGTTGGAAGCAAGCTTAACCTGCTCCTGTTCCGGATCCACGTTATTGCCATCAAGTCGATAAGAATAATTACCATAATCTGTATATTGTTTTCCATTAAGACGACTCAGCTTAATATTAGACACCTTGTCATCCACCGAAGTATACTTGGAAAATTTCAATGCCTGCTGAAGTTCTGTCTCAAATCTTATATCCTGTCTCTTATATCCAGGAGTATCCTGATTCGCAATATTATTGGATATCAGTTCCTGTCTTTTCCAGGATGCATCTGCCGCCTTGTCCAGCACATTGATATAATCGAAAGCATTGGAATTAATCATATAAAGACCTCCTTTGGCATACGCGTGCATAGCGATAAATTATGCACTCTATTTCATTATAAAGAATTATGTAAAAAAAACAAGATTATTTACGAAAAAAATACATTATGTTGTAGATTTTTGTAAATAATCCACAAGATGTTCCAAAACAGACTGTTTTATCCTGCTATGGATAAAACAAAAAAGGACCTATTGTCTAAACAATAAATCCTTTTATATAATCTCAATCCATTTTATTTACTTTTCTTTTGTAAAAAACTGATAACTGCTATTTCTTCGCATCCTTACGTAACTTATCAATCTCGCTGAATACTACATCATTTAAAACTTTAATGTAAGTGCCCTTCATACCGGAGGATCTTGATTCGATAACACCGGCACTTTCAAATTTACGAAGTGCATTTACGATAACACTTCTGGTAATTCCAACCCTGTCAGCAATCTTACTTGCTACCAAAATGCCTTCCATACCATCTAACTCATCAAATATATGTATAATTGCTTCCATCTCTGAAAACGAAAGTGTGGAAATAGCAGATTTGACAACCGCTACCTTTCTTGATTCCTCTGCACTTTCTTCGTTAACAGCACGAAGCATTTCAAGACCTACTACAGTCGAGCCATACTCACAGAGAATAATATCATCGATATCATATAACTCTCCCGACTTATATACGAATAATGTGCCTAAACGTTCACCTGCTATCTCAATAGGAGCAATGATAGCTGAAAACTTCTTCACGTCCGTATTTTCAAAGCCTAATGTCTCCAAGTTAACATTCTCTTTTGTAGACAAGACAGATAACATTCTTTCATTCAACATAGAATCGATAAACCCGCCTACATTGTCCTTAATCAGTTCATGTATTACTTCAACAGAAGGATCGTTATCAATACCAAGTACCTTTCCTTTTTTGCTGATAACTAATACATTACTATCAAGAATATCCTGCATAACTGCGCATATATCATTAAAAACAACTTTACTTGAGTTGTTATTATGAAGCAGCTTTCCAATCTTTCTAGTCTTATCTAATAACTGTACACTACTCATGACGGATTCCTCCATTATCGCTAAATAAAGCCTTGTTGCACTTAAATTGCTACCGTATAGAAAGTATTGTAGCATTTTTGTCTGACAATATCAATATTTTAATAATAATTTCGTAAAAATAAGGAATTCGCCTCTATACTATTCTGCTTTTTTCACATCTGTAACATAACCACACTGTTCATCCATGCATACCAGCTTGTTGCCCTTTTCTAATAAAGGTGCTCCACATGTAGGACATTTCTGACCTGACGGCTTCTGCCATACCATGAAATCACATTCCGGATTATCGATACAGCCATAATATTTTCTGCCTTTTTTCGTCTTCTTAAGCACAATGTCTTTGCCACATTTTGGACATTCAACGCCGATTTTTTCAAAGTAAGGCTTAGTGTTTCTGCATTCCGGAAATCCACTGCATGCTAAAAATCTTCCGTGAGGGCCATATTTAATTAACATAGGACGTCCGCACACTTCGCAGTTTTCTTCCGATACTTCATCACGTATTTCAACTTCTTCCAATTCTTTTTCCGCAATTTTAACGGCATCATCTAAATCAGGATAGAAATTTGAAATAACTGTTTTCCAGTTAACATTTCCTTCTTCTACCGAATCAAGCAAGGCTTCCATTGTCGCTGTAAAATTCACATCTACGATTGTCGGAAATGCTTCCTTCATAATGCGATTTACAACTTCTCCAAGCTCTGTAACATACAGATTACGATTCTCCTTCACAACATAGCGACGAGCCATTATAGTCGTAATAGTCGGTGCATACGTACTTGGTCTTCCTATTCCAAGTTCTTCCAAAGCACGTACCAGGGATGCCTCTGTATAATGAGGTGAAGGCTGTGTAAAATGCTGCTTTGGCTCAAACTGTTCTAACGACAGCTTCTCATTTTTTTCTATTTGTTTTAAGAATGTATTGTTCTCTTCTTTTTCTTCATCTGCCTCTACATATACGTTCATGAAACCATCAAATTTTACTTTGCTGGCAGATGCAGAGAATTTATGTTGATTGCAGTCTATCTTGACCGAAACTGTCTCATATACAGCCGGTGCCATACGACTTGCCACAAATCGTTTCCAAATCAACTGGTATAGTCTAAACTGTTCTCTTGATAAAGATTCTTTTAAAGAGTATGGCGTTCTTGTAATATCAGTAGGACGAATCGCTTCATGCGCATCCTGAATCTTCTGATTATTCTTTTGTGCGCCTTCTGTCTTAGCTAAATATTCTTCGCCATATGTTTTTCCAATATAATCTTTTGCTGATTCTTCTGCTTCACTGGACACACGTGTGGAATCCGTACGCAGGTATGTGATAATACCTACTGTGCCGTTGCCTTTTATCTCAATTCCTTCGTATAACTGCTGAGCAAGTCTCATTGTCTTCTGTGTGGAATAATTAAGTGCCTTGCTGGCTTCCTGCTGCAACGTAGATGTCGTAAATGGAAGTGGTGCTTTTTTCGTACGTTCACCTTTTTTAACATCTGTAACAACAAAGTCGGATTTTTCAAGTTCCTTCATGACCTGTTTTACTTCTGCTTCTGAAGTAAGTTCTGACTTGCCTTCACTTCCTACATATTTAGCAAGGAATGTCTTTTTGTCTCCAGGTACTTTTAATGAAGCATCCAGTGTCCAATATTCCTTGGGAATAAAAGCATTGATTTCATCTTCTCTATCGCAAATAATTCTAAGTGCTACCGACTGTACTCTTCCGGCACTTAGACCTCTTTTTACCTTTGCCCATAAAAGCGGTGAAATACGATATCCTACCATACGGTCAAGACATCTTCTGGCCTGCTGTGCATCTACCAGGTCCATATCTATCTCTCTGGCGTTCTTTAAAGACTCTTTTACCGCATTTTTCGTGATTTCATTAAACGTAATACGGTATACCTTTTTATCTTCTAATTTCAAAGCTTTTAAAAGATGCCATGAAATTGCTTCTCCTTCACGGTCAGGGTCAGTTGCAAGATATATTCTGTCTGATTTTTTAACGTCTTTTCTAAGTCTTGCAAGTATATCGCCTTTTCCCCTTATCGTAATATACTTGGGTTCAAATTCATGCTCAACATCTATGCCCAGTGTACTCTTAGGCAGATCCCTCACATGTCCGTTACTGGCTGTAACTATATAGTTTGGACCTAAAAATTTCTGAATGGTTTTTACTTTTGCTGGTGACTCTACGATCACAAGGTATTTTGCCATTTATTCTCCCCTATTTCTTAAAAGTTTCGGCACGCCGATATCGTCAATCACTATACACCATACTTTCGGCGTTTACAAGGACTTTTTAAAAATTTCAGAATTGCAGACGCAAAAACAGCGATGCATTTTTCAATACACCACTGTTAAAAAATACTATTCTAAATCAACCAATTCTGTGTAAATGATGTTTAATTCATTTAAACTTTCCGTTGCAACAATACCGGTTGTCGAAGTAGATGATAAAAAAGGCTTGGTACTCAACCGGACTATAATATTTACCGAATTATCATTGCTAACACCCGTTGTCGTCGAAGAAAGACCAAGTTCCTCACGTGTAAACTGCATAGTATAAATCGTAAAATTAGAGAGCGTATCACTTGCGGCGTCTACCGTAGAAAGCGTTGTGCCATCGTTCACTACCTGTTTAAAGGAAGAAGGAGTGATACTTCGCAGTGTATGGCTTCCAATTTTCACATTTCCCTTACTGTCTTCTATATAATACTGGGCATACATTGGCTTACTGCTATCACGCAGATTATTATTAATTGTCTTAAAGTTGACACTGACTTTCTGTGAATTAATGGTGTCATTTCCATCTTCAAGTGTTATTGCTGCATCATATGGAATACAAAGTCCGTTAATATCAGCGGAAGTATCCCACTGACTCTCCTTATAAATAACCGTCGGGGCATGAATTCCCGAATTATAAGATGCAACCATTGTATTTACAAAAAGTTCTTTTTCTTTCTGATCTGTTACTTTACTGTCTCCACATCCTGTATAAGTAACATTTCCCTTACTATAAATATAGTAGGTATTCCTTACATCCTTTTGAACTGCACGATAATAGCTGTCTAAAGGTTCTGTGTAGTTGCTGCTTGATGTAGAGACTCCACCAATTGTATACCAAACCACAACATCATCATTACTGTTGTCATCCATACTGTCTGTATCCAGATTCAACTGATAATATTGAGGATGTGTATGGGAAACCTCGAACTCCTCCGGCACATAGAATGGATACTGCGTAATCTGACCTGCGTTAATCTGTTCTACCTTACTTGAATTTTTCTCCCACTTGTTTCTATTATAAGGCAGATGAATATCGTATTTATATGTAGCTCGTCTTGCATTTGTACCATAATTTGTTGAATCCTGCTTGTAATAAGCAAGATTTGTATCTGTATATCCCACATTCTCCATTTCACTATTCTCTAAATACCTATTGTCATAAACGGAAGAATATTGATATTCTGTACCGGAAGGTATATTGCCACTTGCTGCTACGTTACCATATCGATCCATACCCTGAACATCTCTTAAATATAGATTTGCATAATATCCCCACCAGCTCTCAGAATTACCTGCATTTAAAATATAAGAATTCAAATCATGTGTAAACAAAATACTTCTTCCTGATAAAGCATATTCACGAATGGCCAAAATTGCATTTTTACATTTTGTAGCATCAATGTTTCCGCCAAGACTGAAATCATATTTATCACGAAATCCCATGATTATCATGTTGTAATCACACAAATAATCAAAATGTTCCTGTCCTGTAAGAAATCCTACTTTATTGATATAATCAGATGCCGTTATCTGTTCTACTTCAATATTAAAATCCTTAACCTGTGAATACAGTGTCTGCATATCACTTGTCGTCAAATTAAACATGTCATTATCTGAATATCCACTGGTTGGTGCACTTACAATCTGCAATACTCGTATTGTCGGTACATTAGCCGGCGTGGGTACTGCTGAAAAGCCGCTAATTGATTTTCTGACAATTGACTTGGAAGCAGTTCCTGAATACACTCTGTCATTCTGTGAAAAAACAAGCTTCCATGATACGAATCCGGTATATCCATCCGGTATATTTCTGGATATATGATACTTATAACCGGCAAGAATATTATACTTTCCGCTTCCATCTACTCCACAATCGCTGGACGTATCCACATTTGTAACAGATAAACCAGTCAGTCTTTCTTCCTCTTCAAATTTTCCATCTGCATCCGAGTCAAGATACAATGACACGTCATAGCTTGTATTTGATACCGAAACGGCAGAATCATTCTTTAAGGTAATATTATAATCCAAAGTATATTTTCCATCCGAATTCATCGTCAAATACTGCTGCGTACCATCACCTTTATTATATGCTAATGGTAAATCTTCCTCTGAATATGATAAAACAAGCTTGGATATATTCAAATATTCTGAAAACGTTTCTCTAGCCGATGTTACTTCTGATGAAGTTCCGTAATCCGGCATTTCCATATTGCCTTTTTTATTTACATTCTTACCAAAATATACATAAGTTCCATTATCTTTCTTTAATACAACTTCATTTACAAACTTGTACAGATTACTGGACACATCCAGTTTATCCGTATTAACAGACATATCATCCATAAAGAAATCATCTGACAAAAGAAGGGCATAACCTGCTTCCACGTATTCCGTCAATGCATGTAATTTATCGTATGTAATATCATTACCCGACATGCGATAAGTTCCAGTCGGCCCACCCTGACCATTCATGGTAAAGGTATCTCCTATATGAGAATACACAAGTCCATTCATGGAACTGTCGTTGTAACAAGTATCATTGCTTTTTGTTCCCCCGTTGATTCTGGTATTCATAATGGAAGTGTCCATCCCAATATAAATCAAATCATACTCTTCGTTCAAGTCTTCCTGCTTACCAATAAACTCCTTCGTTCCCATCATGTTGACATAGATTTGATCAGACTTATCTGCTAAATTCGATGCCAGATTTGTCGTCAGCCATTTAGTCGAAATACGTCTATTCACACTATCAATAAAAATACTGTCTGTTACGATAGAGTTAACCTGAGTGAAATTCTTACCAATATCAGTTCTTATGCCATTACCAAGATACGGTTCCGGATCATATGG
>CAZAQH010000070.1:0-10163 GCA_964487395.1 uncultured Lachnospiraceae bacterium | reverse complement strand
TCTTTTTCTATGCTTTCTACTTTGCATATTTCGCATTGCATATGCCTCCTCAAATTATTAATTGCCTTCCTTATTTACAAACTTATATATCATTACGACTTTATCTGTATAGGTACCATCCGGATTTTCGATTCTGAATTTAACCGGAATCTCATATTTCCACGAGTTTTCCCTGAATGTTACTTGATATTGAAGTGTTGTCGGCTTACTCATCATCCCTTCATAATCCCATGATGCCTGTACATAGAAACAATAAGCCTTATTCTGCCACAAAGACTGACGTGCAATATAAGGTTGATACCCTTGATTGTCTCCCATCAATATGTATAACTCATGGACATTATAAAAATTAAAATCAACTGAAAAATCACCAAATTTTCCTAATGTTTCTGTCGCATTCAAGTTCAAGCCCTGATATTCCATATCGAAACATCTGGTATTATTTTTTTTATTGTTATTAGAATCAAACCAATACATAGTCTCATCAATAGGTCCCTGATATTTCGTATTATATATTGTGGTCTCTTCAACAGGCTTTAAGATAAAGGAAACCGGATTGATGGTAACAATCTTTGATTCCGTTTCATATATTGTGCCATCCTTTGTACTAACGGCATAAACTGACATTTTTAATTTGTATGTATTATTCCAGTCCAGCTGATTACCGCATTTCAGTGATACATTTCGATATTGTATACCCGTAGTGCATGTAATCGAATTCGTTCCGCTTTGATCCTGCATTTTAATATATCTGAATTTACTCGGTGTCCAGTCCGCAGAATCCCCGTCTTTATAAGGTTCTACCGTCCAGTGATACGTAAAATTAGAATTCTTCGCATTTGTCCATGTAACAGAAGGACGTAACTCTCCACCTCGATCCAAAGTCTCAGGAATATTTAGTTTTAATGTTGGTCCTGATATATATTCTGGAATATCATTTGCTCCAATTGTAATCGTAATGATGTTGGATACAACCGGATTACCATCTGCTCCATCTTCTTTGGTAGATGTTAATATTGTAAAGCTTTTACCATTTGCTTTATTAGTCAAATATAATATGCCATTATTTTCTTCATCAAAGGAGAAATCGCATCCATCGGGTAATGCCTCAATACCTTGCCAATCAAGCTTTGTGACATCCGAAGTAGTTGTTACGTCCGAATAAGTAATGGTAGGCTTAATCTTGAATTTCCAGAAACCGTTTCCTTCTACTTTTTCCGGTTCACTTAACAGCACTTTTACCGGATATACCCCATTTCCTACTACCTTGATTGTAATCGTAGCATATTTTAATGGATCATCCACACTCTTTGCCGTTAATTTAAACGTTGTATCCTCAGCCACACTGCTGTCAACGGTAACACTTCCCGTTGTTTTATTTACACTTATTCCCGAGACTGTACTGTCTGTCTCCCATTCAACCTTATATTCTCTTGTAGAATCTTCCGTAGTCGTAACGATTGCTTTATAATTAGCAACAACAGTGCCACTTGCCAGTTTACCAATGGTATCTGTTCCATCCTGGACAAAAATGGTTCCACCCCTCATAATCTGGACACCTTTAATAAAACTCTTTATCTCCGTCTTGGTGCCTGTATAAATAGAATCTATTTCGTCGCTTACTGTCAGTTTATTTCGAAGTGCAATAACAGGGGTAACCGTAACCTCCTTGCCATTAACCGAAAAACTGATTGTAAAGCTTACTTTATTTCTTTTTACCTTGGACAAATCCACCTGAAAATCAGTAACATTCTCTGCTAATAACTTATTTTCACTAACCTCGGCAAGCGTAATACTTGTTACTGTAGCAAACGTTTTCTGTGCAACGTATAATTTCTGCTGCGATACGTCATAAGTTAATTTAGTTACCGGATATACTGTACCACCTGAAGAATCTGTTCCTTCGCTGTAGACAACCAGCGTTTTTGTCGTATTATCATAATAAATACCGTGAGAAGCTTCTAAAATAATATCGCGAATTTGGTTAACCGCAAGCTGCTGTTCGTATTGCAGTTTCACATCACCATTTCCTCTGGAAAAATTATTAGAGCTATAGGTGACAAACCCAAATACAGCAATACCCGCTATTGCGAATATTGCCAGTGCCACTATTAATTCTACTAATGAAAATCCTCTATTCTTGTTCATAGACGTTTCCTTTACTGTATAACATGTTTTCCCGTTTCCGGAGTAAATACTATGGAATATTCCTTTAATCCGCTTTTAAACTTAATTTCTGAAAGTGTAATGGGATTGCCGTCAAGAATCGCATTTTCAAGCGCTCCGCTTGCCCGGTCATAACTGATTGTCAAACTATGCGTTTCCCCAAGTTCTATTGATGAAGATGCATCATAACAAACCGTGATAACGACCTTTTTGGATGCCACTTTTCGAATTTCCGTACCCATGCTTTTTTTATCAAGATTTGTTGTATTCGTTATGGTCCAGTTCTCTCGTTTAACGTAATAGCCATCTGATGGAATAGCCGCCACAGTATCCTTTGTCTTATAGGAAAGAGTCATCTCTTCATCATACCTGCTCATAGCGCCTGTTTTGGTCTCATTTAATTGTCCACTTACCTTTTGTACTGCCTGTTTTGCTTCCGTGCTGAATAAAAAGGATAAAGAGAATCCAACAATTCCAATCATAACTGCCATTATTCCTATGACTACAATTAATTCAACAAGAGAAAATCCCTGGTTCTTATTTTTCATCATATCTGTCATTCCTTTGTCCAATTCTCGTATATGACTAAATCAGCAAGTGATACCGATTCAGATTCTTCACCCTCTGTAAGTGATGCATATATTAAGTCGCTTCCGCCCACAAAAACACTGGCAATCGGATATACCATATCACCTTCTGCCTGTGAAAAACGAAGGCAGCTTCTTACTAATTCCTCGTCTGATTTTAAGTTGCAGCTTTTACTGAATGTCACTGTACCATCTGCAATAATGGTGCCGGTAAAATTCGTGACATTCACAGTAACATCACCTTTTGCTATTACCAAATGTATATCTTCGCTATTTACTGCATAATCACCTTTGGTAAGAACTGCTTCTGCATTTTTACTGTTTATTGTTTCACTTAAGACTACGGTATTTGCTACTGAAGTATGGAATTTATCAATAAATGAATTGAACGCAGTCTCATTTACGATATTATCGTAAACAACGCCTTCCGTCTCACTTGCAGGCTTCCTTAAATTAGTAAGTTCAGCGGAATTACCTATTAATTTTGTACACCATGCAGTAAAAATATCACTGTTTGTTTCATTGTTGGAAGCAAACTTCTCCGATGCATTCGCAATAACCGTATTTTTACTTTCAAATCCATTGGTCGTATCTCCCATCAGCGCATTGCCTGCCATACGAAGACGAATCAAGGACTCTGTATTCGGGAAAGAAATCGACTCTGCGTAGAACTTGGCATAGCTGTCAATAGACTCTTTATTAATATTGTAGTATTTGACAAAGTAATCATTTGCAGCATCCTCATCAACAAACTTCATATAGTAATATACAAGTGTCGGTCCTGCAGATGTTTTTACAAATACCTTTTCTGCTTTTGGAATTCCACCCTCTGTCTTTATAAATGAGCCAAGTGTTTCACCGAGTGCCTTTACCTCAATATCTGTAGATATCTCTGTTATTCCCGTTTTATTATAAATTGAATTATATTCATCCTGTGTCAACGGATTTTTCTGATAAAGCGATCTTCCGGTAGAATTCAGTACTCCTATACATTCAGATGGAACCAGATACATAAGCTGATTGCTTTTCACTGCTAAAGACTCACCAGTTAATACATCTTCCGGCAAGTTTTCTTCCGTTGCATTCTTGATTTTACTTTTTACTCCTACATATGCATGACCTGACAACTGCAATTTGGTAAGATTAGCCAAATCCAATTCTGAATTAATACCATTTACCAAAATTGCACTGCTCTTTTCTGCATCCGTAAGACTGTTTCCAAATCCATTGTAATATCCGGCAAGCTTTATCGTGCTTCCATTTCCTTTAATATTAATATCATCAGCAACATTACTCTCACCTTTTAACTGCAAATCACTACTCTCTACAATAATATCATTACTCCACAGTTCAGTCGTTTCTTCATTAGAATAAGACGCATTCTTCAAATTCAAATCATGCTTTACAATTAATTGCGTCTGTCCATTCTGTTGTAATGTCGTCTTATTTGTATTGGCACTTACAATAACAGAGTCTGCATATGCGCTGCCTTCCAAGGTAATGCTTCCGCCACCCGGTAAATTGACAATTGCTCCACTATCTGCAATAAACGAATAGCCCGGTATATCCGGAAGTGCAGTAGAAGCTGCGAAATCATAATTTGGATATGCAAGGCGAATATCTGTCTTTATTTCAGAAATAAATCCTTTTGCGTCCTTATAATAAACGGTAAGGTTTTTAAGAACAATTCCGTTTTTGTCATAAGTAACCATAACTCCCGTTGTACCAGCTATTCCCAAACTGTCAACAGAACGTAAAATGGCTCCGTATCCTTCCGTATCACTACCTCTCCATTTTGTACTCGTTTTCAAGAAATTATATAAAACCTCAGTATCATAAGCAGTGTGCGAAGGATCTGTTCCCAGCACATCCCATAAATATTCATAATATTTTGTCTGTAAAATTTCTTCTTTTTTCTGTGTCGTATATGTTTCATCCGCATAATTAGTCATTACATCCATGTAAGAAGCACTCAATGCATCGGATATACTTTTCTGTAATCCTATACTGATTTCATCAAGTACCTGCTCTGCTGAATAAAAAGAATCTTTTGCATAAACATTTATTCTTTTCATCTTGAAATTGATAAGAGATGTCATTAACAAAATGCTCGCCAAAATAGCGACAAAGCCAATGGAGATAATAACTGTAACCAGTGACATTCCCTTATTATTTTTACCATATGAAATTATGTTTTTTGCCTGTTTCTTTCTTTTCAATGTGTACTCCTTCATATCTTGAGAAAGATATCTCTAATTTGCGTTTAACCTTGTTCCGTCTAATTCTAATAATGGTTCTCCCTTGGCGTTAAAAACAGTGGTCGTCACCTTATAAATACGGTTTGATGTCTGTGAAGAATCTAATGCTTTTCCTGTCACATCACCAGTATGTACTATTTTTTGTGCGTCAAGCGGATTGGATGTCTTTAATGACCCCGTCAGATTCTGATAGATCAGATTGCATTTAACATCAGAAGTTTCTCCACTCAGTCCCGTATACGGTGCATCCTCACACAGATTTGTCCTTAGTGTCAATGCGCCTTCCGTAGATGCCGGGAATCCGGATGTACTGGCATTTTCCTTGATGACAAGCTGCAGTCCGTTTGCTGCATTTAAATACTGTCTTGCATACTCAGCATCCGCAGCATCATTTTGTGCTACCACATAAAGATTGGTTGCAACATTATCGGGGTTGTTGACTATGATACTGTCACCCTTAACATTTTTAGCTGCCACATACCTTGGATTATAAAGAATAAAAATACCATTTAGTTTTGTCTTCGAAGATGAATTATTAAAGACTTCTATTGTCTTACTTTCATAAAGAGTATCATTTGCCGGTAAAATATTTGAATAATTCTTAAGTTCATACTTAATCACTAACGATACCTTGACAAGTTCAACCTCTTCATCCAGTGAATTTTTAGTAGTTCCGTTTTTCGAAATTGAAACCGTAATGATACGATTCAAATTATCCTTAAAAAATGCCGCATCCTTTTTTTCCGGAAATAGTGCCGAATTCGTTTCGTTGTATTCCTTGCTTCTTTCTTCGTATTCCAGATATACATTGTTATCGTATGATAACGGCATCGAATAAACTGCTGAATCAGCTGCTGACACTGTTGAAAAATCGGATAAATTCAATGCATTGGCATTGGGATATAATGTCGGATCAAGCTTCATTTTTACATAATAACCATCAGGCAATGTTTGGGAAAACTGGCTCTGGTCAGCAATGATAAATTCATGAATCCCTGTAGCCGTATCTTCCGTAACACTGTTAAGGCTTTTACCTGCATAAATATCATATAGTTCATCTATCGAACGATATTTAAAATTTTCCATTAAATCTTCCGCAACAGAAGTCGCACGCAGTGTAATTTTGGCTTCACCATTGGTTTTTGCCGCCGTTACAAAAGCATGTAAAAGAGGAATCGAGACAATACAGAGAATAACAATAGCCACTAATACCTCAAGCAGGGAAAAACCTTCATTATTCAATTGTTGTTTTATCTGCTTGTCGCGTTTCATCCCTTAAGCCTCTTTTCCGGATTCTTTACTCTTCAGACTCTGTTGTTTCTTCTACTTCTTCTGCTTCTTCAGTTTCTACTGTCAGACCTGCGCCTTCAACCGTATGGAATACATCTGATATTCCTTTTGGCACAGTAGGAATCTTTGTAGGCGCATACTGCTTGTCAGTTCCTGACATAAAGAATTGATTGATATCCATATTGCCTGCAAGATTACCTGTTGTGGAATCAAATGCAACCGTCAAGTTCTCAATACCCATTTTATCGTTCTGACTATATACATAATTAATCATATTTTTAAGACCACTGTATGTTGCAACAAACGTAAAATTCGATGGTGCACGATAAAGAATCACATTCGCTGCTTCCAGATTTGCTTCCTGAATAATGGCATCCTGTGCTGAAACTGCCGGCACATCTGTCGTCGCAGCGTCTGCTGCTTCGTCGGTTGCTGTTTCGTCTGTTGTCTCTGTCGCAACAGGTGCTGCTTCCTCTTGTGGTAACATCACTGTTTCCCAAGCAGACAACGTCAAGGTTGATATAGCCAGATCTTCATGAAACGTATCTTCTAAATTTACCAGTGACATAATCTGGTCTTCTCTTGCAATTGCTGCCGGATATGCTGCTAAAATCGTCTCTTTTTCTGTTGCAAAATCTTCGATTTTTTTCTCATAAGTGTCTATCTGAGCATTTATTTCCACATAAAGGTCAGCTGTTTCCTTTAACGGAATATTCGCTGTTTTTAATTCTTCGGTTTTTGTTTTGATAGGGCTTGCAATGAAAAACCACGCGATAATTGCAAACAATACACCAATTAATCCAATTAGCAGATATTTATCTCTCTCTGTTTTAATCATGATTATTCTTCTACCTCCCCAGTCTCATCTACAATTGGTGCATATATCATTTCAACTGTAAAAGAATATTGTGTTTCGCCGATTTCGGTTATAACCTCTGAAACAGCAGTAGTATCCACTGATATAAAGGAAGGCAGTTTTCTCAATTCCGAAATAACAACTGCTACTTCTTCCTTTGTTGCAACCGTAACATCCAACGTCACGATTTCCGGTGTCACACTTAAGCTGTTTAAGCAAAATGTTCTTGGCATATTGGATTCAAGTGCTTCAATTAACCCTACCAAATCTTCATTTCGGTTGACTGTCAATCCGTCTAAATCTCTTAAATGTGTAATTTCCGCTTTCAACTGTTCATATGAAACATAAGTATCATATACAGGCTGCAATTCCTCTATTGTCTGCTCATAATTTTTCTTTTTATTCCGTTCTGATATATACGGAATAACCGCAGTAATGATAAGTACAAGACCGACTACAACTCCCACTATCAAAACAGCCATGGAAAGCTGTGCATAATTGATATTGCCTTTTTTCTTACCGGTTTCAGCACTGTCTCCGTAGAAGGTCAATGGTGCAATTGCAGCACCAATTGCGGTTACGTATTCCCCAAAGCTGACTTCTTTAAAGGTTTTTTCAATATTAATACCGGTTAACTGTGTCAAGTTCTTGATTCGGAATCCTATTTCATTTGTAAGTAAAGTAGATAATCCCGAGAAATCAGCACCAACACCGGTTACATACATTTTTTCAATCTGTTCATTGGAATGGTTGGAATTGTAATAATCGATTACTCGTGCAATTCCGCTGATAAGCGGCTGTAAACTTTCCGTAACCTTTTCCTTTTCCTTACGAACTGCTTCATAATTAGGTGTTCCCAAATCAATAATATCTTCACTGTCATTTAAGTTAGTAAGGATACATGTCTTTCTTCTGGCTAACGCAAGTGTGGTCTCGTAATCTCCAACCTCACCCAATTCCTTGGTAGTTGCAAGTGCTGTAACAGCATCATCAATACCATAGGCAATCGTTCTGTTTAATACAATCACGCCTTCTTTTAACACCATTAATAAAGTAGAACGTTCGTCTACTTTGATAATCATCTGTGTACCACTGCTGCAACCTTCTTTTGCTGCCTGATAAAGGCTGTTGCCACTATAATCTGTCGTAACAATTTCCAGTTTCAACGCTTTAGCAAGCAGCTGATAACTTTCCATAAGCTGTTTTGGTGCTGCAAGCAACAGTAATTTATATCCGGTTGGCTTACTTGCCGTCTTTTTCTTTTTTCCCTCATTAAGGTCTAAATCATCCTCTTTAACCTCTTCGCCTTCTACGCCTAAAATGCTATGTGCAATAACATACTGGCTGGCATCAATCGGAAAATAATCAGATAAATTGGCTCTTACAATATCTGAAATTCTATTTTCTTTGCAATAAGGGATTTTAGCTTCTCTGGTTGCAATTTTAGAAGATGCAATAGAAAAGATTACTTTTCTTGTCTTAATACCTTTTTCATTCAACATGGTCTGGAACAAAGTAAGGAACTCTTCCTTAACATTAATTAAACCATCTGAAATCATTCCTTCCGGAGTGTTTAACACAAAGGTGTTATATATCTTTGGATTTTTAACTCCGTAATCCATCTCACACACTTTTGTGAGTGAATACCCCATATCCACGCTTAATACTCTGTTTGCCATTCCTTTTTTCCCTTTCTTCTTATGTTTTCTCAATATTTGTAATGATTTGGATAGCAAAACAAGGCTATCCAGTTTCGTTTTGATATGCAAATCACAACAAATCCAGACTTACATTAAAATTGAAAAATACCACGCAATCATCTGATTACCAAATAACATCGCAATAAATACACCAATTGACAGATACGGTCCAAGTGCCAGAACATGGTCGCATTTACTAACTCTCATGCGAATCACATGAATAATGGAACCAATAATACAGCCAAGCAGGAATGCTAAAATTATTAATTTCCAGCCAAGCAAAAGTCCACAGACTGCCATCAGTTTCATATCGCCACCGCCTATTCCGCGGCCTTTTGTAATTAATATGATGACATACAAAAATACACTGACAGCAAAGAAGCCGATTACATGAGACAATAGATTATGATAATCGTATGCTGAGTAAATCAGCCCCAGTGCCAGTATAAAGATGTTGATTCCGAGAGGAATCTCATAAGTTCTAAAATCAATAATACTTAAAACGAATAATGCTGAAGTTAACAGGCAGTAGAGTAGGGAGTCTACATTCATCCCGTTAATTGCAAAAATTAATACGTACAAGATTCCGTTCGCTGCCTCAACAAGAGGATACTGGACGGAGATTTTTGTCTTACATTTACGACACTTTCCACGAAGGAAAAGGTAGCTGAACAGTGGTACGAGTTCGTACCACTGCAGCTGATGACCACAATTCATACAATGCGATCTCACCTTCACAATATTTTCTTTTTTTGGTAACCGGTAGATACATACATTTAAGAAACTGCCGATTACGATTCCATAAAGGAATATGATTAAGTAGAGTACTATTTGAATTGTGAGCATTATAATTATTCCTTTTTACTTATATTTTCCTTTTACTATATCATTGTCTTCACTACATCCAGTTACTGTGTATGATGGTACACCATCTGTTACTGTTACTGTAAGTGTTAAATCTCCAGTCCCCCATGAACTAGATTTAAGTCCATAATCTTTTATTCCAGCTGCCACTAATGCATATTCTATGCTATTAACTGGTGTGGCTGCTATTGTGGTTACGTCGCCTGCTTTTAATGTAATACTTCCTGTAGCAAGTTTGTTTGTTGTTATTGTTGGATCTGCTGCATAAGCATCACATGCAGAAATAATAGCTGCTACGTTCTGAACGTCAGTAGATTTTCTTCCTCTTTCAACATATTTAAGGAACTGAGGTGCTAATACACCAATAAGTACTGCCATAATGGCAATAACTACAATTAATTCTACGAGGGAAAAACCTTTGTTATTTGTCTTCTTCATAGTA
>CAZAQH010000069.1:0-10286 GCA_964487395.1 uncultured Lachnospiraceae bacterium | reverse complement strand
GAGATTTGTTATCTTTGGCAAACTGTATTGTAAATGTATCTGCAAAAGACTTAGGAACAGGAAAAGAACAGCACATCACTATTACAGCAGGTTCTTCCATGTCAGATGATGATATCGATAAAGCAGTAAAAGAAGCAGCAGAATTTGAAGCACAGGATAAAGCAAGAAAAGAAGCAATTGATGCAAGAAACGAAGCAGATTCCTTCGTATTCCAGACGGAAAAAGCTTTAAATGAAGCTGGTGATAAGATTGATGCTTCTCAGAAAGAAAGCGTAGAAGCTGACTTAAAGGCATTAAAAGACATTCTTGAAAAAACAAAAGATACAGAAATGACACCAGAGCAGGTTGCTGAAATGAAAGCAGCTCAGGAAAAACTCATGACAGGCGCACAGGCATTATTTGCAAAAATGTATGAGCAGGCTCAGGGAGCAGCAGGAGCAGCTGGTCCGGATATGAGTGGCGCAGCAGGACCTGATATGGGAGCAGCTACAGAAAGTGCACCAGCAGATGATGATATCATTGACGGAGATTTCCGCGAGGTATAAGAGAAAGAGACTTGATTAAGATATTTATTTAATATATGTGAGAAGAAAGATGTGCAAAAAACGTGAGCAGGTGCTATGTGCCGTTACGAGTGACATGCAGTGAAAGCGTGCCTGCGACGAATTTTTGCACATCATTTCGCATTGATGGAGGATACGTATGGCAGAGCAAAAAAGAGACTATTATGAGGTCTTAGGTGTTGAGAAAAACGCGGACGAAGCTGCTATTAAAAAGGCATACAGAGTACTTGCCAAAAAATACCATCCGGATATGAATCCGGGAGATAAAGAGGCGGAGAAAAAATTTAAAGAGGCTTCAGAAGCATATGCAGTATTAAGCGACCCTGAAAAGAGACGTCAGTACGACCAGTTTGGCCATGCGGCATTTGACGGAGGCGCTGGTGGTGGATTTGGTGGCTTTGATTTTAACAGTGCTGATTTTAGTGATATATTTGGCGATATATTTGGCGATTTCTTTGGCGGTGGCAGAAGAAGTGGTGGTGGAGCAAACAACGGACCAATGAAGGGAAGCAATATTCGTACCAGTGTCCGCATTACGTTTGAAGAAGCCGTATTTGGAACAGAAAAAGAAATTGAACTGACAGTTAAAGAAGAATGTAAAACCTGTCATGGAAGCGGAGCAAAACCGGGTACCACACCACAGACATGTACAAAATGTGGCGGTAAAGGTCAGGTAGTATTTACACAGCAGTCCTTCTTTGGAACAGTTAGAAATGTTCAGACATGTCCGGAATGTCAGGGAAAAGGTAAAGTTATTAAAGAAAAATGTCCTGACTGCCGTGGCGGTGGATATGTTCCGATGAAGAAAAAATTTGCGGTAGATATTCCGGCTGGTATTGACAATGGACAGTGCAAACGTTTAAGCGGTCAGGGTGAACCTGGAACAAACGGAGGACCAAGAGGAGATGTTTTAGTAGAAGTAATCGTAGGACGTCATCCTATTTTCCAACGTCAGGAGACTAATATCTTTTCAACTGTTCCGGTATCTTTTGCAGTAGCTGCACTTGGTGGCGAGATTTTGATTGATACAGTCGATGGAAAAGTAATTTATGAAGTAAAACCGGGAACACAGACAGATACAAGAGTACGCTTAAAGGGAAAAGGTGTACCATCTCTTCGTTACAAAGATACCAGAGGCGATCATTATGTGACACTGGTTGTTCAGGTGCCGGATAAATTATCACATGAAGCAAAAGAATTATTGAAGAAATTTGATGAAGCAAGTGGTGATTCTTTAAATGCTGCAAAAAAAGTAGATAATCCAACAAATAATGATAACGATCCCAAAAAGAAGAAAAAGTTTTTTTAGCCAGTAAACAAGTGGTGGATAATTATCCATTGGATTTAATTGAAGGGAGCCTTATATGAAGCGCTCTGAAATAAACAAAGCATTAAAAGAAATGGAACAAATGGTTGAGAAACATGGTTTTGAACTGCCCCCATTTTGCAAATGGACAAAGGAAGAATGGGAAAATAAAGGTCATGAATACGATGAAATCCGTGACAATATGCTAGGATTTGATATAACGGATTATGGACAGGGTGATTTTGATAAGATTGGTTTTTCACTGATTACGCTTCGTAACGGCAATCTGAAAATGGATAAATACACAAAGACATATGCAGAGAAGCTCCTTTATATCAAAGAAGGTCAGACGTCTCCTATGCATTTCCATTGGAATAAAATGGAAGATATTATCAATCGAGGTGGTGGAAATATACTGATTCGTGTCTATAATTCTACTAAAGACGAAGAACTGGCAGATACACCGGTTACCGTACATTGTGATGGAGTGGAAAAAGTAGTACCCGCAGGTACACAGATTCGGTTAACACCGGGTGAATCCATAAGCATTTATCCATACATGTATCATGATTTTGAAGTAGAAGAAGGATTTGGACCAGTATTACTTGGAGAAGTGTCGATGTGTAATGATGATGAACATGACAATCGTTTTTATGAACAGGTTGGCAGATTTCCACTTATAGAAGAAGATGAGCCGGCTTATCGCCTGCTTTGCATGGAATACCCTAAAGCAAAATAAGAAAAGAGGAATAAGGAAACTTATTCCTTTTTTTGTCCGGTAAAACGGTTGGCAAAGTTTGATGTTGTTTGATACCTATGTTTGGTATTCACTAATGAGACAATTTGTGATAAACTAAAACAAAATATGACAGTATTAACGTAACATATTATGAGGCAATAGAATGGATACGATAGTTACACAAGTACAAGATAATTCAAATGAAGATGCAATAAAACAGGCAGGCGAAATCATTAGATGTGGAGGACTGGTTGCATTCCCTACAGAGACAGTTTATGGTCTTGGTGGAGATGCATTGAATCCGGAATCATCTAAAAAGATTTATGCGGCCAAAGGACGTCCGAGTGATAATCCTTTAATTGTTCACATTGCTGATTTGGAAGATGTTTACAAAATTGTAAAAGAGTTTCCGGATAATGCCAGATTACTGGCAGAGAAATATTGGCCGGGTCCTCTGACTATGATTTTGAATAAGTCGGATGTCGTTCCAAAAGAGACGACAGGAGGATTAAATACGGTTGCAGTTCGTATGCCGGTTGACCCTGTAGCAATGCGGTTTATTAGGGAGGCAGGCGGTTATATAGCAGCACCAAGTGCCAACACATCCGGTAAACCGAGTCCAACCAGTGCAAAATACGTTATAGAAGATATGATGGGCAAAATTGATATGATTATTGATGGTGGAGATGTTGAGATTGGCTTAGAATCCACAATTGTAGATTTGACAAGTCCGGTTCCCATGATTCTTCGTCCTGGATATATTACAAGTGAAATGCTCCGCGATACTCTTGGTATGATTGAGGTTGATACCACCATTTTATCAAATAAAGTGAAAGAGCGTCCCAAAGCACCGGGAATGAAATATAAACATTATGCACCCAAGGGAGACCTTACCATTATTACGGGTGAAGAAAAGGCAGTAATTCATACGATTAACACTTTTGCCAAATATGGTAAAGACAGAGGCGAAAGAGTGGGAATCATAGGAACAGATGAAACCATTTCCAGATATGCCGGAGATAGTATTAAAAGCGTAGGAAAAAGACTGGATGAAGAATCGATTGCAAGAAGACTTTATGCGATACTACGAGAATTCGATGATGAAGAGGTAACACTTATTTACTCAGAATCCTTTGATACAGGAGGAATCGGTCAGGCAATAATGAACAGACTGTTAAAAGCAGCCGGTCATCAGGTTATAGAAGCAGAAACTATATTAGAGGAGGAAAATAAATGATAGCAATTGGAAGTGACCACGGTGGATATGATATAAAAGTTACCGTCATGAAACATTTAGACGAAAGAGGAATTGCATATAAGGATTATGGATGTTATTCAAAGGAATCCTGCGATTATCCAACCTATGGAAAAGCAGTAGCCGAAGCAGTTGTATCCGGAGAATGCGAAAAAGGAATTTTAGTCTGCACGACAGGAATTGGTATTTCTATTGCAGCTAATAAATATAAGGGAATTAGATGTGCACTTTGCGCTGATACCTTATCTGCAAAAATGACAAGACTACACAATGATGCCAATATTCTTGCACTTGGTGGCGGATTTGTTGGGCCAAATCTTGCAATTGATATCACAGACACCTTTTTGGATACACCTTTTTCAGATGAAGAAAAGCATAAAAGAAGAATTGCAGCAATTGAATTAAAATAATTACAAAATAAATTAAAACATTAGGATTAAGTCCTAAGGAGAAAGGAGCCAGACATGGCAAAAGTAGTTATAATGGATCATCCACTGATTCAACACAAAATCGGATATATCAGAAGAGAGGATACCGGTACTAAGGATTTCAGACAGACAATCAAAGAAATTGCTACTTTAATCTGCTATGAGGCTACAAGAGATTTGCAGCTTTCAGATGTAACAATCAAGACACCTATTTGCGAAACAACTGTAAAAGAATTAAAAGGCAAAAAAATGGCAATCGTTCCAATCTTACGTGCAGGACTTGGAATGGTAGATGGAATGCTGACACTTATTCCGGCAGCAAAGGTAGGACACATTGGACTTTATCGTGATCCTGAGACATTAAAACCGGTAGAGTATTATTGTAAATTACCGGCAGATTGTGCAGAAAGAGAAGTATTTGTAGTGGATCCGATGCTTGCAACAGGCGGTTCTTCCGTAGCAGCAATCCAGATGCTGAAAGACAAAGGATGCAAAAAGATTCATTTCATGTGTATTATTGCAGCACCGGAAGGAATTGAAAAAATGAAAGAATGTCATCCGGATGTTGATATGTATGTTGGTGCATTAGATGAGAAATTAAATGACCATGGTTATATTGTTCCGGGATTAGGAGATGCCGGTGATCGTATATTTGGTACCAAATAATTTTGCGTAAATTTAATTGGGGGATACAATATGAAAAGACTGGATTATATTAATTGGGATGAGTACTTTATGGGGATTTCAAAATTATCAGGTATGCGGTCAAAAGATCCACATACTCAGGTGGGAGCCTGCATTGTCAGTGAAGACAATAAGATATTATCTATGGGCTATAATGGATTCCCGATTGGATGTTCGGACGAAGAATTTCCATGGGACCGCGAAGGAGATATGATTCATTCCAAATATGCCTATGTAACGCACAGCGAACTAAATGCCATTTTAAATTACAGAGGTGGAAGCCTGGCAGGAGCGAAGTTATATGTATCATTGTTCCCATGTAATGAATGTGCAAAAGCAATTATCCAGTGCGGTATTAAATCCATTATTTATGACAGTGATAAATACAATGGAACACCATCCAATACGATTTCAAAAAAGTTATTAGATGCAGCAGGAGTTACTTATCGTAAATACGAATCAACCGGTCGAACGGTTACAATGGAGTTATAAAACATATTAGGGAGAGATTTATGAAAGTGAAAGGAAGGTTTCGTATTATTGCTGTGTTGTTAACAGTTACATTATACTTTTCCTGTCTTCCGGTTACGAATGCGTATGCAGAGACCACGCAGGAAAAACTGGACAAGGCGCAGCAAAGCCATCAGGAAACGACATCGAAACTCAATGAAACCAAAGAAAATCTGGATTCCCTAAATGAAGTAAAAGATTCGTTACAGGGAAAGCTGCAACAGTTAAACAGTGAATTAACCGAAGTTAGTGATACACTTGAAGATTTAGAAGATAAAATTTCGGATAAGGAAGCTGAAATAGAACAGACACAGGCTGATTTAGAAACAGCAAAAGAAACAGAAGAAACGCAATATGAGAATATGAAAAAACGAATCCAGTTTATGTATGAAAAAAAGGATTACGTTTACACAGAAATGCTTTTTGCATCCGGAAGCTTTGGAGAATTTCTTAACAAGAACAGCTATATTGAACAGCTGTCTAAATATGACAGAAAAATGCTGATGGAATATCAGGAAACAAGACAAAGTATAGAAGAACAGGAAGCAAAACTGGAAAAAGAAAAAAAAGAACTGGATGACTATAAAGCAGAAGTAGTAGAACAGCAAAAGAAAGTAAGCAGTTATGTCAACCAGACATCATCCAGTATTTCACAGTATTCCGGACAGATTGAAGATGCACAGGCCGAGGCTCTTGCATATGAAGCAAAAGCAAAGGAAGAAGAGGAGAACATAGCATACCTGAAAAAGAAACTGGCAGAAGAAATAGCTTTGTCAAAGTTGGCAGCACAATCCAGCTGGCGTGATATTTCAGAGGTGGAATTTCAGGAAGGCGACCGTTATCTTGTAGCAAGCATTATCTACTGTGAAGCGGGCGGTGAACCTTATGCGGGTCAGCTTGCTGTTGGCGCCGTAGTAATTAACAGAGTGCTTAGTTCGGTATATCCGGATACGGTAGTAGGAGTAGTTTACCAGAACAAACAATTTTCACCGGTAGCCAGTGGACGTCTTGCACTTGCACTTGCAGAAGGCAGGGCGACGGCAGCATGTTACAAAGCAGCAGATGAGGCAATGGCTGGGCAGACTAATGTAGGCGGATGCGTATACTTTAGAACGCCGATTGACGGTCTGAGCGGTATACAGATTGGCGGACATATTTTCTATTAATGGAACAAATAAAACCCCTCATTGAGGGGTTTTTGCTATATATTCTTCTAACAGTGCAGTATACTGTTCAAATTCATGCTGTTCTATTTTTTTAATTAAAAAACCAAGACGTTTCACTGCGGTAAAAAAGGCAGAATGATCAATGAGATTTTTCTCTTTGGCCTCGCATAATTCATCGATATCCAGAACTTGCACGGAATTATCCGGTCTTATAATAACGTCTGCCAGTAAATCCGTAATAATAAGCGAATTGGAATCTTCTTCAAAGGTAAAATCCACAATATCGCAGTACCAATATAAGAAACTTCCATCTTCACGGTAGAATTTACTGACTTTTATGCCATCCTTAAAAAAATAACAGGAGTAGCCATGATGAAAATCCTTACGTGGTTTTAAGGTTTTCCAACTTGTGATTAACATTTTATCATCAAGGTGGAGAACATTATCATCCTTTAACATCACACATTCCAGTGGAATAAGCCTTTTTCGAAACAGGGTGGGATTTTTCATAAACACCTCCTATATGAAAAAGATAGTACACGTTATCCGATAATAAGTCAATCTGAAATAATAGCAAAAAAAGGCGGTATGGGACAATAAAATGCTAGGTTAATCTTTTATCAAACTCCTTTACAGAGTAGGAAAAATTGAGTATAATTAATTGATTATTAAGTGGAAAGGGAAGACGCATGTGAGATATGATAAAACTGTTTTTCGGTTACTTGCATTATTTACGCAGTTTACAATAAACATGCTGGTTCCTATTTTTTTGTGTTCTTTTATTGGTTATTACATTGATAAATATATGAATACCAATTTTTTCTTTGTAATTCTATTCTTTATTGGAGCTTTGGCAGGATTTCGCAATGTTTACATTCTGGCAAAGAGGACATATTCAAAGGATAAAGGAGAGGATTTACATGACAATAAAAAATAAAAAGATTGATCAAACCTTATTAGAGTTAATAATAGGAATTCTCTTTTTTGAAGTTGTATGTCAGATTATTGGAATTATTTTTATCAAAGAAGATATAAAATATAGCGCCGGTTTATGGATTGGAGCTATTTTGGCGTGTGTATCAGCCTATCATATGTGGTGGTCACTGAATCGCAATTTAAGTATAAATGGCGACAATGAAAGAGGAGCACAGGCATATGGTATTCGAAGTAATATGATTCGCTATGGTGTGATACTCATTGTTTTTTTGATTGTCTGTCTGACAGATTTTGCATATCCGTTATCTGCATTTTTGGGGATTATGGGATTGAAGGCAGGAGCATATTTAACACCACTTGTGCATAAAGTTTTGACAAAAAGGAAAGATAAAGAAACGCAATGACGTTTATTTACCTGATAGATGTAAGGCATATACAATTTTTTATATAGTAAAGAAGGAGGTGAATATATGGAACAGGGAATTTTGTTATCTGCAGGTGATGATGTCGATTTTATGATACACGGAATTTTCCCTTATCAGTTTTTTGGTCATACAGTGTGGATTACGACGACGCATGTATGTGTGTTGATCGTGCTAATGGTACTGATTGGATTTGCTATAGCAGCAAATAGGGCAATGAAGCGTGCAGCGGAGATTCCAACAGGATTTCAGAATGTGGTAGAGCTTATTGTAGAAAAACTGGATGGAATGGTAGATTCTACCATGGGTAAAAATGGTAAGAATTTTCGAAATTATATTGGCACAATTTTTATTTTTATTATAATCAGTAATATATCAGGCTTGTTTGGACTGCGACCGCCAACAGCAGATTATGGAACAACACTTCCATTGGGATTACTGTCATTTACACTTATTTTTACGTGTAAATTAAGATATCAGAAGGTATCCGGATTCTTAAAAGGTCTTTGTGAACCTTGGGTATTCTGGGCACCGATTAACGTAATTGGCGATGTAGCCGTACCGATATCCTTATCGTTACGTCTTTTTGCAAATATCCTTTCCGGAACAGTAATGATGGCATTAGTATATGGACTGCTATCTAAAGTTGCTATTTTTTGGCCGGCAGCTCTTCATGTATACTTTGACCTGTTCTCAGGAGCAATTCAGACATACGTATTCTGTATGCTGACAATGACATATATTTCAGATGCAATGACAACAGAATAATAACAACATTTAAATTTTAGGAGGAAACAAAAATGGAATTTAACAAAGAGTTTATTTTAGGATGCTCAGCAATAGGTGCAGGACTTGCAGTAATCGCTGGTATCGGACCTGGTGTAGGACAGGGTATTGCAGCAGGACATGCAGCAGCAGCAGTTGGACGTAATCCAGGTGCAAAATCAGATATTACAGGTACTATGTTACTTGGACAGGCAGTTGCAGAGACAACAGGTCTTTATGGTCTTTTAATTGCCATGATTCTTATTTTCGTTAAGCCTTTGGCAAAATAAAGCCTTCAAAAAAATAATGGAAAGGAGGCAGAAAGTTGAACTTGTTTGTTAGTACAAACCAGATACTGGCATCAGCAGAAATGGATCCTCGTTTATTTGACCTGGATTTCCAGTTACTGAGTGATTCCTTTTTAACCTTAATTGCAGTCCTTGTTCTTTTCCTGGCTCTATCCTATTTTCTGTTTAATCCTGCTCGTGCTTTTCTTAAGAAAAGACAGGAAAAGATTGCAACAGAATTGGATGAGGCTAAAGCAAATCAGGAACAGGCAATTGCGTTAAAACAGGATTATGAAAGTAAACTGCGTGATATCAACAAAGAAGCCGAAGCAATTTTAAGTAAAACACGTAAAAAAGCGATGGAAAATGAAGCAAGAATTGTAGCAGAGGCAAAAGAAGAGGCTGCAAGAATCATTGCTCATGCAAATACGGAAGCAGAACTTGAAAAGAAAAAGATAACAGACGATGTAAAGAAAGAAATGATAACAGTAGCGTCTGCACTGGCAGAAAAGGTTATTGGTACTTCTATGGATTCATCCATACAGGATCGTCTTGTTGAAGAAACATTGAAAGAAATAGGTGACGGCACATGGCTAAGCTAATTTCAAAAACATATGGTGATGCTCTTGTAGAGCTTGCTGTGGAAGAGAATGAAATAGACAGCCTTTCACAGGAAATATCAAAACTGCTTACAGTTTTAGAAGAAAATCCGGAATTTTTAACTCTTTTAAATCATCCCCGCATTTCGGTTGAAGAAAAGACTACGGTTGTTAAAAATGTATTCAGCGGAAGATTGAGTGAAGAAATGGTTGGTTTTTTGACCATAATCGTCATAAAGGGGCGCAGTAGTAGTTTAAAAGAGATTCTTGTGTATTTCTTAGACCGTGTAAAAGAACTGAAAGGAATCGGAGTGGCATATGTGACAACGCCTCTTGAACTTTCAGATTCCCAGAAAAAAGAAATCGAGAAAAAACTGCTTGCAACAACTGAATTTAAAGAGATGGAAATGCACTATCAGTTAGAACCCAAATTAATCGGTGGTATGCAGATTCAAATTGGTGACAGGGTAGTAGACAGCAGTGTATTAACCCTGATTCAGAAAATGCAGCAGAATTTATTGAAAATTCAATTATAGAATGTGAAAAATATTTCGCATGCAAAGAAAGGAATAGATCCATGAATTTAAGACCAGAAGAAATAAGTTCAGTCATAAAGGATCAGATTA
>CAZAQH010000068.1:0-10501 GCA_964487395.1 uncultured Lachnospiraceae bacterium | reverse complement strand
CATTGCATTACTAGTGAAACAAGGGGTTTGTGGATAAAACTACGAAAACTCAAGAAGTCATGCACCTTTACCGAATGTAATATATGTGCTACAATATTATATTGTCGTGAAAGTATGAGGTGGAAATGGGAATTATAGATATTAGGACGCCAGGCATGTTAAATCTTATAAAAAGAGCACATGGTCTGATTGAAAATGTTGATATTGAGAAGCATAGACAATCGCAGGATTATCTAGGTTCTTTACTGACGAATAAAAAAGAAGTTAATATAATGCAGGTAGATGTGGAAGGAATGTATTGTGAATGGATTCGTGCGAATCGAGTTCATTCCAAGAAAAATGTCATTTTATATTGTCATGGCGGTGGATACTCAACCGGAAGCAGCCTATATGCTCGTTCCATTACAACTAAGCTTGCAACTTCGACGTCACTTGATGTTTTTTCATTCGATTATCGTCTTGCCCCGGAGAATCCGTATCCAACGGCACTTGAGGATGCTTTAAAGGCATGGAATTATTTATTACTGTTAGGATATGGCGCAAGAGAAATAATTGTTGCCGGAGATTCGGCAGGAGGTAATCTTGCACTTGTTTTAACGCTTAGTTTGAAAGAGCAGGAAAGAATCCTCCCGAGAGGATTAGTTCTAATGTCTCCTTGGACCGATTTGCTTTCTACAGGTAAATCACATCAGACGAGGGCTGAACTTGATCCTGTTTTGAATGCATCATATTTAGACCAGATGATTCAAAATTATGCAAAAGACTGTGATTTGGAAAATCCACTTATTTCACCATTATATGGGGATTTCACTGGATTTCCGCCGACGTATATTCAGGTTGGAGATTATGAGATATTATTAAACGATTCGACTTCTCTTCACAAAAAGATGGTTAAAGAAAATGTATCTGTAAAAATAGATGTTTTTAAAGGAATGTGGCATGTTTTTCAAATATCGCCATTTAAAGATGCATATGAGGCAATTGAGAAAATTGCAGCTTTTATATTTGAAATATTAAGATAATAGTTTATAAGAGGCAAGTGTGAAATGAAATATGTATTTCAGTTAATGATTATACTGGGAGTCAGTTTTTTGGGTGAAATTCTTCGAATGATTTTGCCACTTCCGATACCGGCAAGTGTATATGGCTTATTAATATTGTTATTTTTACTTATGACTAAAATCGTAAAATTATCACAGGTTGAGGATACAGCGACGTATATGATTTCCATTATGCCGTTATTTTTTATTGAGCCTTCAGTTGAGATTATGACATCTTTTGGAGTTGTAAAAGGGCATATTTTACCATTATGTATCGCTAGTTTTATTTCCTTTGTGGCAGTGATTGGAGTGACGGGAGCCACTTCACAGGCTGTTATACTTTTAAAAAAGAAAAAGAGCAAAGCAAAGGAGGATAAAAATGAACTTAAATGATTTCTTCTCAGAGTCTTTATATTTTGGTATGATTTTAAGTCTATTCTCTTTTTGGATAGGCAGTATTATACAAAAGAAATGGAAGTCACCGATTTTAAATCCTTTGTTAGTTTCCATTATTATAATAATTATTTTTCTGTCTGCTACGGGAGTGTCATTTGATACATATCAGCAAGGGGCAAAATATTTAACGTATTTTTTAACACCGGTTACGGTGTGTCTTGCAGTTCCCCTGTATAAACAGATGCTTATTTTAAAACAGAATATAGCCGCAATTTTTGTGGGTATTTTTATTGGATGCCTGACGCATGCTGCTATTCTCATTTTTTTGCTGAAAATATGGAAGGTGGATAATACATTAATTTTTTCCCTGCTTCCTAAAAGTATTACGACAGCCATTGCACTGGGAGTATCGGGCGAAATTGGAGGAATAGAGGCAGTAACGGTTATCGGGGTCACTATTGCAGGATTATCAGGGGCAATTGTAGGACCAACACTTCTTAAGGTATTTCATATTAAAGAGCCGGTTGCGCAGGGACTTGCCATGGGAAGTGCATCTCATGCGGTTGGAACATCAAAAGCGGTAGAATTAGGTGAAATACAAGCGGCTATGAGTTCACTTGCAATTGTGGTAACAGGATTATTAACGGTTATTATTGTTCCTATTATTGTAAATTTTCTATAAATAAAATACAGAAAAATAAAGGAAATTTGATTTGGTTACAGAATACTAAAAATAGAGCCTTTTATAGTTACTATGGAGGATGCGGTTATGACAATTCGAGAAAGTCTCGAAAAATGGGAAGAAGTCTATTTAAGTCCATATGCTACTCTTAGTATGAATTCTAAGGGAAGAGTCAAGGAAGAAGAACAGTGTGATATCAGACCGGTTTTTCAGAGAGACCGGGATCGTATTCTTCACTCCAAATCATTTCGTAGATTAAAAGATAAAACACAGGTTTTTTTGACTCCTGAGGGAGATCATTACAGAACAAGATTAACACATACATTAGAAGTGTCCCAGAATGCACGAACCATTGCAAAAGCACTTCAACTTAATGAAGATTTAGTGGAGGCTATTGCACTTGGTCATGATTTAGGACATACACCTTTTGGACATGCAGGAGAGCGGGCGTTAAATGATATTTGTCCATTGGGATTCGAGCATGCAAAGCAAAGCATCAGAACGGTTGATGTGCTTGAAAAGGATGGTCAGGGATTAAATCTTACATATGAAGTAAGAGATGGAATATTAAATCATCAGACAAGTGGGAATCCTTATACATTAGAAGGAAAGATAGTCAGACTTTCTGATAAAATCGCATATATTCATCATGATATGGATGATGCGATTCGAGGTGGCATCTTAACAGAAGAAGATGTTCCCAAATCAATTCGGGAAGTGATTGGCTTTACAACAGGAGAACGACTGGATCATTTTATTCATGATATTGTTACGACAAGTTTTGGTAAAGATGAGATTATTATGTCAAAACCGGTTGCAGAAGCAATGAAAGCATTAAGGGAGTTTATGTTTGAGAATGTTTACAAGAATCCCGATGCCAAAAGTGAAGAGGGGAAGGCAGAGATGCTTGTTCAGACATTATATGAGTATTATCTTCACCACATTGAACTTCTGCCGGAGGACTTACTTGCTATGTTAGAAGCCGGAGAAGAACCGGAAAGAGTGGTATGTGATTACATTAGTGCTATGACGGATCGTTTTGCAATTGCAAAATACGAAGAACTGTATATTCCCAAATCATGGCACGGCTAAAGTGAAAGAGGTTAATGATGTATTATCCTGATGAATTAATTGAAGAAGTTAGGACAAGAAATGACATAGTGGATATTGTATCGGGATATGTAAGACTTCAGAAAAAAGGAGCAAGCTATTTCGGATTATGCCCTTTTCACAATGAAAAATCCCCTTCTTTTTCTGTCTCGGCAGCAAAACAGATGTATTACTGCTTTGGATGTGGAGCAGGAGGCAACGTTTTTACATTCCTTATGAATTATGAAAATAATACGTTTCCGGAGGCTGTTAAAATTCTGGCTGACAGAGCCGGCATTAAATTGCCTGAAATAGAATATTCTGAGGAAATGAAGAAGGAAGCCAATAGAAAAACGTTATTATTAGAGATTAACAAAGAGGCAGCAAAATATTTTTATTATCTGCTTCGGACACCACAGGGGCAGACCGGTTATAAATATATGGTGGACCGTAAGTTGACAGATGATACCATGAAGCAGTTTGGCATTGGATATTCGAATAAATTTCGCGATGATTTGGTAAAATATTTAAAGCAAAAAGGTTATTCAGATGAATTAATTGTTCAGGCTGGTCTTGCAGCCAGAGATGAAGTACATGGTACGCATGATAAATTTTGGAATCGTGTTATGTTTCCAATTCAGGATATTAATCATCGCGTGATTGCATTTGGCGGTCGTGTTATGGGAGAGGGCGAACCCAAATATCTAAATTCACCGGAGACATTGATTTTTGACAAAAGCAGAAATTTATATGGTCTTAATTTTGCAAGAAGTTCCAGAAAAGATAATATAATTCTGTGTGAAGGATATATGGATGTTATTGCGATGCACCAGGCAGGCTTTACACAGGCAGTTGCATCACTTGGAACGGCATTCACTGCAGGACAGGCCAACCTTTTAAGACGATTTACGGAAAATGTCATATTATCATATGACAGTGATGGTGCCGGTACTAAGGCAGCGTTACGTGCAATTGGCATTCTAAAGGAAGTTGGGCTTACCGGTAAAGTATTAAATCTAAAACCGTACAAGGACCCGGATGAATTTATTAAAAATTTGGGAGCTGAGGCATTTCAAGAGAGAATTAATCAGGCACAGAACAGCTTTTTCTTTGAGGTTGAGACATTACAAAAAGATTATAATCTTTCTGATCCGGAAGATAAAACTAAATTTCACCGGGAAATTGCAAAAAAATTAGTTAAGTTTTCAGAGGCAGTTGAACGAACCAATTATATTGAGGCAATTGCAAGAGAATATAATATAAGTGCATCTGATTTAAACAGCATGGTAATCAGTTATGCGGCTCAAACCGGTCTTGCTAAGCCGATTGAACGCCCTAAGTCGGGTATTCAGAAAAAGAATACTCCACAGGATGCGATTAAGCGGGATCAACGATTACTGATTACGTGGATTACGGAAGAGCCGGAAATTTACGTAAAAATAAAAAAGTATATTTCAGCACAGGATTTTACGGAGGAGTTATATGGAAAAGTGGCTGAAAAGCTTTTTGAAGGGCTTGAAAAGGGTGTTTGTGAGCCGGCAGCTATTATTTCCCTGTTTGAAGATGAGGAAGAACAGCGCGAAGTAGCCTCCTTATTTAATACAAAGTTAGTAGAAATAGAAAATCTTCAGATGAAAGAAAAAGCGTTAATGGATGTTTTATTTGCTGTAAAAAAGAACAGTTATGAGTATTATACAGAGAAGCTTTCGAGTGATGTAAATGCAATAAAACAAGCAATAGAAGGAAAAAAAGCATTGGAGGAGCTTAGAAAAACGCATATTTCTCTGGAATAAGATAACAATAGAGTTAAGCAGACAAGTGCATGGAAGGATGGAATACATGATGGATGAAGTTACACAGGCAAAATTTGAAGAGAAAATGAAAGCTTTATTAGCATTGGGCAAAAAAAAGAAAAATGTTCTTGAATATCAAGAGGTTATTGGCTTTTTCCAGGATATGCAGCTGGAAGAGGAACAGTATGACAAGATTATGGAAGAACTGGAGCATAACGGAATTGATGTTTTGCGTATTACCGATGATGATGAAGATGAATTAATTGAAGAGGACGAGATTGTTTTAACAGAAGAAGATGAAGTGGATGTTGAAACGATTGATTTATCTGTTCCAGACGGAGTCAGCATTGAAGACCCAGTTAGAATGTATTTAAAAGAAATCGGTAAAGTACCGCTTCTTAGTGCAGAGGAAGAAATTGATCTGGCTCAGAAGATGGAAGCCGGTGATGAAGAAGCCAAGAAGAAACTGGCTGAAGCCAATTTAAGACTGGTAGTTAGTATTGCCAAAAGATATGTGGGCCGTGGTATGCTGTTCCTGGATTTGATTCAGGAAGGTAATCTTGGTCTGATTAAAGCGGTCGAAAAATTTGATTATCGAAAAGGATACAAATTCTCAACTTATGCAACATGGTGGATTCGTCAGGCTATCACAAGAGCAATTGCGGATCAGGCCAGAACCATTCGTATTCCGGTTCATATGGTTGAAACCATCAATAAATTAATCCGTGTAAGCAGACAGTTATTACAGGAATTAGGAAGAGAACCGGCACCGGAAGAAATTGCAGAAGAAATGAATATGCCGGTTGAACGTGTTAGAGAAATTTTAAAAATCAGTCAGGAACCTGTTTCATTAGAGACACCTATTGGTGAAGAAGAAGACAGTCATCTTGGTGATTTTATTCAGGACGACAATGTACCGGTACCGGCAGATGCAGCAGCATTTACGTTATTAAAGGAACAGCTTGTTGAAGTTTTAAGCACATTGACAGATCGTGAACAGAAAGTGTTGCGTTTACGTTTTGGTCTTGATGATGGTCGCGCCAGAACATTGGAAGAAGTTGGAAAAGAGTTCAATGTTACTCGTGAGCGTATCAGACAGATTGAAGCGAAAGCACTTAGAAAACTTCGTCATCCAAGCAGAAGCAGAAAATTAAAGGATTATTTGGATTAATATGCAGACAACAGGAACAGTGGTTTTGTCAAAACGTATGACAGCTGTTGCAAATATGGTGTCACCAGGCTCTATAACGGCGGATATAGGATGTGATCATGGGTTTGTATCCATATATCTTATTGAGAAGCATGTTTGTTCTAAAGTCATTGCGATGGATATTAATGATGGACCACTTAAAAGAGCAAAAGAACATATTGCGCAAAGAAATCTGTCAAAATACATAGAAATTCGTCAATCCGATGGAGCAAAGGCACTTAATTACTGTGAAGATGCTGAGAAACACTTAGAAGTTGATTCCATGATAGCAGCAGGAATTGGCGGAAGACTTATGATTAAAATTATGGAAGATAGTATGGAAAAGATATTATCCATGAAAGAAATCATATTGCAGCCTCAGTCAGAAATTGCAAAGGTACGACATTTTTTAATTAAACATGGGTTCTCAATTGTTAATGAAGATATGGTTTTCGATGAAGGAAAATATTATCAGATTATTAAAGCGATACCATATACCAAGGAAAAAAGAGAATTAACTTTATATGAGGAATGGTATGGTCCGATTTTAATAAAAGAGAAAAACCCGGTATTATGCCAATATCTACTTAGCGAAAAAGAAAAATATGAAGGCATTTTGAGTCGTATTGAAAAAAAAAAAGATTTGGTTACAGAACGGTTACAATTAATAACCACGACATTGGGATTCATTTTGTGAGGAAATGCGTATGAGATGTAGTGATATTATGGAACGACTTGAACAGTTGTCACCCCTTTCGTTTGCGGAAGACTGGGACAATGTTGGTTTATTATCCGGTAGAAAAGAAAAGGAAATTCATTCTGTAATGATTGCACTGGATGCGACTGATACCGTAATCGAACAGGCTATCTTAAACAAAGTGGATTTACTGATAACGCATCATCCAATGATTTTTGATAAGCTAAACAGAGTGACAAGTGAACATTTTGTTGGAAGACGCATCATGCAATTGATTCGTAATGATATTAACTATTATGCAATGCATACTAATTTTGATGTAATGGGAATGGCAGATGCCGTAGCGGATGAATTTCATCTTAAAAACAGAGAAGTTCTGGAAATTACATACGTAGATGATATTGCAAAAGAAGGAATTGGCAGAATCGGATTATTACCTCAGATTATGACACTGCAGGAGTGTGCCCAATATTGTAAACAGGTATTTTCGATAGAAAATGTAAAGGTGTTTGGAGATTTATCCCAAACAATAGAAAGAGCTGCCATAGTACCCGGTTCGGGAAAAGATTATATTAAAATGGCAGTTGCCAAAAAAGCAGATGTTCTTATTACAGGAGATATTACACATCATAATGGAATGGATGCTGTTTTGCAGGGAATAAACATAATTGATGCAGGTCATTATGGATTGGAAAAAATATTTAAACCATATATGCTGGAAGTATTTAAAAGAGAAATGCCACAACTTCATGTTCAGGAAGCAAAAGAAGAAAGTCCGTTTCAAATCATCTAAGGAGGGTACATATGGCAATTATTACAATTAATGGGGTAAAAAAAGAATATCAGGCAGGAACGTTGTTTGAAACGATTGCAGATGAATATCAGAAAGAAAATGATAATCTGATAGCACTTGTTTTAGAAGATGGAAAAATAAGGGAGTTGTCAAAACATGTCAGTAAGGATGCGGAGATTTCCTTTATTCGATTAGATAATGGAATCGGACATAAAACATATGAACGCAGTGCTATTATGGTATTTGTAAAAGCCTTAAGTGACATTATGGGTTCTAAGGAAAAAGGAAAGGTTAAAGTTGAATTTGCCATCGGACGTGGCTGCTATTGTTCTCCACAAGGGGATTATAAAGTTACAGATGAATTAATAGAACAAATAAATGACAGAATGCAGGAAATAGTTGAAGCAGACTATCCAATTGTTAAAAAACCCTACCCAATTAATGAAGCAATTGCGTTATTTGAGGAACAGGGTATGAAAGATAAGGTCAATCTTTTTCGTTACAGAAGAAGTTCTTATGTCAATATTTATTGTTTGGATGGATATTATGATTATTATTATGGATATATGCTGCCAAGTACGAGATATATTAAAACATTTAAAGTTATGTCCTATGAGGATGGAATGATTTTACTCCTTCCAGACCAGAAAACACCGGATAAACTTGATGTTTTTGAACCAAGAACAAAATTGTTTCAGACGTTAGTTCGTTCTACACAGTGGGGCGATCAAATGGGAATTGGAACAGTTGGAGATTTAAATAACCAGATTTGTAATGGTGATTTTTCAGATCTTATTTTGGTGCAGGAAGCATTGCAGGAAAGAAGAGTAGCAGAAATAGCAAATGAAATAGTTAATAGAGGTGGAGTTAAATTTGTTATGATTGCAGGACCGTCTTCTTCCGGTAAAACCTCATTCTCCCATCGACTTTCCATACAGCTTCGGACACATGGCTTGAATCCACATCCGATTGCAGTAGATGATTATTTTGTAGAGAGAGAAAAAACACCAAAGGATGCAAAGGGCGATTACGATTTCGAATGTTTGGAAGCAATAGATGTAGAGCAGTTTAATAAAGACATGTGTGATTTGCTTGATGGAAAAGAAGTGGAACTGCCTACCTTTAATTTCAAAACAGGACATAGAGAATATCGCGGTAATTTCAAAAAACTTGGTCCGGAAGATATTCTTGTTATAGAAGGAATTCATGGTTTGAATGATAAGATGTCTTATGCATTACCAAGTGACAGTAAGTTCAAAGTATACATTAGTGCATTAACAAGTTTGAATATAGACGGACATAATAGAATCCCAACAACAGATGGTCGTTTGTTAAGAAGAATGGTAAGGGATGCGAGAACACGTGGCGCAAGTGCCAAACGTACGATTCAGATGTGGCCAAGTGTTAGAAGAGGCGAAGAGGAAAATATTTTCCCATATCAGGAAAGTGCCGATGTTATGTTTAATTCAGTACTGATTTATGAACTTGCATTATTAAAGCCATATGCAGAGCCTTTATTATATGGAATTGCAAAGGGAGAACCGGAATATTATGAAGCACAGCGTCTTTTGAAGTTTTTAGGATATTTTCTTAGTATTCCAAATGACAGTATACCCAACAATTCGCTTTCAAGAGAGTTTGTGGGTGGCAGTTGTTTTAATGTATAATTTTATATGGTATAATCAAAAATGCGAATATAAGTAGGACAAATGATCGCGGCTGATACGTAAGGTATCAGGTGAGGAAAGTCCGGGCTTCATAGGGCAGGATGCCGGATAACGTCCGGTGGAGGTGACTCCAAGGCTAGTGCAACAGAAATAAACCGCCCGCAAGGGTAAGGGTGGAAAGGCAGTGTAAGAGACTACCGCCCTTTCGGTAACGAAAGGGGCATATGTAAACCCCATCCGAAGCAAGGCCAAATAGAAAGCAAGGGACCGGCCCGGTCTGCTTTCAGGTAGGTCGCTTGAGATGATTGGCAACAATCGTTCTAGATAGATGATCATTTACGACATAACCCGGCTTATCGTTCTGCTTATATTCTATTGAAATAGTATGGCTGTGCAGGAGTCTATAGATATGGATTTCTACACAGCCATATTACCTATAGGAAATAATGGTACAAATATGAATAGAAAAAAAAGATTGTTGTTAATACTGAATATAGCAATGCTGTTTATTTTGTCTATTGTATTAGTGAATATGATAAGTCGAAATAAGCAGAAACCGGAAAATAGAATTTTTCCGACAATGGTTCATATCTTCGATGGTGAATATAGGGGAAATGGCTCTATTTTGGAAAAAAATAAAGATGAAGTAATTCTGGTTACGACAAAACATCTTCTTGAGAATGGAGATGTCACATCAGTTGTATTTTTTGATGAAACAGAGGCAACAGGAAAAGTAGTTTATGTGTCAATAGAACATGATATTGGTTTTGTAAGTGTGTCAAGGGAACAATTAACAAAAGAGTGTTTTGGACAGATTGATGAAGTGGATTACAGTGAGAAGAAATATAAGAAGCTTAAACAAGATGATTTTATGCAATATGCATATCTAAAAGAATCTGGATTTTGTGCTCTGGAAAAAGGACGAATCGGAAATCCCTACTGGTATGTTGAAACTTTTTCAGATTATACATTATACAATTATTGTGAGGCAGTGCCGGGGATGTCAGGGTGTGGAACGTTTGATAAAAATGGGCGATACATTGGAATGCTGATAGGTGGTTATGATAATGAGTCGGCATGTCTTCCACTTGGTGTTGTAATAGATGAATACAAAAAAAGTTTATAAAAATTTCATGATAGAGATACCCCTGTCAT
>CAZAQH010000067.1:1841-10770 GCA_964487395.1 uncultured Lachnospiraceae bacterium | reverse complement strand
AAATTCAAGCACTTCTAGGTATCTCGGCGCTGTAGTCCCACAATAGTCTCCACATTTGCCGTCCACGGAAATTGGTCAACAGCAACGGCTTTTTTCACTTCATAACCTGCCTCCAAAAAACTTTCCAAATCTCTTACAAGACTTGTTGGTTTGCAGGAAATATAGATTAATCTGTCTACACCATAGGCGATAATCTTTTTAAGTGCCTTCGGATGTATTCCATCACGTGGCGGATCTAAAATAATAAAATCGGGTTTTTCCTCAATTTCATCCAATACCTTTAATACATCTCCCGCTATAAATTCACAATTATTAAGTCCATTTAATTTGGCATTTTCTTTTGCAGCAGCAACTGCCTCTTCTACAATTTCTACTCCAATTACTTTTTTTGCTACCGGTGCCATCAACTGTGCAATGGTGCCTGTGCCACTGTATAAATCAAAAACTGTTTTGTCACCTTCTCCTAAACTACCAATAAATTCCCTTGCTGTTTCGTATAGCACTTCCGCACCCAGACTGTTAGTCTGAAAGAAAGAAAATTGTGATATTTTAAAATGCAGTCCTAAAATTTCTTCTGTGATATATTCCTTACCATATAAAAGTTTTGTTTCATCACTTTGTACAACATCTGCAAGCGAATCATTTTTAGTATGGAGAATGCCTGCAATCTGACCTTCAAGTGGCAATGCTAAAAGCATATCTTTAAACGCATTCAAATCCGCTTCATCCTGAGTTGTGGTAATAAGTGCAATTAAAATCTCTCCGCTTTTTTTTGCTTTACGAACTAAAAGATGACGAAGATATCCTGTATGACGCAGTCTATGATAATATGACTTTTTCTGCTGCTGAAAAAAAAGTAAAGATGCCTGCAAAATTTTACCATAATCCCCATCACAGATTTTACATGAATCAACCGTTACAACATCATAAAAACTGCCTCGCTTATGCATCCCCAATGCAAGTGGACCATCCTTATATTCATCGCCAAAGGAAAACTCCATCTTATTGCGATATCCGATGCTGACTGGACTCTTTTTAATATCCATAAATTCATATGGGGTCTTTTGATTGCTCAATACACCATCCAGTAGTTTCTTAACCTGTTTTTCTTTTAATTTCACCTGGTCATCATATGATAAATGCAAATATGTACAGCCTCCGCAAACTCCAAAATGTGGACAAATTAGCTCTACTTCATTTTCTGCTTTTTCTTCTACCGATAAAAAAATACCTTCTGCTTTTGTTTTATTAAGCTTCTTAATCCGAAATGAAACCGTTTGTCCCGGAATGACATTCTTGACCACGCAGGTCTTTGTCTTTTTTTCACCGGATTGCGTATTTTCTTCAATGGCAATAATCCCTTTATTAGGGAACTCAACATCCAATACCTTGCCGGTTACGATGTCACCCTTTTTCATATATAATAATTCCTTTCTTTTGCTATGTTTCTTCAATGTTCCAAACGACATCCGTTCGTACCAGCCGTCTTATTGGGCAAAAAAAAGAGCGTATGTATTAAACATCCGCTCTTTAGCATACAATAAATATTCTATTCCTGACTATCTTCCTTAGGAGCTTCCTCAGTATTATCTTCTGTCTCATCATCTTCTTCATCCTCGAAGAAGTCATCATCATAATCATCATCATAGTCTTCATCGTAATCTTCTAAATAAGAAGGTCCAAAATAACGATATGCCGCATAAATAATTGCGCCAATCGCTGCTACAACTGCTACAATTCCAAGAATAACACAGAAACCATTACACTTTTTCTTCTTAGCCTTTTTGTCTGCTAAGCCCGTATTTTCTTTTAATACCTCTATTAATTCATCTAATTTATTCATAAAGTATAATCCTTTCTTTTGGGATTCATTAAGTAGTTAATGTTATAATATCACTTTTTCCTAATTTTTACTACAAAAATTAATGAATTTGATTACCATTTTTTTCAGCTTATTTTAAATCTTTTGCAATTTAGCAAATGCTGCATACATAATCTTCTGTCCGGCCGTATCAAAAAGTACTGTAACCTGGAAATCTCTCGGTCCTTTTTCAATTGCCTTGACTGTTCCCTCTCCATATTTAACGTGTCGTACCCGGTCATTTACTTCATATGCAAGTGTGTCACTTACCGGCATGCCTTTCTGGATTTGACTGCCTTTTTGCAATGAATCAAGTCCACGTGCAATAAACGGTTTGTTTTCCACGGCTGTTTGTTTTGACTTAATTGATGCTTTTGGTCTTTCATACGGTTTTGCCTTAAACTGTATACGTTCAAAAGAATCATCTTCATATGCTTCAAACTCTTTTGGTCTTTCTTTTTGTGGACGGTTATCCATAAGTGCTTCCGGTATTTCTCTTATAAAACGACTGACCGGATTGTACTGTGTTTCGCCACGTACCATTCGCATTTTAGCACATGTTATAGTAAGTTCGTCCTTTGCTCTTGTAATTCCTACATATGCAAGACGTCGTTCCTCTTCTATTGCGGTTGGGTCTTCATCCATCAGGGACATGTAACTTGGAAATACTCCATCTTCAGCACCTGCTAAATAAACATGTTCAAATTCAAGACCTTTTGCTGAATGCAGTGTCATAAGAAGCACTCTGTTATCTTCTTCATCTACGCCATCAATATCTGCAACCAAAGCAACCTCTTCTAAAAAGCTGCTCAATGTAGCATCCTCATGCTCCTCTTCGTATGCAACTACTTTGCTGATTAACTCATTAACATTTTCAATTCGATTCTCAGCATCCTCATCCGAAGATTCTTCTAAATATTTGATATAATCTATTTTTTTAAGGAGGTCATTAATTAATTCTTCTAATCCATAAACCTGTAGTTTGGAACGGAATAATTGTATCATTGTTACAAAAGGCTGTAATTTCGTTGCACTTTTTCCAATTGTTGTAATCTGGTCTGCTTCTTTTAACGCATCATAAAAACCAATTCCTTTTTCATTTGCATAGTCCTGTACTTTTGCAAGTGTTGCTGCTCCTATGCCTCTCTTTGGTATGTTAATGATTCGTTTGACCTGCAAATCATCCTTTGCATTATCAATTGTCTTTAAATAAGCAAGTAAATCCTTGATTTCACGTCTGGAGTAAAAATTGGTTCCACCAACAATATCATAAGAGACTCCTTCTCTTACGAACTGCTCTTCTAAAATTCGGGATTGTGCATTGGTACGATATAAAACTGCACATTCCTTGTAATCGCAAACAGCATTCTTTTTCTTTTTTGCAATATCCGATGCAATAAATTCTGCTTCTTCATATGCTGTTTCAAACTGTCTAAAATGAATTTTATTTCCTTCGCCCTTATTCGTCCATAGAGCTTTTTCTTTTCTCGCTGTATTATTACGAATTACTTGATTTGCTGCATCTAAAATGTTCTGTGTAGAACGATAATTCTGTTCTAATTTTATTACAGTTGCTTCGTTAAATACTTTTTCAAAATCAAGAATATTATGAATATTGGCACCTCTAAATTTATATATTGACTGGTCATCATCTCCTACTACACAAAGATTACGATATTTTTTAGCCAATAAGTGTATCAGTTCAAATTGTGCGGTATTGGTATCCTGATATTCGTCTACCATAATATATTGAAAACGTTCCTGGTAATTATTCAGTACTTCCGGATGTTTCTTAAACAGTTCTATCGTCTTTACAATAATATCATCAAAATCCAGTGCGTTATTATTAAATAAAACTCTCTGATATTCTGTATATGCTATAGCATATTTTTCTTTCCTAAAATCTCCGACTACATTTTTAGCATATTCTTCCGGTGTAATCAATTCATCTTTAGCAGTAGAAATTGTGCTTAAAATACTTCTTTCTTTATACTGCTTGGGATCAAAATCCAGTCGTTTTAAAATTTCTTTCATGATGGATTTCTGATCATCGGAATCATAAATGGTAAAATTAGTATCATAACCAATTAAATCAATATGTCTTCTAAGTATACGTACGCAGGTTGCATGAAAAGTTGCGACCCAGACACTCTCTGCGCCAAACCCAACCAGTTTATTTACACGTTCTCTCATTTCACCTGCTGCTTTATTGGTAAAGGTAATCGCAAGAATATTCCATGGATTAACCCCTGTATTCTCTATTAAGTAAGCTATGCGGTGTGTCAAAACTCTAGTCTTGCCGGACCCTGCTCCTGCCAATAACAATAATGGTCCCTGTGTTGTAAAAACCGCCTTTTTCTGTTCTTCATTTAAAGTATCGTAAATACTCATTTAATTCTCCCTGTATATATCTTATGTCTCATCTTTTCAAAAAAGGCTGCCCGAATAATTCAGACAGCCCTAATATTTCTAAATATTAGCCAAGCTTAGTTCCGCAATTGCTACAGAATTTAGCACCATTTGCAGGTGTTCCGCAATTAGGGCAAAACTTTGCACCAGTCGCATTACCATTTGCAGTTGTATTGTTCATCTGCATATTTTGAACCATCTGCTGTCCCATTGCCATACCCATCTGTAAACCAACCATATCACTGGCAACTGAACCTTTTCCTGACTGTCCGCCACTCATAGAATCTGCCATTGCTACCTGCTGATATTTATTTACATCACCTATCATTGCCTGTGATGCTGCCTTTTCCTGCATCTTCTTGACTTCTTCCGGATAAGAGAAGCTCTCAATGTTGAATTCTGTAATAGCAATTCCAAGCTTTCTCATGTCCATATCCAAATCTTTACAGATACCGGAAGCAATACTGCGTGCATCCTGCTGAAGGTTGAACATGTCACGTCCTTCTTTACCAATCCAACTCATTAATAATTGATCAAGATTAGCAACAATACGTTCTTTAACATCATCAACGGAATAAGTCTGACGAATGCCTGCTAATTTTTCTATTAATACATCATGCTCTGCTATTTTACAGCTAAATGTTCCAAATGCACGTATTGGCATTCCGCCTGGAAGTCCAGGTGCCTGAAGATTAATGGCATTTTTAGTACCCCATTTAACCAATATCTCTTTTGTATTAATAAATAAAACTTCTGCACGAAGTGGTGCATTAAACCCAAACTTAAAACTTTTCAGAGTAGTAAGGAATGGAATAATATCAGAATCCACTTCAAAATTTCCTTCATCCTCGAAAATCCCTTCCACTTTACCATTATATAAAAAGATGGCATCCTGACCCGGTCTGATAATCAGTCTGGAATCTTTTTTAATCTCCTGATTTTGCCATTTCCAGAATAAAACGCCTTCTTTTGTCTCATTCCATTCAATCACATTGGCAAGCTGTTTTGAAAAAATACCCATTATGTAAAACCTCCTGTGTTCTATTTACCCATTGAAGCCTTTAATGCAGCAAGTTCATCATCTACACTGCTGGTTGTTTCTTTCGTTTCATATTTTTTTGCCAAATCTTCAACATCATCTTTTTTAGATGCATTTAATTCTTCCATTGCATCTGCTTCATCTGTCATTTTGTTGATTTTTTCTTCCATTCTCTCAAAAGCAGCCATATTGTTTCCTGCTTTGTCAGCTGAAGATGTCATCTGGTTAATCTTTTTCTGAGTCTCAGCAACTTTAACCTTTGCTTTTAAGGTATCGCGTTTTGCACGTAATTCAGAAATATCTTCTTCTAATTTTGCGTGCATTTCCTTCATTTTTGAACTATTTGCTGTGCAAAGATCAGCATTCTTCTGTAATGCTGTCATTTTTTCATTTAATTCTGCTTTTCTGGATAAGAACTGGCGTGCATCATCGTCATTACCTGCTTCAACAGCCTTTCTTGCATACTCATCCATTTTCTTTATTTCATCCTGACATTCATCAAGTTTTCTTTTTGCACTTTTCTCGTCAGCCATAACTGATGCTGTTTCAGCCTTTACACTTGCCAAATCATTTTCAAGGTTACGAAGATATTGGTCTACCATTTTCTCCGGATCCTCACACTTATCTAAAAGTGCGTTCACATTTGCTGTCATAATGTCTTTAAATCTTGTTAAAATCCCCATTTTATTTCCTCCTTGCGTTCCAACCGCTTTTGATTTATGTACAAATACGTATTTTATTATAGCCTATTTTTTTTATACTGTCGACACAATAATAATTGCTTTTATGGTTATTCTTATAAAACAGAAACAACAATTCCAACAATAATAACTGCAGCACAAAATAATTTGTATCCCACCTGTTTTTCCTTGAAAATTACTTTTCCGGCCAGTATTGTTACAATGCAGCATGATTGTTTGATAAGTGTCATTATGGTTATTCTGCTTTCGCCTGCACCATTTGCTATAAATAATGCCTTGTCACCAATAACAAACATAATACTTAATATCCATATCCAATAATTCTTTATTGCGCCTTTGATATTGACTTTTGTTTTGGAAAAAATAAGATAAATGAAATAAAAGACTGTCAAAAAAAGCATATACCAAAACTGTAATTGTGAACTTGTAATTTCTTTCATTAGAAGTTTATCCATTAACCCTGATAATGCATTTAAGATACAGGATATAAAAGCAAATATAACATAAATTCGTTCTACCCCTGTTCTCTGGGTGTGCTTCTTTATAAACGGATTCCATTTTAACAGTAATAGCCCTGCACAAACCAAAATAAGTCCTGCTATTTGAAAATAATTCAAAACTTCACCTAATACCATTACCCCTAATAGCATCGCAAATAAAACACGAGATAAATCAAGTACTCCATACAATGAAATCGGAAGTTTTTTAATTGCTTTAAAACTGCATATCCATGCTACAAAAATAATAAAGGACTTTAACGCAACTAAAAAATAGTATTTTACCGGCATTGCATCCATCTTAAACGCACTTGGTATCACTATTATAAAACCAATTAATGTATAGAAAAAAAGCACTTCCGCCACACTGTTTTTTTCCATGGACTTTTTCTTTACAATTTCACGAAATCCTTTTAAAACTCCATATAATAACACTAACCACATCCACATATTCCGGTTATCTCCATCCTGCTCTTTTGTATTACCTTACAGTTAAAAACATGGTTGATTTTCTCAACCATGTTTCAACATGACTTTCCTATTCTATAACGATTTTCTTTATTTGGCTACACTTTTTGCAAATTCAGTCGTAACCAAATCCTCGTATGGAATTTCCTCTTCTAATTCTCCTGCTTCTCTTAATATATCCTGCAATAAAAGGAACGCATCCTCTTCAAATATAAGATTTTCTTTCCAGGTATCCTGTTCATAATAGCGCTGTACAATTGCTGTTGTTGTCTCAATGGGTGTTTCCTCAAACTGAGGTGCGATTACTTTTGCTATTTCTTCTGCACTGTTTTCTTTACAGAAATCCATTCCCTTCTGCAATGCTCTGGTAAAAGACTCCATTATTTCCGGATTCTTTTCCATATAACTTTTTCTAGCACAAAATGCAGTGTAAGGAACATATCCTGACTCTTCCCCAACAGATGCAACTACATAACCATCTCCTTTTAATTCAAGTGCAGTAGCATGGGGTTCAAATTCTACGGTATAATCACCCTGCCCTCCGCTGAAAGCGGCTGCTGTCGAACCAAAATCAATACTTTGATCAATTGTCAAATCTTCTGTCGGATTAATATTATTCTTTTTTAATACATATTCAAAAACCATTTGTGGCATACCACCTGCACGACCGCCCAAAACATTTTTACCTTTTAATTTTTCCCATTTAAATTCTTCATCCGCCTGTCTTGCTACTATAAAATTACCGGCACGCTGGGTTAACTGTGCAAAATTCACTGCATAATCTTCCATATCTCCTATATAAGTATAGATTGTTGCTTCCGGTCCCATAAAGCCAATATCTGCTTCGCCCGTCAAAAGCGCTGTCATCGTTTTATCTGCCCCAAATCCAGTATTTAGGACTAAGTCAACGCCCTCTTCTGCAAAATAATCATTTTCAATTGCTACATACATAGGTGCATAAAAAGTTGAATGTGCTACTTCATTTAATACAACTGTCTGACTTTCTTTCGTATTAACGGATTCTTTTTTACTGCACCCAATTAAAGTTGTCAACACCATAATAAAGAGCAATAAAAATACCATCAGTTTCTTTTTCATAAGATCCTCCTACTTGACTGATGGTATATTATACGAATATTTTTATAAAAAGTTACTTCTTCTATTTTTGCTTTTCTTTTGGCTGTTTTTCTTTCTGTTGCTTTTCTTTCGGCTGTTTTGTTTTTTCCGTGCCATCCTCTGATATACTGTCTCGATATCCGTCTACCAGTTTTTCTATTAAAAGTTTTTTAACATAAACATCAAATCCAAGCAGCGATATAAATGCAAACAAGTGGAAAAATTCTTCATCTCCGGCTGGTGCATCTTTAAAAATCTGTCCTGCCGTTTCAAATTTCTCTAAGACATCTTTTTTAACGGCATCCTTTTGGTCTTTTTCCAATTCAAAAATTTCTTTGTATATCTGTTCCAGATTAAAGTCATTATCATTTCCAAAATATCGTTCTGTAATCGGTTTTAAAATTGTCTGAATATCATTGAAAGATAAAATACTTTTTAAATAATATATCAGTACCAGAATCATAATATGATCTTTGGAATATTTCTTTTTTTCCGGTGGCGGCAGTAAATCATTTTTAGCATAATTATTAATCATGGTCTTGGTGAGAATCTTATCGTCACCCGGATTACGTGTCGTTGATCGAAGCTTATTATCCATAAAAGTAGTAACCTGATCCATATATAATGCAATGGATGGAATGTCTTCTGCTTCAATATATTTTATACGTTCTAAACTTTCCATAATACTGTTGATTAAATCATCTGTATCAATTGTCATGAATTGGCTCCTATTGTTTGTCAGACTATTCCACTCAAATTATTACTTGTAATTATAATTTTATTATATAGTATTTAAAACTACATGACAAGTTCAACTTTCTTATTTTGTAAACATTTC
>CAZAQH010000067.1:0-1831 GCA_964487395.1 uncultured Lachnospiraceae bacterium | reverse complement strand
TTCGTAATTCTATCCATAATTGTTTTTATTAAATGGTGGAACAATCTATTTTGTCATATTCACTATGTGTTCCGACAAATCTTACGAAGAGTCGGCCTATTGTAAATTTAGTATGTTAAACTTTTAATGTGAAATAAGATATATTTCGAACGTTATTTCGTGGAAAGGTTGGTATTTTAATGAACAAAAAAATAAAAACTGATTCCGTTGATTATCTTTTTGATGCCATTCTTACATTAAAAGATAAGAACGAATGTTATAGTTTCTTTGAAGATTTGTGTACTGTTAACGAATTGCTTTCTTTATCACAACGTTTTGAAGTTGCTTCTATGCTAAAAGATCATAAAACATATTTGGAAATTGCCGAAAAAACCGGTGCTTCTACCGCAACAATAAGTAGAGTAAACCGTTCTTTAAATTATGGCAATGACGGTTATGAATTAGTATTTAACAGAATGAAATAATATTAACCACAAAAATGCTCCCGGTTGAAATAAACCGGGAGCATTTCTAATTGTCTGATGTTTTATTTTGCTTTCTCATTCTCTTTTGAATCTACTGTTGTTATTTCAGGCTTTTGTCCATTATCCATTACACATTTTCCATGGAAAATAGCAGCTTCATCAATAATAAGACTCTTTGTATTGATATCACCGTCGATTTTTCCTTTTGCTACAATTTCAATTTTATTGGTAGCTTTTACATCACCGGTTACGGTTCCTGCAACTAACAAATCTACAGCATTTACATTTCCATTGATTTTACCATCAACGCCAACGATAACTGTTGCCTGAGACTCTAAATCTCCCTTGATTTCTCCATCAATTCTTACTGTTGCATTTGTTTTTAAGTTACCCTCTAATATAGTTCCGGCACCAATTACACTGCTTTCACCGTTAGTAAAGTTATTTGTTGTTTTTTTACTCATTGTATTCTCCTTTGTCTTTTCCATTTCTTAACCGTTAATTTCTAATACCTCTGTCGGATTGATATATTCTTCATCCTTAATAATCTGGTATCCCATAAGACTTGCATTTTCATCATCTTCATCCGTTCCTAATTCAAACAATAAAGTGCCTCGAATGACTTCGTCTCCAACCTTAACTTTTGCTTCGTTGCCACTGCGATATGCCGAAACATATCCATTACCGTGATCCACCTGAATCTGGGTTCCATATGTATTATCACTGTCTACTGCAATAACCGAACCGCCACCTGATGCTACAACACTTGTACCTGCTCCAGCTTTAAAAATAATAATTGGACGTGTGACTTCTTCATCGTCCATCTGCAATATCTCATTAGTCTCTTCTAAATCAGCAGTCCCTGAAAGTGGAAAGCCTGATGGAATATTTTTTTCTTCCTGTTCCTTTTCAGCATCTACTTTTTGGTTGACTGTCTCACTCAAAATATTAACTTTTTCGGTTAATTCACTATTTTCAACTGTAAGTTTACTATGTTCATCCTCAAGTGCAGTAAGTCTTTCCTTTAAAACTGTCTCACGGCCTATAGCCAGGGTATTTCGAAAAGTAGAAAAACCAATATATCCAAGTATCACCAAGAATAAGATGATTACCAGTATTCTTACAAATCCAACACGTGCCTTTGTAATCTTATATTTTTTTACTTTATCTCCGGGGCTGTCAGAAACAACAAGCATTATGTAATTCTTTTTTCGTTTCTTTTTCTTTTTTGTTTCCAATTCACTTACCTCCTAGTCTGTTCATATTACCAAATACTGTAACTTTTTTCAACTTTTATAGACTATTAATGATATTTTTTTTGCCGGCCTGGATTTTTCATTTTGAACTTTACAATTTCTGGTTATTAT
>CAZAQH010000066.1:0-11325 GCA_964487395.1 uncultured Lachnospiraceae bacterium | reverse complement strand
GCGAAAGCTGCTTTTTCGTTTACACCATCATCGATTCTATCCTAAAGAATTTGTCGATAGGGTTCCGCATGCGGGTGAGGAATTAAAACATACTTCCAGTTGCAGTACAACAAATATCTACAATATATTCATCGGAATTAAATAATTTACAGAGTATAGAAGTGAAATAATAAAACGCCTCTGTCTTGAAGAGAATATAATAAAGGAGAACGATTTTGATACTAAATACAGAAAGATTAATCCTTCGTCCGTGGGAAGAAACGGATGCAAAAAGTTTATACGAAAATGCTAAAAATCCGGAAGTCGGTCCGATTGCCGGTTGGCCACCACATAAAAGTATTGAGGAAAGCCAAAGTGTCATTAAATATGTTTTTAATGGTAAAGAGTGTTATGCTGTCTGTCTGAAAGAGGATAATGTAGCAATTGGATGTATCGAATTAAAATTGAATGGTCATACCGATATGACCGAAAGCGATGACGAGTGTGAACTGGGTTACTGGATTGGACAAAAGTTTTGGGGACAGGGCTTCATTCCGGAAGCAGCAAAAGAGTTGATTCGCCACGGATTCGAAGATTTGAATATGAATGTAATCTGGTGTGGATATTACGATGGAAATGCAAAATCAAAGCACGTGCAGGAGAAAGTCGGATTTATTTATCACCATACATGCGATGATGTACCGGTGCCACTTATGGGTGAGAGTAGAATAGGTCATACCAATTATATGACAAGAGAACAATGGGTGATAAACTTGTTTATATTGGTATTGGATTATATTAAGTAAATAAGTTATAATTAGAGACATAACAATGACATTCCTTTCGGTATTTTTTGTTGTGTGGTAACTCCAATTATAACCGAAAATAGGGGGTCATTGTTTTTTTTGTTAAAAAAAACTCTATAACCCTTGATATATAAAGGTTTTAAGAAAAAAACAGTAGTGTCAACTTGACACTACCATTTATTTACAGGAGGAATAAAAATGAAAGTATTGATGATTAATGGAAGTCCTAATACGAATGGATGTACTAAGACAGCACTTTCTATTGTTGCAGAAACATTGAACAAAGAAGGAATTGAAACAGAAATAGTAGATGTTGGAAACAAAGCAATCAGAGGATGTATTGCGTGTCGTAAATGTAGTGAAACGGGAAAATGTGTATTTGATGATTATGTAAATGAGATTGCGCCTAAATTTAAAGAATGCGATGGAATCGTAATTGGTTCGCCGGTTTATTATGGATCTGCAAATGGTAACGTAATTTCATTTTTAGATCGTTTATTTTACAGCAGCGGCGCAGTAGATAAGACAATGAAAGTAGGTGCAGCTGTTGTGTCTGCCAGAAGAGGAGGCACCACCGCTACGTTTGATCAGCTGAATAAATATTTCACTATCAGTAATATGCCGATTGCATCCAGCCAATACTGGAACATGGTTCATGGATATACACCGGAGGATGTGTACGCGGATGAAGAAGGTTGTCAGGTTATGAGAGTCCTTGGAAGAAATATGGCATTTTTAATGAAGAGTATCGAAATCGGAAAAGAAAAATTTGGATTGCCTGAGAAAGAAGAACACATATTTACCAGTTTCATCAGATAAGGTGGATGGTTTTGATGATTGATATTTTCAGAGAGAATTTTTCCTGATAAGAATCCTTGAAGTTTCACATGAGTAATATTATAATGTGTTCTTAATAGATTATCGAAACTTTAAAGGACAAAAGACATGAATCACGAATTGAAAAAAGCATTTAAAGCAGCATTCCCCAATACCATTCCGATTTTAACCGGATTTTTAGTGTTGGGTATGGCGTATGGCGTGCTGATGCAGACAAAGGGATATGCATTTTACTGGTCGGTTATTATGAGTGCGGTTTGTTTTTGCGGTAGTATGCAGTTTGTAGCAATTACGTTGCTCACAACAGCATTTTCACCTCTGCAGGCATTCATTTTAAGCATAATGGTTAATGCAAGACATCTGTTTTATGGAATATCCATGCTGAATAAATATAAAGGCATGGGAAAAATGAAGAACTTTTTGATTTTTACACTATGTGATGAGACGTTTTCGGTTGCTTCCAGCATTGAACCACCGGAGGGTGTGAATCGAAAATATTTTTACTTCTTTATTTCGTTATTAGATTATTTATATTGGATAACCGGTTCACTGCTTGGCGGATTATTAGGAGAAGCTATCACCATACCAACGTATGGGCTTGATTTTGTATTAACAGCACTTTTTGTCGTTCTCTTTTTAGAGCAATGGAAGAAAAAAGAAAACCGTATGGCTTGTATCATAGGTCTTGTGGCAACTATAATCTGTCTTGTGATATTTGGTTCAGAAAATGTAGTCATTCCATCCATGGTACTTATTATGGTGATACTGCTTGCGGGGAGGAAACGGCTATGCAATTAACAACATTACAGGTTATTATTATCATTTTAGCAATCACAATTGGAACCATGCTTACCCGCTTTATTCCATTTATTTTATTTCCGGAAACAAAAGAACCACCCCAAATTGTGCATTATCTAGGCAACATTCTGCCACCAGCCATGATGGGACTTTTGGTAGTATATTGCCTTAGAGAAGTAAAAATTCTTGAAGGTTCTCACGGCTTACCGGAACTGATTGCCATTGCAGTCATTGCCATTCTACACAAATGGAAAAATAACGTACTACTCAGCATTTTAGGCGGAACCGTCTGCTATATGCTGTTGATTCGATTTTTATTTTAAAAATAAACCACAAAATCGTATAACTGTAAATATTTGATTAACCGTTATACGATTTTTTTGTTGACAATATAGGATATACCCTATATCATTGTAAATGAAAGGAGAATTATATGCCTGTTATTTCTAAGTTTTATGGTATTACAATTAAAATATATTTCAGAAGTAAGGAACACAATCCCCCACATATTTATGCTTTTTATGGAGATTATGTGGGTGTATTTTCTTTAGTAAATGATGAAATGTTTGAAGGTGAGATTCCGAATAAGGAACAACAAATGATTATTCGGTTTATAAAATTTTATAGAAATCAATTGGTAGATATGTGGAACACTCAGGTATTTGAAATGTTACCACCAATTGAATAGATTAGGAGGGGTGATTATGATTCATAAGATTGAACGTGTTAAAGCATTACAGGATAGTATTTTGGAAGTTGCTTTTCAAGAAGGTAAGATTAAACAGTATGATGTAAAAGGACTTTTTGATATTCATCCACAATTTGCTGTATTTAAGACAGATTTTATGCTTTTTTCTAAAGTTAAGGTAGATACTGGAGGATATGGAGTTTCATGGAATGATGAGTTGGATTTGGATGCAGATACTATTTGGGAAGATGGCATTCTAATAGAAGTAGAAGAGAATCTAACGATTAATAGATTACTGGCATATCAATTATCGCTAGCAAGAGAATCAGTTAATATGACACAAAAACAATTAGCAGAAGAAACAGGCATATATCAGGCGGATATTAGTAAAATTGAAAGAGGAAATGCGAATCCGTCACTTTCAACGTTAAAACGTTTGGCGGATGGAATGAATATGGAATTGCAATTAAAATTTGTGAAAAGGTCGGAATAGGTTATGAATCACATAGAACTCCAATATATTAGTAATAAGAATATATTGGAGTTTTTGTATGGAAAAGACACCGCTTCGAGTGTTTACAACTTTGATGGTAATGATGCTTTTGGGGATTGCAGTGGCAAAAGGTATTACATATTATGAAGATAAAAGTGTAATGGCAAAAAATAATGAAAACTGGGGTCTTGGGTTTTCTACGAAAGGACAGCCGCCTACTGCTAATGCATCGCCTGAAGAATTAAAGAAATGGGATACGTATTATATTGGAGATTCAAGTGAAAAAAAGATTTATCTAACTTTTGATTCCGGTTATGAAAATGGATATACAGAGGCGATATTAGATGCTTTAAAAGCAAGTGATGTAAAGGCGACCTTCTTTCTGGTGGGAAATTATTTGGAAACAAGTCCTGAACTTGTGAAACGTATGGTAGCAGAGGGACATTTTGTAGGCAATCATACCTATCATCATCCTGATATGTCAAAAATGACAGATAAAGCATCATTTGAAAAAGAGATTAAAGACTTTGAGAATCTTTACAAAGAAATAACGGGAGAAGAATGTGCCAGATTTTATAGACCACCACAGGGAAAATACAGCCAGAATAATTTAAAGATGGCAAAGGACATGGGATATAAGACTTTTTTCTGGAGCCTTGCCTATGTAGACTGGTATGAGGATAATCAGCCGACAAAAGAGCAGGCTTTTGATAAATTACTATCTAGAATTCCTCCTGGAGCAGTCATTTTACTTCATTCCACATTTAAGACAAATTCTGAAATTCTGCAAGAATTAATTGCAAAATGGAAAGAAATGGGATTTTCATTTGTAAAACTAGATGAATTCCGAAAGAAATCTTGCAAAACATTCCATTTTGTATAATAAATGGAAGAATAGGTTAGACTCTATAGAAATGTATTAGAGATAATTGTGAAACTCATATGATTATATCATTTGTGGAGACAATCTAAGTAGACTTTATGTTTCACAATTATCAAAATGTGCATTAACAAGGAGGAGTCTATGAACCCAGAAGATACTGTTCATTTATTGAAGGAGTGTGATGCGGGAGTAAAGATGGCAATCGCATCGTTTGATGAGGTTATTGGGAAGGTAAAGGAACCGGAACTGCTTAAACTGTTGGAAAAAAATAAAGAAGAACACATAGCATATGAAACAGAATGCCATAACAGATTAATTGTAGAGGGAGAAGAAGATAAGAATCCAAATCCCATGGCAAAAGCAATGTCCTATATGAAGATTAATATGAAAATGCTTCCGGAACCAACCGATCATGAGATTGCAGAGTTAATATTTGATGGATGTAATATGGGAGTCAAATCGCTTTTTAAGTATCTGCATCAATATAAGGCGGCATCAGAAGAAGCTAAGAAGTTGACAGAAGATATTATTACATCAGAAGAATCACTAAGAGAATCCTTAAAAGAATATATTTAAACTGTAAAGACCTGCCTTAAAAGGCAGGTCTTTGTAATTAATGCTTATGATATTTTTTATTGTTTGATTCATATTTTGGTTCACAGGTAAGATGAATTCCTAATTTTTTAAATATCTGTTCATCTACGGAAGATAACAGAACGGATGAATGGGCTTCACAACCCTTTAACTTCGGAATTTGTGTTAATGCTAAGTTAGCATCTTTATCATTAGCGGCTGACATAGAAAGTGCAATTAGTATCTCGTCTGTATGAAGACGTGGGTTGCGGCTTCCTAAATAATCTGTTTTCAAACGTTGGATTGGTTCAATTGCTTTTGGAGATACCAGATGAAGCTCATGATCAATGCCACCCAATACTTTTAAGGAATTAAGTAAGGCAGCAGCAGAAGCACCAAGTAAATCGGTTGTTTTGCCGGTTACAATATCCCCATTTGGAAGTTCGATGGCAACACCCGGATGACCGGTTGCTGTCTCACGGTCTAATGCAGAATTCACAACAGCACGATCTTCCGCAGTTAAATAAGCCTGCTTCATAAGAAGTTCTAATTTATATAAAATATCCTTTGAGCCTTTTCCACGTTTTAAATCACACAGGCACTGATAATAACGGCGGATAATCTCCTGTTCAGAAGCTTGACGACATACATCATCATCGATAATGCAGTTGCCTGCCATATTTACACCCATATCAGTAGGTGATTTGTATGGACTTTCGCCTAAAATCTGCTCAAACATGGCATTTAAGACAGGGAAAATCTCTACATCACGGTTATAATTAACGGTGGTTTCGCCATATGCATCCAGATGGAAAGGATCAATCATGTTGACATCATTTAAATCAGCCGTTGCTGCTTCATACGCAATATTAACCGGATGTTTTAAAGGAAGATTCCAAATAGGGAAGGTTTCAAATTTAGCATAGCCGGCTTTTAATCCGCGTTTGTGTTCATGGTAAAGCTGAGATAAACAAGTGGCCATTTTTCCACTTCCTGGTCCGGGTGCGGTAATAACAACAAGTGGTCTTGTGGTTTCAATATATTCATTTTTTCCATAGCCTTCATCACTTACAATTCGTTCTATGTCACTTGGATATCCCGGAATTTTGTAGTGCTTATATGATTTAATTCCAAGAGATTCTAAACGTTGTTCAAACTGATTTGCACTGGCTTGTCCTGTGTATTTGGTAATGCAGACACTACCTACATAAAGTCCAATACCCTGAAATGCATCAATAAGACGAAGCACATCAAGATCATAGGTAATACCAAGGTCTCCTCTGATTTTGTTGCCTTCAATATCATCGGCACTGATTACAATTACAATTTCAGCCTGATCTTTTAACTGTAACAGCATTTTTAATTTTGAATCTGGTTCAAAACCCGGTAATACACGGGAAGCATGAAAATCATCAAATAATTTTCCGCCAAATTCAAGATATAGTTTGTTATCAAATTTAGTAATACGTTCTTTGATATGTTCCGATTGCATTTTTAAATATTTTTCATTATCAAAACCAATTTTCATTCTAAGAGCTCCTCTGCTTGATATATAAACAACAATTAAATCCATTTTAGTATAAATTTTTTATATAGTAAATGGTTAATAGGTACGAAAATTTAAAAAAATATGCGAATAATATCTCATATATGGAAGATACTATTTATAAAGCATGCATTCTCTTCATTTTGAAAAGCAGCTTTTAGATTTTGTTTCAGGAAAGGAAGGAAACCATATGGCATATAAAGGAATTGCTTACACTGCACTTGCGATAGCCATAATTGGTGCTCTGAACTGGGGACTGGTGGGAATCTTTCGCTTCAACCTTGTAGCACTGATTTTTGGTGAAATGACCTGGTTATCAAGAGTGGTATATACTCTGGTAGCAATTTGCGGATTATATCTGATTACGTTCTTTGGACAATTGAACACCTCAGAATAAACAACCATTTATGACAGCTCTTTATTGAAAATACTTTTTCTTTTTTGTGAAGGAGTACAGCCGTATTTTTCTTTAAAGAGCTTCATAAATAACTTATAGTTGGTAAAGCCCCGATGCTCTAAAATAGTATAAATGCTGTAATCCGTATTCATTAAATCCTCATATATATAGGATAGACGAACTTGGTTTACATAATCCACAAATGTCATTCCCATATATCGTTTGAAAAAACGACAAAAATATTCCTGCTGAAGACCTACGGCATCAGCAGCATCCTTTAATAATATTTTTTCCTTGTAGTGCTTGGAGACATACGTAGTAATGATTGACAATTGCTCTCTGTTTTTATCACTTTTATTTTTTTCAAGAGGAGAGATACGTACTTTAGCTGTTTGATTTAATAAGTAGAGAAAGCGAAATAAATAAGACTGAAATGCAAGGGAATAACCGTCTTCTTTTCCGGAATATAAAGTTCCCATATCGCGTAGCAGTGTTTTGATTTCTTGATGAAAATCATAAAATTCAGCTTTTGTTTTTGCTGATGCAAGGAAATCATCCGTGTGCTCAAAACGAATGGTATGATAATCCGAAAAACAGCGCTCCAAAAAAGGAGAAGTAAGCTGCAACAGATAAACCACTGTGCCGGTAGAGCCAAGGGTCGAATGAATGTCTCCGGAATTAATAATGATATAGTCATCATCCCGCAGATGTCTGATATTATCTTGTATATATACTTCCAGATGCCCATGTAAAATATAAAGAACTTCCAGACTTTCATGCCAGTGGTTCGTTACAAACTCCCCCTGACTTTCATAAATTCGATACATGACCGGAATATCCGGTAATTCCATAATTTGTTCATGTGTACCTTGGTTCATGCAATCATCTCCCTAAAAGTTAAAATGATACTATAAAATTCCCTTATATTTTCGCAAGAAAATGCAAAAAAGTCAATATTGACCTAAAAACAAGTCATTTTTTGCAATAGTCGTGATACCAGATAAATGCTACTATCAGAGTGTAAACAAACTCACGAAAGGAAAATGTGAATATGAAAAGTGAAGCAATTAAAAAATTAATTGAACAAATGACATTAGAAGAGAAAGCATCTATGTGTTCCGGTGCAGACTTTTGGCATACAGAAGAAATAAAAAGATTAGGAATTCCAGCATCTATGGTATCTGACGGACCTCACGGGCTACGTAAACAAAATGATAAGGCAGATCATCTGGGAGTTAATGAAAGTATCAAAGCTGTTTGCTTTCCAACAGGATGTGCCACAGCTGCTTCTTTCAATCGTGAGTTACTAAAAGACATAGGTAAGACACTTGGAAATGAATGTCAGGCAGAAGGAGTCAGTGTTATCCTGGGTCCGGCAGTTAATATTAAACGTTCTCCTTTATGTGGAAGAAATTTCGAGTACTACTCTGAAGATCCACTGGTAGCATCTGAAATGGCAGGTGCTCTTATAGAAGGAGTACAAAGCAAAAACGTTGGAACAAGTATCAAACATTTTCTTGGAAACAACCAGGAGCATAGAAGAATGTCTTCTTCCTCTAATATAGATGAAAGAACTTTACGTGAGATATATCTTGCTGCATTTGAAGGAGCAATTGTAAAACAAAAACCTTGGACGGTTATGTGTTCTTATAATCGTGTAAATGGAGTTCATCTTGCAGAAAATAAGACATACCTTAATGATGTATTACGTGATGAATGGGATTTTGACGGCTATGTAATGAGTGACTGGGGTGCCGTAAATAATCGTATTGAAGGTTTGAAGGCAGGACTTGATTTGGAAATGCCATCTTCTTTTGGAATTAATGATTTAGAAATTGTAAAAGCAGTTAAGTCTGGTGAACTCGATGAAAAGGTTGTCGATACAGCAGTAGAACGTATTTTGAATATCGTATATCGCTTTGAAGAAAATAGAGATAAAAATGCAGTATGGTCTTTGGAAGATGATCATAAAAGAGTACAAAAAGCGGCAGAAGAAACAGTTGTATTACTAAAAAATGATAACATTCTTCCACTTTCAAAAGATAAAAAAGTTGCATTTATTGGTGAATTTGCAAGTAAGCCACGTTATCAGGGCGGTGGAAGTTCACATATTAACAGCAAATATGTTACATCAGCAGTGTCTTATACTGAGGGTAACCCTAACATTTCTTTTGCAATGGGATATCAGACAAAAGAAGATGCAGTAGATGAAAAACTTATGAAAGAAGCGGTTGAAACATCAAAAAAAGCAGATGTTGCAGTTATTTTTGCAGGTTTGCCGGATAAGTTTGAATCAGAAGGCTTTGACAGAGAACATATGAGAATGCCTGAGTGTCAGAATATTCTGATAGATGAAATTACAAAAGTGCAACCTAATGTAATTGTTGTTTTGCATAATGGTTCACCGGTTGAAATGCCATGGGTTGATAAAGTAAAAGGTGTTGTGGAAGCATATCTGGGTGGTGAAGCTATTGGTGGAGCTGTTGTTGATATTTTGTTTGGTGATGTAAATCCAAGTGGAAAATTACCGGAGACATTTCCTCGCAAATTGGAAGACAACCCATCTTATTTATCTTATTTTGGTGAAAAAGATGAAGTGAACTACCAAGAAGGTATTTTTGTCGGCTATCGTTATTATGATAAAAAGAAAATGGATGTTTTATTCCCATTTGGCTATGGCCTTTCTTATACCACCTTTGCATATTCTAATTTAAAAACAGATAAGAAAAGTATAAAAGATACAGATACGGTTACGGTTTCAGTTGATGTATCCAATATAGGTGTAAAAGCAGGTAAGGAGATTGTACAGTTATACGTTGCAGATAAAGAAAGTACAGTTATCAGACCAGAAAAAGAACTTCGTGATTTTGCTAAGGTAGATTTGCAGCCGGGAGAGACAAAAACAGTTACATTTACACTTGGGAAACGTGCATTTGCATACTTTAATACGCAGATTCATGACTGGCATGTAGAAAGTGGAGTATTTACCATTATGATTGGCAAATCTTCAAGAGATATTGTGCTAACGCAGGATGTTATAGTAGAATCAACAGTTTCTCTTCCAATTAAGTATACATTGGATACTACCTGTGGAGACTTGATGCTTGATGAAAAAGCATGGAAACTTGTTATGCCATTTATGGCGTTGGATACACTTCAGATTAATGAAGAAGAACAGTCAGCAGCGGCAGAAGCAATTACCAGTGAAATGAATGAGGCAATGATGCGATATATGCCACTTCGAGGCATTTTAAGTTTTGGTGACGGAAAATATACATTAGAAGATCTGGAAAAATTGCTTGTGGAATTGAACAGTATTAATAGATAATTACGAAACCCCCATAGAATAGAAAACATCGGAATCCCTGCCATTTGGAATGAGTGACAGGGATTTCGATGTTTTATTTTAGTTAAATGAATATTGAAGTGATGCTTCAACAAATCCTCTAAATAATGGATGAGGGCGATTTGGTCTTGATTTAAGTTCCGGATGAGCTTGTGTTGCAACAAAGAACGGATGCTCCGGTAATTCACACATTTCCACGATTCTTCCATCAGGAGAAAGACCAGATAATTTCATTCCGTTTCGTGTTAAAACTTCACGGTATTCATTATTAACTTCATAACGGTGTCTGTGACGTTCGTGAATAGTCTGTGCCTGATATAAGGAGTATGCCTTTGAAGTTGTATCAAGTACACAAGGATAAGAACCAAGACGTAATGTACCGCCGATATCTTCAGAATCATTGTGATCCGGCAACAATGCAATAACAGGATGCGTTGTGTTTGGATTCAATTCCATGCTGTGTGCATCATGATAACCAACTACATTTCTTGCATACTCTACAATAGAAAGCTGCATTCCAAGGCAGAGTCCTAAGTATGGAATTTTATTTTCTCTGGCATATTGTATTGCCGTAATCATTCCTTCAATGCCACGTGTTCCAAAACCACCTGGAACAAGAATACCACTTACATCGTGAAGAAGTTCATTTACATTTTCATTTGTAATTATTTCGGAATCTATCCATTTGATGTTGACCGTTGCATGCTGCGAAATGCCACCATGCTTTAATGCTTCAACAACACTTATATAAGCATCATGTAACTGTGTATATTTTCCGACAAGAGCTACGGTGACTTCTCTGGTAGGTGAACGCAGGGCAGTAACCATTTCCTTCCAATCGGCAAGATCCGGTTCTTTATCTTCTATGTGGAGACATTCACAAACGACACCTGCAAGATTTTCTTTTTCCATAGCAAGAGGAGCTTCATATAAATCTCCATTCCGCGCGCCTTCAGGCGCGGCACAAATAGTTATGAAA
>CAZAQH010000065.1:0-11341 GCA_964487395.1 uncultured Lachnospiraceae bacterium | reverse complement strand
ACTGCTTAGTTAAGTACGCCACTTTTAGGCTGTCCTCTACTTTCTTTCACACTAATACTCTACGTCCAGATTTTGCAATACATGAGAGCTTGGAACATTACAGAACAATGCAATTTTATCTTTAATGCCTTCTGTTAATTCATGTTCGCTTCTGCATACGATAATATCTGGCCAAATGCCCATTCCCTGTAACTCTTTAACACTTGCCTGTGTTGGTTTGGTTTTCATTTCCTGAGATGCACTTAAATATGGAATTAAAGTTACATGAATCAAAATGGCATTTTCATGTCCGACTTCATGCTGGAATTGGCGGATTGCTTCTAAAAAAGGCTGGCTTTCAATATCGCCCACTGTTCCGCCGACCTCAATAATAGCAATACGCATATCAGAATCGGAATCATCACTGTAAAAACGGCTTTTAATTTCATTTGTAATATGAGGAATTACTTGAACGGTACCACCGCCGTAATCACCACGTCTTTCTTTTTGTAATACAGACCAGTAAACCTTTCCGGTAGTAACATTGGAATTTTTATTTAAGTTCTCATCAATAAAACGTTCATAATGTCCAAGATCCAAATCAGTCTCAGTACCATCATCTGTTACAAAGACCTCACCGTGCTGTATAGGGTTCATCGTTCCGGGATCAATATTAATATATGGATCAAACTTCTGCATAGTCACCTGATAACCACGTGCTTTTAGTAATCTTCCTAATGAGGCAGCGGTGATTCCTTTTCCGAGTCCGGATACAACGCCACCGGTTACAAATACATATTTAACAGCCATATGCGCTCCTTTCTAAAATAACAAAAAAAGGGGGTCTGAACCAATTGGTTCAGACTCCCTTGTCTCAACTGGGATATTATACCGCGATTTTTTCATAAAATCTAGACTTTTTTCATAGAAATTTTATTGATTTTAATTTGGGGCATCACTATAATGAAAGAAGTAGTTAAAAAATAGATTTGAGGAGAATTATGGAAAATAATACAAATTTCGAAGGTGGTCCCGGAAATAACCAGGGCGGAAATCAGAAACCAGGTGGTTCTAACGGTTCTGGTGGAAGTGGCGGACCGGGTGGTAATGGAGATAACCGTGCCCCCAAAAAACAGAATTTATTATTCTTTTTAATAGCATCGCTTATTACTCTTCTTTGTATGAGTTATTTTATGAAGGCGTTTAGCAGTGCGACGACAAAAGAAATTCCCTATAATGAGTTTGTCACCATGCTGGAAAAGGGCGAAGTAGACAGCGTATATATTACTTCTGACAAGGTAGAGATTACACCAAAGGCAAAGGAAACAGATAAAACTGCAGGGAATAATCCGTTTATCACACAGCAGCAGGCACTTATGACCTACTATACAGGTCGTGCAGAAAGTGATGATGCATTATCAGAAAGACTTTTAAAGGCAGGAGTTGAGATAAATCCAGAGATACCGGATGGCTCAGGAATGATTTTATCTATTCTGCTTACCTATATACTGCCAATTTTACTGTTATGGTTTGTCATTAGTTTTGCTTACAGGAAAATGTCTAAGGGCGGCGGTATGATGGGTGTTGGCAAAAGCAATGCCAAGGTCTATGTACAAAAAGAAACCGGTATCACCTTTAAAGATGTTGCAGGAGAAGATGAAGCCAAAGAATCCTTACAGGAAGTTGTTGATTTTCTGCATAATCCGGGTAAATACGTAAAGATTGGTGCAAAGCTTCCAAAAGGTGCATTACTTGTGGGCCCTCCCGGAACCGGAAAGACATTACTTGCAAAGGCAGTAGCAGGAGAAGCACACGTTCCGTTTTTCTCATTAACAGGTTCAGACTTTATTGAATTATATGTAGGTGTTGGAGCATCCCGTGTAAGAGATTTATTTAAAGAAGCAACTAAAAATGCACCGTGTATTATTTTTATAGATGAGATTGATGCCATTGGACGAAGCAGAGATTCCAAATATGGAGGAGGTAATGAGGAAAGAGAACAGACTCTGAATCAGTTACTTTCTGAAATGGATGGTTTTGATTCTTCAAAAGGCATTTTGATTTTAGGCGCTACCAACCGTCCGGAGATACTGGACAAGGCCTTACTTCGTCCGGGCCGTTTTGACAGACGTATTATTGTTGATAAACCGGATTTAAAAGGAAGAGTAAATATCTTAAAGGTTCATGCCAAAGATGTAAAAATGGATGAGACAGTAGATTTTGATGCCATTGCACTTGCAACAAGTGGTGCTGTTGGTTCTGATCTTGCCAATATGATAAATGAAGCAGCAATCAATGCTGTAAAAGAAGGCAGAGAATGTGTTTGCCAAAAAGATTTATTTGATGCTGTAGAACAGGTATTAGTAGGTAAAGAGAAAAAAGACCGTATCATGAATAAGGAAGAAAGAAGAATAGTTTCTTATCATGAAGTAGGTCATGCATTAATTAGTGCTTTGCAGAAAAATTCCGAACCGGTTCAGAAGATTACGATTGTGCCTCGTACTATGGGTGCACTTGGCTATGTAATGCAGGTTCCGGAAGAAGAAAAATTCTTGAATACGGAATCAGAACTTAGAAATATGCTTGTTAGTATGCTTGGAGGACGTGCCGCAGAAGAAATCGTATTTGACACGGTTACGACAGGTGCTTCTAATGATATAGAAAAGGCAACAGACATTGCTAAATCCATGGTAACACAATATGGTATGAGCAAGAAGTTTGGTCTGATTGGTCTTGCTACGGTGGAAAGTAAATATTTAAGTGGTAATGCAACACTGAATTGTTCTGATGTGACAGCGGCAGCAGTAGATGAAGAAGTGATGAAAATGTTAGCCGAAAGTTATGAAAAAGCAAAAGAACTCTTAGCTGAAAATAGAGAAGTAATGGATAGATTGGCTGAATTCCTGATTGAAAAAGAGACAATTACAGGCAAAGAATTCATGAAGATATTCCGTGAATTAAAAGGAATACCGGAACCGGAAGAGAAAAAAGAAGACGTAAAAGAAAAGACAGAGCCGGAATCCGAAGAGACAAAGGAATCTGATACTGTACCAGAAGAAGTAACCGAGACAGTAAATAATGATGAACCAGTGACGGAAGACCAGTAAAGTAAATATGGACTGTGGCAATACGTAAAAGTAGTGCCACAGTTTTTTGCACCAGTAATAGATAAGAAAAGGAATCGTGTTTATGGAGAAACAATTTGATATCCAGGAAGAATTGAAAAAGTTGCCCGCAAAGCCGGGTGTATATTTAATGCATGATAAATACGATACTATTATTTATGTTGGAAAAGCAATCAATTTAAGGAATAGAGTTCGTTCTTATTTTCGTCCCAATGTGGGAAGAGGTCCGTGGATTGACAGAATGATTAGTCTAATTGCTCGTTTTGAATATATAGTGACTGATTCGGAATTAGAAGCCCTTGTTTTAGAAAATAATCTGATAAAAGAACATCGACCAAAATATAATACCATGCTTATGGATGATAAAACGTATCCATATATTAAAGTAACAATGGGTGAATATTTTCCACGTATTCTTTTATCAAGGGAAATGAAAAAGGATAAATCCAAATACTTTGGTCCATATACCAGTGCGGGGGCAGTGAAAGACACGATAGAACTTATCAATAAATTATATCAGCTTCGTACTTGTAATCGAGCATTGAATGGAGAAGAGGCACAGGGAAGAGAGTGCCTTAATTTCCATATTCATCAGTGCATGGCACCATGCCAGGGTAATGTTTCAAAAGAAGAATATCGTGAACATGTAGATGAAGCCCTTGATTTTTTAAATGGTAATTACGGAAAGATTCTAAAATCACTCGAAGCGGAAATGAAAAGGGCATCAGGAGAACTGCGATTTGAGGATGCCATATACTATCGAAATTTATACACAAGTGTAAAACAGGTATCACAAAAACAGAAAATTACCGACAGCGAAGGTGAAGACAGAGATATTCTGGCTCTTGCTGCAGATGAAAAGGATGCAGTTGTTCAGGTCTTTTTTGTGCGTAGCGGTAAATTGATTGGAAGAGAACACTTTTATATGAAATCGGCCGGAGAATATTCCTCGGGTGACGTACTGCAAAGCTTTGTAAAGCAGTTTTATGCCGGAACACCATTTGTTCCAAAAGAAATTATGCTTCAGGAAGAAATAGAAGATATCGAAGTAATTGAAAAATGGCTGTCAGAAAAAAGAGGTGCTAAGGTTTACCTTCGTGTACCGAAAAAAGGAACAAAAGAAAAACTTGTAGAATTGGCAAAAAAAAATGCAGAGCTTGTATTACACCAGGATAAAGATCGCATTAAACGCGAAGAAGGAAGAACAATCGGTGCAGTTAAGGAAATTGCGAAGCTTTTGGACTTAGAACAAATTTCCCGAATGGAAGCATTTGATATTTCCAATATTAATGGTTTTGAAAATGTAGGTTCCATGGTCGTTTATGAAAAAGGAAGACCAAAAAGAAGTGATTATCGTAAATTTAAAATTCGTTCTGTAAGCGGCCCGGATGATTATGGTTGTATGAAAGAAGTATTGAGCAGACGTTTCCTTCATGGAATGGAAGAATCCAGACAATTGGACGAAAGACAGATTGACAGAGAATATGGAAGCTTTACTAAATTCCCTGATTTGCTTTTAATGGACGGTGGAAAAGGACAGGTAAATGTTGCACAGACGGTGTTAGATGAATTACATCTTACTATTCCGGTGTGTGGCATGGTTAAGGATGATAACCATAGAACAAGAGGATTATACTTTAATAATGTAGAAATTCCGATTGAACATACAAGTGAGGGATTTAAATTAATCACACGTATTCAGGATGAAGCGCATAGATTTGCTATTGAATATCATCGTTCACTTCGAAGCAAAGAACAGGTACATTCGATTTTAGATGATATACAGGGAATAGGTCCTTCCAGAAGAAAAGCAATCATGAAACATTTTGGAAGTATAGAAGAAATAAAAAATGCTGATGTGGAAACATTAATGAATGTACCTGGTATTCCACGCAACATTGCCGAAGAAATCTATTCTTTTTTTCATAGTTCTGTGGTAGAATGACCCTAGATGTCAAGGTTCGTGAACATATTTAAGAAAATATAACATAAGATTGGAGAGAAAAGATGGCAAGCGTAAGCCTCACTAAGATTATCGACAAAATGAAACTTGAAAATCTGACTCCTGAAATTGAAGTTAAGGGAATCAAGATTAATCAGCCAGATATTAACAGACCGGCATTGCAGATGGCGGGATATTTTGAACATTATGAAGCAACAAGACTACAGATTATCGGATTTGTAGAATATACCTATATGGAAGGTCTTACAAAAAAGAGAAAAGAAGAAATCTATGAGAAGCTTTTATCTTATCCGATTCCGGGTATTGTATTTTGTCGTGAACTTCATCCGGATGAAATTTTCTTAAAAAAAGCAATTGAAAAAGGTGTTCCGCTTCTTATGACCAAAAAAGCAACATCTGCTTTTACAGCGGAGATTGTTAGATGGTTAAATGTTAAGCTTGCTCCATGTATTTCAGTCCATGGCGTACTAGTTGATGTCTATGGTGAAGGTGTACTGATAACCGGAGAAAGCGGAATCGGTAAATCAGAAGCTGCACTCGAATTAATCAGACGTGGACATCGTCTTGTAACAGATGACGTAGTAGAAATACGTAAAGTAAGTGATGAGACATTAATTGGTACAGCACCTGATATTACTAAGCATTTCATTGAACTTCGTGGTATCGGAATTGTAGATGTTAAGACATTATTTGGTGTATCCAGCGTAAAAGATACACAGAATATAGACCTTGTTATTCGTCTTGAAGAATGGGATAAGGAAAAAGAATACGACCGTCTTGGCTTAGAAGAAGAATACACAGAATATCTTGGTAATAAGATTGTATGTCATAACATTCCAATCAGACCAGGCCGTAATCTTGCAATTATATGCGAATCAGCAGCAGTTAACCATCGTCAGAAGAAGATGGGATATAACGCAGCACAAGCATTATATGAGCGTGTTCAGAATTCTCTTAGCAAAAGAAGAGATGAGGAAGAAGACGAAGACTAAATTAGTGGGGAGATTTGAGAATGAGTAAGTATTGTTTTGGTGTTGATGTTGGTGGAACAACAGTTAAATTGGGCTATTTTGATTTAGAAGGGAATCTTTTAGATAAATGGGAGATTCCAACCCGTACAGAGAATAATGGCGAGAATATTATTCCTGATATCGCCGGAAGTATTTTAGTAAAAATGAAACAAAATGATATTAATAAAAAAGATGTCGCAGGTGTAGGACTTGGAGTTCCGGGACCTGTCACAGCAGATGGAACAGTACTTGTTGCTGTAAATCTTGGCTGGGGCAAGTTTAATCCCAATCAACAACTGGGAGATTTACTTGGAATGCCGGTAAAAACCGGTAATGATGCAAATGTTGCTGCCCTTGGAGAAATGTGGAAAGGTGGCGGACAGGGTCATAAGAATATGGTAGCTGTTACATTAGGAACAGGCGTTGGTGGTGGAATAATTATTGACGGTCATGTCATTTGTGGTTCTAATGGTGCAGGCGGTGAAATAGGTCATATTCACCTTGAAGATGCAGAGACAGAGCAGTGTGGCTGTAAAGGGCACGGATGCCTTGAACAATACGCATCTGCAACCGGAATTGTAAGACTTGCCAATAAAAAACTTGCTGATTCCAGCAAAGACAGCATTTTACGTAAAGAAGAAGTAACTGCAAAAAGTGTATGGGACGCAGTAAAAGCAGGTGATGAACTGGCAAAAGAAGTAGCTGAGCTGTATGGTGATTATCTTGGAAAAGGACTTGCATGTGTGGCTAATGTCGTTAATCCAGAAGTATTTGTTATCGGTGGCGGAGTATCCAAAGCCGGTAAAGTCGTAATTGATTATATGAAGCCTTATTTTAATAAATATGTATTTCCAGGAGCTAAAAATGCAACATTTGCATTAGCAACACTTGGAAATGATGCCGGTATTTATGGTTCTGCAAAGCTTGTTTTGGAATAAAGAAGGATTAAGCTTCATACAGTAAAAAGAAAGAACCGGTAATAAGTGGACAGGTAACCAAAATGGATACAGTAGTAGTAAAAGAAATAAAAGCATTGCTTCCGGGGACAGAAGTTCTCGAAAATGAACCAATGAAGAAGCATACTACCTTTCGCGTAGGTGGAGAAGCAGATGTTTACATTAGTATAAATAGTATTTCACAGTTATGCGATTTGATGGAATACCTTAGAAGTCATACAATTCCCTTTTTCGTAAAAGGAAATGGAAGCAATCTTTTGGTTTCCGATAAAGGTTATCCCGGTGTAGTTATCGAATTAGGTAATGAATTTAGTGGTGTAATGGTAGAAAACAATCAGATAAAAGCAATGGCAGGAACTCTTCTCAGTAAGCTCTCAAAAACAGCATGTGATGCAGGATTATCCGGTCTTGAATTTGCTTCCGGGATTCCCGGAACAGTTGGCGGAGCAATGGTCATGAATGCAGGAGCATATGATGGTGAAATGAAACAGGTGGTACAGGAAGTAATGCTTCTGTCACCGGACAACACAATCATTACCCTAAGTGGTCATGACATGGAATTTGGCTATCGCACCAGTATTCTTAAGAGAGAACCTTATATTGTACTAGAAGTTATTTTTACACTAGAGAAAAAAGATAGAAAAGATATAACAGATAAAATGGCAGATTTTGCAACACGTCGAAAGGAAAAACAACCCCTAGAATATCCAAGTGCAGGATCTACATTTAAAAGACCGGAAGGTAATTTTGCCGGAAAACTTATTATGGATAGTGGCTTAAAAGGCTATCGTGTTGGGGATGCACAGGTGTCCGAAAAACATTGTGGATTTGTTATTAACAGAGGAAATGCAACTGCGTCAGATATTTACAGTCTGATGATGGAAGTTCAAAGAAAAGTACAGGAGCAATCCGGTGTATTATTAGAACCGGAGGTAATTGTTTTAGGAGAATTCTAAATGAGATTTGTAATTGTTACCGGAATGAGTGGCGGTGGAAAAAGAACAGCACTAAAAATGTTGGAAGATGCAGGATTTTATTGTGTGGACAATCTTCCTGTCCCTCTTATTGGTAAATTTGTGGAATTAATTGCCACACCAAATGGAGAGATTCAGAAAGTCGCATTGGGTCTTGATGTCAGGGCAGATCAGAATTTTGATGATGCCCAGAAAAGTTTGGACAAATTACGGGAAACAGGCTATATTTTTGAGATTCTTTTTATGGATGCCAGCGACGAGACACTTGTAAAGCGATATAAAGAGAGCAGAAGAATGCATCCACTTTCATCCCCAGGTGATAACAGAATTGAGGATGGAATTCACAAAGAACGCCAGATACTTCAAAATATTAAAGATAAATCGGATTACATTATTGATACATCAAAATTGCTGACACGTAATTTAAAAGAGGAATTGGACAGAATATTTGTTAACAACGAAGAATATAATAGTCTGATGATTAGTGTTGTATCATTTGGATTTAAAAATGGAATTCCGGCAGATGCAGATTTAGTATTTGATGTTAGATTTTTGCCCAATCCATTTTATATTGAAGAATTAAAACATTTAACCGGTAATGATAAACCGGTGCAGGATTATGTTATGCAATTTGATGAAGCAGAAGTATTTCTGACCAAACTTATTGATATGCTGGAATTCTTACTTCCAGGATATGTAAATGAAGGAAAATACCAGCTTGTCATTGCAATCGGCTGTACAGGTGGACAACACCGCTCGGTTACACTGGCAAACGAATTATATAAGCGAATGAAGAACAAAGGAAATTATGGTTTAAATCTAAGTCATAGAGACATCAGATAGTTAAGGCCTTGGAGGGTGAAGTATGTCTTTTTCAGGTGAAGTGAAAGAGGAACTGTCAAAGCATATAAGTCAGGCAAGACATTGTCAGATAGCAGAACTTTCCGCAATGGTTCATTATTGCGGTAAAATTGTGAAAAGACAGGATGGAGAAATCGTTCTATTATTAGAAACGGAAAATGACGCTGTCTATAGAAAATGCTTTACTTTATTAAAGAAAACATTTAATATAGACTCATCGGTCGCGGATAAAACGCAGGAAAGTAATGATAAATCCGTCAAATCTGTCATTGAATTATCAAATCATGAAGAAATTTGGAATCTTTTTCATGCATTGAAATTGATAGATCAGAATGGAGTTTTTCATGGTCTCGAACAGCCGGTTAATTCGCTCCTGATTAAAAATGCGTGTTGCAAAAGAGCATTTTTGAGGGGAACTTTTTTATGTATAGGGTCCATGAGTGATCCGGCGAAGGGTTACCATCTTGAAATTGCGACAACGAATATAAAACAGGCAGAACAGATAAGAGATATACTTTCCGATTTTGATTTGGAAGCGAAAATCATACAGCGCAAACGCTATTATGTTGTATATTTAAAAGAAGGTGCATGTATTGTTGACTTTCTAAATATTTGCGAAGCGCATGTAGCATTAATGGATTTAGAAAATTTACGTATTGTTAAAGAAATGCGTAATTCAATCAACAGAAGAGTTAATTGTGAAGCAGCCAATATCACAAAGACGGTAAACGCATCTAGCAAACAAATAACAGAGATTATTTTGTTAAGAGATCATTATGGATTTCATAATTTACCCGATAATTTACGAGAAATGGCAGAAGTAAGAATGGAATATCCCGATTTAAGCTTAAAAGAACTGGGACAGTATTTAAATCCCCCAGTTGGAAAAAGCGGTGTTAATCATAGATTACGCAAGTTAAGTGAAATTGCACAGGAAATAAAAGTTTAGGAGGAGATTATTATGATCAGTAAGGAGATTACCATCCGTTTGGAGAACGGTTTGGAAGCAAGACCGGTGGCAATGCTCGTTCAGGTTGCAAGCCAGTATGACAGCACTGTATACTTACAGGCAGGCGATAAGAAAGTAAATGCAAAAAGTATTATGGGAATGATGAGCCTGGGATTAGATACAGGGGAAAAGGTACAAGTAATCGTAGATGGAACTGACGAGAACACAGCCCTTGACAGCATGGAAAAATATTTAAACGGCAAATAATAAAGAGAAGGGGCTCGTATGAGTCCCTTTTTTTATCCGAAATTGAGATTTAAGAGGTAGATATAAAATTGAAAAAAAAGAGATTACTATTTATTTATAATCCGAAAGCCGGAAAAGGCCAGATTAAAAACCGCTTAATGGATATTATTGATATATTTGTAAAGAATAGTTATGAGATAACCATATATCCAACTCAAAAGGCAGGAGATGCAATTGAAGTCACAAAGGACAGAGATAAGGATTATGAACTTATTGTCTGCAGTGGTGGAGACGGTACATTGGATGAAGTGGTTACAGGAATGATGATGTGCGAGCAGAAAACTGCCATAGGCTATATTCCAGCCGGCAGTACCAATGACTTTGCTAATAGTCTTCATATCCCTAAAAATATGATAAAAGCAGCTACTGTAGCGGTAAATGGCAAGCGATTTGCCTGCGATATAGGTTCTTTCAATGAAGATTCCTTTGTATACATTGCAGCGTTTGGTATTTTTACGGATGTTTCTTATGAAACAGACCAGCAGATGAAAAATGTTTTAGGACATATGGCATATATTATGGAAGGAATGAAACGTATTTCTGCCATTAAGCCTTTTCATTATAAGGTTTATTATGAAGATAAAGTCTTAGAAGATGATTTTATATTTGGAATGGTGACAAATTCCATTTCTGTTGGAGGATTTAAACGCATTACCGGTAAATATGTAGAGTTAGATGATGGTGTTTTTGAAGTAACACTTATCAAAGTACCAAAGAATCCGGTAGAACTAAATACGATAGCGGCAGCCCTTCTTATGAGGGATATTGACACTGATTTAATGTATTGTTTTAAAACAGACAAAGTTACATTTGAATCCACGCAAGATATTCCGTGGACCTTAGATGGTGAGTTTGGAGGCAATCATAAGCAGGTATTAATTGAGAATAAGAGGCAGGCACTGGAAATTATGATTCCGGAATAGAAAATTATGGTTTCTTTTTTAACATAGTTAGGTTATAATGAAAACGAAAAAATTTATATGAGAACAATGGAGGAAAAAATCATGTTAGTATCAGCAACAGAAATGCTTAAAAAAGCAAAAGCTGGCCATTATGCAGTTGGACAGTTCAACATTAACAATTTAGAGTGGACAAAAGCCATTTTACTTACAGCTCAGGAATGCAACTCTCCTGTAATCTTAGGTGTATCCGAAGGAGCAGGTAAATACATGGGTGGATATGATGTAGTTATGGGAATGGTTAATGGATTAATCAAAG
>CAZAQH010000064.1:0-11514 GCA_964487395.1 uncultured Lachnospiraceae bacterium | reverse complement strand
ATCAACCATGATGATTGGTATTGTATCCAGATTGACCGATCAGAAGGGATTTGATTTAATAGCATATGTTATGGATGAATTATGTCAGGATAACATTCAGATTGTAGTGTTAGGTACTGGTGAGGAACGTTATGAAAATATGTTCCGTCATTTTGATTGGAAATATAATAACAAAGTAAGTGGTAATATTTATTATTCGGAAGCTTTGTCACATAAGATTTACGCAGCATGTGATGCGTTCCTGATGCCATCACTATTTGAACCATGTGGTCTTTCCCAGTTAATTTCACTTCGATACGGAACAGTTCCGATTGTAAGAGAGACAGGTGGATTAAAGGATACCGTCGTTCCATATAATGAGTACGAGAGTTTGGGAACAGGATTTAGCTTCACTAATTACAATGCACATGAAATGCTGCGTACAGTACGATATGCAGAACATATTTATTATGATAAAAAACGTGAATGGAATAAAATGATTGACAGAGGAATGGCAGCTGATTTTTCGTGGTATACCTCAGCAGCAAAATACCAGGAAATGTACGATTGGCTGATTGATTAAAAAAATGGTACCGGGTTTTTAACCGGTACCATTTTTTAATCGGTGCATTGTGTAATATTTGAAATATCAGAATCAATCATAAGAGAGTAGTTAGTGTAATATACGACAAAGCCCGGTTTGCCACCGGCAGGTTTCTTGACATTCTTTTTTAATGTATAATCGATTTCGACTTTTTCCTGTCCTTTTCCTTTAGAGTAATGGGCAGCCAGTTTGCCTGCTTCTTCAAAAACTCTATCAGGAACTTCTTTTCCTTCCGATTTTATGATTACATGTGAACCGGGGATTCCTTTTGCATGAAACCACCAGTCATTGCCGGTTGCAAAATGAAATGTCAGTTCATCATTCTGGTAATTATTTTTTCCGACATAAATATGAAATCCATCCTGAGTGATGTAGTGGAAGGGTTTGCTTTTAAAACGCTGTTTTTTGTTTTGACCTTTGCGTTTGATATATCCGCTGTCAATTAATTCTTCTTTGATTTCGTTTAAATCCTCTTCACGCTGCGCAATATCAAGTGCAGTCATAATGGAATCCAGGTGATCAATTTCTTCTTTGACTTCTACAGTCAGAGTAGTCAGAGCCTCTTTTGTCCTTTTTAACTTCCCATATTTATCAAAATATTTTTTTGCATTTTCCATTGGAGACAGCATACTGTCAAGCGGAATGGTAATCGGTTCATTGGTGTAATAATTGGTCACAACAGCGGATTTTGCACCATTTTCAATGGAGTAGCCGTAAGTGTGCAATAACTCACCATATATTTTAAACTGTTCCATTTTCTCCGTGTCCTTTAACTGACGAAGCTGTAAATCGTATTTTTTAACGGTTCGTTCTAATGTAGTCTGGACAATTTTCCGAAGGTCCACAGATTTTTGACGTATTCTTGTTAATTTATCTTTTTCGCGATAATACGAAGCAAGTAGTTGTGAAACGGAATCAGAAGCAACACATTGCTCCTGTAAAAAGGAAGTAATGGGCACACAACTATAATCAATGGGAACTCCATTTTCATAAAGAGTAACGGGGGTAAAGTATTCATTGCATACTTGACTAAACAAGTCATCAAAAGCAATAAACAGATGATGCTGTGCTTCCGTATTTAGGGCATCAGTAGATAAATCTGCCTGACCGCCGCTGCGATAACATATTTCGTGGGCAATCATAGGAGAGATGCCGGTAAAGGAAGTATAAATTGCTTTATAGCATTCCATATGTTTTGAAAAAACTGTCTGTAAAAATTCATTTTCTTCTATTATTAAAGGATTTTTCTTTTCCTGGGTTTGCGGAATGAAATATGGAAGTCCTGGAAGAACTTCACGTACAGAACTTACACTGGCTGGAATATGTTTGATACTGTCAATAATGGCATCATCCATATTTGTAAAAATAATGTTGCTGTATTTTCCCATTAATTCAATAATAAGCTTTTTACGGCAGACATCACCAAGCTCGTTTAAATGTTCTATCTCGAATACAAGAACACGCTCGAAATCCGGTTGTGAAATCGATACAATACGTCCATTTTGAATATGTTTACGTAAAAGCATACAAAAAGGAGGAGCGGTAACAGGACTTATTTTATTTTCTTCTGACAGATAAACGAGTGGAAGAGATGCACTGGCAGATAAAACAAGTCGATATTGCGTTCCATTATTTTTAATTGTAATCATTAATTCGTCGTTTTCCGGTTGTGCAATTTTATATAAGCGTCCGTTTAAAATTGTGTGATTTAGTTCGCTTGCAATTGCATCGATTGTGATTCCATCAAATGCCATATATCTCCTTTTGGAACGTTGTCCGTAAGCTGTCTTTGAACTTACAGTATAACAATCCTTTTTCTGAAAGGCAACCTTGACGTTTGCAGTGGTATTGAACTATAATAATAGGAAGTACGCGGACGACTAGATTAAGATGCGACGGGAAGGGGACACATGATAAAGAGCATGACAGGCTTCGGAAGATGCGAAGTCAGCGATGAAAATCGCAAAATTACAGTTGAGATGAAATCAGTGAATCACAGATACCTGGATGTAAATATTAAAATGCCAAAGAAGCTTAATTTTTTTGAAGCCTCTATTCGAAATTTGCTGAAAGAATATATGCAGCGCGGTAAGGTGGATTTATTTATTTCCTTTGAAGACACATCCGAGAATAATGTTAATATTACTTACCACAAAGATGTTGCAGCTGAATACCTGAAATATTTAAAAGAGATGGCACAACAGTTTGGACTGGATGAAGATATCAGAGTTTCCAATTTATCGAGATATCCGGAGGTCTTTACTTTAGATGACGTGGAAATTGATGAAGAAGGAATTTGGAAGACATTAGAAAAAGCCTTAAGAGGTGCAGCAGAAGGATTTGTTGAGACTCGAATCAAAGAAGGCGAGCATTTGTGCGATGATTTGATACTGAAATTAAATGGAATGCTTGATGTTGTTGATTATATTTCCTCACGTTCACCGGAGATTATAGAAGAATACAAAGGCAGACTGACAGATAAGGTTCAGGAACTGCTTGGAGATACTAAGTTAGACGAAAGCAGAATTTTGACAGAAGTTACTATTTTTGCAGACAAAATATGTGTAGATGAAGAATTAGTTCGTTTGAGAAGCCATATTGAGACTACTAAAAATACCCTGTTAGAAGGCGGAAGTATTGGTAGAAAGCTTGATTTCCTCGCTCAGGAGATGAATAGGGAAGCGAATACTATTTTATCAAAGGCCAATGATCTTACTATTTCCAATAAGGGAATTGAGTTAAAGACTGAAATTGAAAAAGTAAGAGAACAGATACAGAATATTGAATAGAAAGGCTTTTTTATGAATCAATTTATTCATATTGGATTTGGGAATATTGTCAGCACCGATAAAATAATAGCTGTAGTAAGTCCTGATTCAGCACCGATAAAGCGTGTTGTACAGAGTGCCAAGGATAAGGGGACTGCAATTGATGCAACCCAGGGTAGAAAGACAAAAGCCGTTTTATTTATGGAAAATGACAAAATAGTTCTTTCTGCATTACTTCCAGAGACGATTTTAAGCAGAGCCCAGTCAGAAAGGGAAAATGATGAAGAAAGTTAAAGGAATACTGACTGTAGTATCAGGATTTTCAGGTGCCGGAAAAGGGACATTGATGAAACAACTGATTCAGTCATATGATAATTATGCTTTGTCTATTTCGATGACAACGCGTGCACCAAGAAATATGGAAGTAGATGGAAAAGATTATTTTTTTATCAGCAAAGAAGAGTTTGAACGTCATATCACGCAGGATGAACTTATAGAGTATGCAAGATATGTTGATAATTATTATGGCACACCCAAGGCTTATGTTGAACAGCAGCTGCAGGACGGCAAGGATGTTATTCTCGAAATTGAGATACAGGGAGCCTTAAAAATTAAAGAACGCTTTAAAGATGCGTTATTACTTTTTGTCATGCCACCAAATGCCGGTGAACTGAAAAAAAGACTGGTAGGTCGTGGTACCGAAACGGAAGAAGTAATTGATAAACGCCTTTTAAGAGCGACAGAAGAAGCACAGGGCATTGAGGAATATGAATATATAGTGATAAATGATGATTTAGAAACATGTGTAGAAGAAATGCATCATATCATTCAAAGTGCCAAATATAAAACAGGTCGTAATGAAAAATTTATAGATAATATCAGAAATGAATTGCAGGATTTAGCGAAAGGAGAAAAATAAAATGTTACATCCATCTTATTCAGATTTAATGAAAGTCGTAAATAGTGAGGTTGAACCAGGAGAAGCCAAAGTAGTAAACAGCAGATACTCAATTGTTATGGCAACTTCTAAAAGAGCTAGACAGTTAATTGCAGGCGAAGAACCACTGATCGCAGATGCAGGGAAAAAGCCACTGTCAATTGCAGTTGAAGAATTGAATCAGTCTCAAATCAAGATTCTCGGTGATGACGAAGAATAGTAATTCCTAAAAAGAGAAATGCCGGTAGGTTTTTCTCTTTTTTAAAGTAATGCATATGGAAATGGAGAAGAGAGTGAAAGTACTATTTGTTTCTTTGGGCTGCGATAAGAATCTGGTAGATTCCGAGATGATGCTTGGAATGCTGGGTAAAGAAGGCTTTGAAATTACGGATGATGAAAATGAGGCAGATGTAGTAGTAGTAAATACATGCTGTTTTATTAAGGATGCCAAACAGGAAAGCATTAATACACTTTTACAGATGGCAGAATTAAGAAAAAAAGGCAGTATTAAAGCATTACTAGCTACGGGATGTCTTGCACAGCGTTATAAAGAAGAAATTCAACAAGAAATTCCTGAGGTTGATGCCATACTTGGAACGACCTCATTTGATAAAATAGCAGGTGCAATAAAAGAAGTGCTTAGTGGCGAAGTTCATAATTATTTTAAAGATATTAATGAAGTCCCGATTGCCGGTAAAAAAAGAATGGTAACAACCGGTGGACATTTTGCATATATGAAAATAGCCGAGGGCTGTGATAAAAAATGTACGTATTGCATTATTCCCAAAATCAGAGGAAATTATCGGTCGGTTCCGATGGAGACACTGATAAAGGAAGCAGAAGAACTGGCAGAAAACGGAGTCAAAGAACTGATATTGGTTGCACAGGAGACTACCGTTTATGGAGTAGACTTGTATGGTAAAAAAAGCCTGCCACAGTTACTTCGAAAGCTTTGTCAAATAGACGGCGTATCTTTTATTCGAATTTTATATTGTTATCCGGAAGAAATTACGGATGAATTAATTGCAGTTATAAAAGAAGAACCCAAGATATGTCATTATCTGGATATGCCGATTCAACATGCATCGGATACGATTTTGAAACGAATGGGAAGACGGACCAATCAGGCAGATTTACGTCATATTATCGGTAAATTACGTGAAGCAGTTCCGGATATCTGTCTTAGAACGACATTAATTTCAGGTTTCCCACAGGAAACAGGAAAAGATCATAAGGAATTAATGAAATTTGTAAAAGAAATGCGTTTTGACAGACTGGGCGTTTTTACTTATTCAATGGAAGAAGATACCCCAGCAGCTAAAATGAAGGGACAAATACTTCCTTTTATAAAAGAAAAACGTAGAAACGATATTATGAAAATACAGCAAAAGATAGCATTTGAAAAAGCCGAGGAAATGGTTGGAATGCAGCTTGAAGCTCTAGTAGAAGGTAAACTGCCACAGGATAATGTATTTATTGGCAGAACATATAAAGATGCCCCCAATGTGGATGGATATGTTTTTATTCATTCCGATAGGGAACTGATGACAGGGGATATTGTAACCGTTAACATTACAGAATCAAATGAATATGATTTGATAGGAGAGATAAACAATGAATTTACCAAATAAATTAACAATTTTTAGAATGATTTTAATTATACCGTTTGTAGTAATTATGCTTTCAGATTTTTGTGGAGATGCAGGAAAATGGATTGCACTTGCAATATTTGTGGGAGCAAGTCTTACGGATTTGTTAGATGGAAAAATAGCCAGAAAATACAATCTAGTTACTAATTTTGGTAAATTTATGGACCCGCTTGCAGATAAACTGCTTGTATGTTCTGCAATGATCTGCCTTGTTGAAATGGGTAAAATGCCGGCATGGATGGTCATTATTATTATCAGCAGAGAGTTTATCATCAGCGGATTTCGTTTAATTGCATCAGATAATGGTGTTGTAATCGCAGCAAGTTACTGGGGTAAATTTAAAACAGTATTCCAGATGGTTATGATTGTTCTTTTAATTGCAGATATTGCTGCAATTGCGATTGTTACTACTGTTGTAATGTGGATTGCATTAATTCTTACAGTTATATCATTAATTGATTACCTTGTAAAAAATAAGACAGTTATGACAGAACAGTCATAAAGAGTAACAGTTCACAGTAGTGGAAGGAAGTGTATGGAATGGTAGTAGAGTTAATATCTGTTGGGACAGAAATACTTCTCGGAAATATTATTAATACGAATGCGGCTTATTTATCAGAACAATGTGCCAAGCTTGGGTTGTCCTGCTTTTATCAAACGGTGGTAGGCGATAACGAAGAACGTCTGATGGATACCATTAAAACATCTTTAAATCGTGCAGAAATCATTATTTTATCAGGTGGCCTTGGCCCTACGCAGGATGATTTGACAAAAGAGTCGGCAGCTAAAGTTTTGAAAAGAGAACTGATTTTAGATGAACACTCAAAAACACGGATAGAAGAATACTTCAAACAACGTGAAATAGAGATAACCGAAAACAACTGGAAACAGGCAATGATTCCAAAGGATGCCATTGTTGTGGACAATAACAATGGAACAGCTCCAGGTATCATCATTGAAGACGGTGAAAAAAGAGTGATTTTGCTTCCGGGACCTCCAAATGAATTAAAGCCGATGTTTGAAGAAAGTATAATTCCATATTTAATCAAACTACTTCCGGGTACAATTTATTCAAAGACTGTAAAGATATGTGGTATTGGCGAAAGCACTGCCGAGACAATGATAAAAGATTTAATTGATTCACAGACCAACCCAACTATTGCACCTTATGCAAAGACAGGAGAGGTTCATCTTAGAGTTACGGCAAAAGCAGATGATGAAAAAGAGGCCAAAAAACTGACGAAACCACTTGTAAAAGAATTAAAAGAGCGTTTTGGTAACAATGTCTATACGACAGAAGAAGATGTTACACTGGAAAAAGCGGTAGTGGATTTACTGATTGCCAATAATTTAAATGTATCCACTGTGGAATCCTGTACGGGAGGACTTCTTGCAGCTCGCCTTATTAATGTTCCTGGAGTTTCTGAAGTATTTAAATCAGGTGTTATTACCTATTCTAATAAAGCAAAAAGAAAAATGGTAGGTGTAAAAAAGAGTTCACTGGATCGTTATGGAGCCGTTAGCAAGAAAGTTGCAGAAGAAATGGTAAAAGGAGCTTATCTTATTAATAAGTCGGATGTTATCGTCTCGGTTACAGGAATTGCAGGACCGGATGGGGGAACAGAGGAAAAACCGGTTGGACTTGTATATATAGCATGCCTTGTATGTGGAACCATTACTGTGAAAGAGTTTCATTTTAGCGGCAATCGGGCAAAAATAAGAGAAACAACGGTAGCACATGCATTAAGTCTGATGAGACAGTGTATTTTGGAATATTACAGCGAAGTTACATTTGGAAACAAGCAATAATATTTGAGTATAAGGGAGAACAAGCGATGAATGAACAAGAAATGGAACAACAAATACAACAAGAAATAATACCGGAAACAGCACCGGAATCAGTGCCAGAACCGGCACCAGAACCGGAACTAGTGAATCCACAGCCACAACCTGTTTATAGTGAACCTGCTTCGTATGTGGTTCCACAGGATTCACCTTATTCACCATTATACAATCCGAATAAGGATAAAAAGAAAAAAGGAAATGTAATAACCGTAATTTTAATTGCATTACTTGGAGTTTTTTTGGTTGGAGCATTAGTTTTTGCATTGTCTAAAGTTATTGAATCGGCAGTTAATGAAGTACAGACTGCTTCTAGTGAAAGAAGAGATGACATAAAATCCAAACTAGAAGAATTTTTGGAAGAAGACGAGCAGGAAAAAGACGAAGACAGTGATAATGATGAAGATATTTATCAGCAGGAAGAGGATAATGAATCGGATGATCAGCCACAAGAATGGGGGTATTCCTCTGAAGATGGATATGTTCCGAGCGCATCTGATGATTATTATGTTGAACTTGCAGATACAATTGATGATTCATTAAGTTATAAGGTCACTACCAAGGACTACTCATATGTGGATGCAGATGAAAATGTTGAGATTTATATCAGTTATCCGGTGATTTCAAAAGGAAATGTAAGAAATCAGGATAAAATTAATGAAGAAATTGAAGAAGCAGCAATGTATTACGTGAAACAGTTTGCTTCTCATCCGGAGGCAGTATCAGACTGTTATATTGAAGTTTATGGCTATGTGACCTATATGGACGAAGATGTACTTTCTATTGTTCTTAGTGAAGACTGCTGGCTTCCTGACCTTATTGATTACATAGATTTATATTCTATTAATATTGATATTTCATCCGGTCAGATTATGAACAATACCGGAATACTGGAATATACGGAAAAGGTTGGCAAGGAATTCCGCAAGCAGTGTGAATATCAAAATGGAACGGTTGAATTTGTAGATACCTTATCAGATGAAGAAATTGCTGATTATTTGGAGGATAGTGAAACTGGTGTTATTTTCTATACCCCTGTAGGACTCGAAATCGGTTTTAATTATTATTATGGGGATTATCCTGGATGGGTAACAGTAACACTAAAAGATTATGAGAAATTCATAAAAAAAGTATAATGAGAAACTGTCTTAAGAGTTGTTAATTCTTAAGATAGTTTTTTTCTTCTTTCCGTTGAAATGATTTAAAAAACGTGTTATCATTTTCTAGTACAAATCAGATGAATTAGATTTTTTCTTTTTCGTTTCCGGCATTTCTGCCAGCGGTTAGATAACCGAAATCCAAGATAATTAAAAAATAATAGGAGGGATGCCATTAAGAGAGTTTTATAGGACATTAAATAGATATAATTGAAATATAGTCATAAAATTAAAAGAAAAGTGACTAAAATAGTTGACAAAAACGAACATATGTTTTAATCTTATAAAAGAACATCTGTTCTAAACAAAAAGGAGAATCAAGATGGAGAGAGAAGACAAATTAAAAGCGTTAGACGCAGCATTATCACAAATTGAGAGACAGTATGGTAAGGGCGCAGTTATGAAGCTGGGTGATCCGATGGCACAGATGAATGTTGAGACGATTCCAACAGGCTCTTTAAGTTTAGATATTGCATTAGGACTTGGAGGTATTCCGAAGGGAAGAATAGTAGAAATATACGGACCGGAATCCAGTGGTAAGACAACGGTTACTTTACATATGATTGCGGAAGTTCAAAAAAGAGGTGGTATTGCGGGATTTATTGATGCAGAACATGCTTTGGATCCTGTATATGCTAAAAATATAGGAGTCGATATCGATAATCTTTATATTTCACAGCCGGATAATGGTGAGCAGGCACTTGAAATTACTGAGACAATGGTTCGTTCAGGAGCACTTGACATTGTAGTAGTGGATTCAGTTGCAGCCTTAGTTCCAAAAGCGGAAATCGACGGAGAAATGGGTGATTCTCACGTTGCCCTTCAGGCACGCTTAATGTCACAGGCACTTCGTAAATTAACAGCAGTTATCAGCAAGTCAAATTGTACTGTTATTTTCATCAATCAGTTGCGTGAAAAGGTTGGTGTTATGTTTGGTAATCCAGAGACAACAACCGGTGGTCGTGCGTTGAAATTTTATGCATCTGTTCGATTGGATGTCAGAAGAATTGAATCCTTAAAGCAGGGTGGCGAAGTAATTGGTAACAGAACGCGTGTTAAAGTTGTTAAAAATAAAATAGCACCACCATTTAAGGAAGCTGAGTTTGATATTATGTTTGGAGAAGGAATATCTAAAATAGGTGATATTCTTGATCTTGCAGCAGATTTAAATATTATCATTAAAAGTGGAGCATGGTTCTCTTATAATGGCGAAAAAATTGGTCAGGGACGTGAGAATACCAAGACATTCTTAAAAGAAAATCCTGTTATCTGCCAGGAGGTAGAACAAAAAGTAAGAGAACATTATGGTTTTGCTGCTGACATTAAGACAAAACCAGAAGGAAAAGCCTCCAAAGCAAAAAAAGAGGAAGCATAGACTTTATGAAGATTTCATAGGTAGTATGGAGAATAAATCATGATTATTACCGGAATAACAGAAGTGACAAAAGCTAGAAGCAAGATAGATTTAGACGGAGAGTTCGCCTTTGTGTTATATAAAGGCGAACTTCGTTCGTATAAAATAAAAATAGGCAATGAATTAAAACAGGAAGATTATGAGGAAATTATAAAAAAAATACTTCCTAAAAGAGCGAAGCTTCGAAGCTTAAATTTATTGAAAACCAAAGATTACACGGAAGAACAGCTACGGAGAAAATTAAAAACCGGTTTATATCCGGATGAAGTAATTGAAATAGCAATTGAATATGTAAAAGGCTATCATTATATTGATGATGAACGATATACAAGACAATACTTAGAATATTTCCAAGTATCAAAAAGCAAAAAGAAAATGATGATAGATTTAATTGCGAAAGGGGTTTCAAAAGATTTAATTATAAATGTTATAGAAGAATTAGAGGAAGAGAATAAGCTTGGCGGTGAAGAAAATCTGATTCGTAAAATACTAGAGAAACGTCATTACGACCCTGACACGATAGACTACAAGGGAAAGACAAAATTGATGACTTATTTACTTGGAAAAGGATTTTCAATGGAACAAATCTGCAGGGTAATGGGGGAATCATGCGAAGAATACTTGACATAACTCCATTTTGTGTATAAAATTGTATTGTTGTAGATTGCTAAAGTAGAATGTTAATGCATAAATGCATTCTTATAGTAAATAAAAGTACAATGAAAATTAAATAAGGAGGTGCTCCTGTACATGGCTGGTATTATTATAGCTGTAGTGGCAACTCTGGTTATTGCAGTCCCACTTGCTGTTCTGATTTCAACAAATTATCAGAAGAATGCATCCAATTCTAAAATTGGTAATGCAGAAGAAAAGGCAAGAGAGATTATCGATGAAGCATTAACGACTGCTGAAGCGAAAAAGCGTGAAGGTCTACTGGAAGTGAAGGAAGAATCTATTCGTGCTAAGAACGAATTAGATAAAGAAATCAAAGAACGTAGAGCTGAAATTCAACGCAATGAACGCAGAATCCAGCAGAAGGAAGAGAACATCGACCGCAAGACAGATGCCATTGAGAAAAAGGAAGCAAGCTTATCTGCCAAGGAAGAAGATCTTTCTAAACAGAAAGAAGCTATTGCAAAGCTCAACGAAGAACGAGTACAGGAA
>CAZAQH010000063.1:0-11661 GCA_964487395.1 uncultured Lachnospiraceae bacterium | reverse complement strand
AATTCTAGATTATGACCTAGAGTTTATCCGGTCTTTTTGTGAAATTCTTCCGGTTGCAGATTACGTTAAAAACGGTATGATTAATATATCAAATATTTATAAGGGAGGTTTATAATGAAACTGAAGAAGTTAACAGCACTATTTTTAGGCGTTGCTATGGTTGCATCCTTATTAGTTGGATGTGGTGACAAAGCAACAACAGCAGCAGAAGGAACTGATTCTACTGCAGCAGCAACAGAAGGCGAAGCAGCAAGTGGAGAAATCAAAGAATTTGATGCATTCTTCGCAATGCCAGCAACTGTTGAAAGAAATGATGATAATGAAATTAAAGACATTATCGCAGAAAAGACCGGTGTTAAGGTTAAAGAGAACTGGCTTACAGGTCAGACAGATGCAGAAGCAATTGGTACCATCATCGCAGGTGGCGAATATCCTGATTTTATCAATGGTGGTGAAGCTATGGCTCAGCTTTATGATGCTGGTGCATTAGTAGCTTGGGATGAATATCTTGAGAAATATCCTAACATTAAAAATTATTATTCAGAAGCTGATTGGGACAGATTCCGTCAGGCAGATGGAAAAATCTACTGGGCAAATGCTTTCACACATATTCATGGTGAAGACAAATCCACAACTCATAATGATGAAGCATTCTGGATTCAGACAAGAGTTTTGGAATGGGCAGGCTATCCAGAAGTTAACACAATGGATCAGTATTTTGATTTATTAAGAAGCTATAACGAAGCTAATCCTACAACAGCAGATGGAACAGCTAATATTCCTTACACAATCCTTTGCGAAGACTGGAGATATTTCTGTCTTGAGAATGCTCCTCAGTTCTTAGATGGATATCCAAATGATGGTTCCGTTATGGTTGATATGGATACCAAAAAAATTATGGATTACAATACATCAGATACAGCAGTTAAATACTTCCAGAAGTTAAACACAGAATACAAAGCTGGAATCGTTGATCCTGAATCCTTTACACAGACATATGACGAATATATCGCTAAACTTTCTACCGGACGTGTTCTTGGTATGATTGATCAGTGGTGGGATTTCGCTTACACAGTTAATGATGTATACAAATCACAGGATTTAGAGCAGTATGGTTACAACTACGTTCCTCTTGGAATCACAATTGAAGACGGAATGAACAATCAGTGGCATACAACTGGTGGAACAATCAACAATTCAAGCGGAATCGCTGTAACAGTTGACTGTGAAGATCCAGATGCAGCTTTTAAATTCATTAATGACTTACTTGATCAGGAAATTCATGATCTTCGTTTCTGGGGTGTTGAAGGCGTTGACTATTTAGTTGATGATGCTGGATTATACTATCGTACAGATGAAATGATTGAAAATTGTGCAAACTCTGATTACAAAGCAGCTCATCTTTGCGATTACAGCTACTTCTTACAGTGGTTAGGAACAAGCACAGATGGAATTAATGCTATGCAGCCAACAGAACAGCCTTCATTGTTCATGGCAAGTTTACCAGAATCCGTACAGAAATGTTTCGAGGCTTATGGTGTTACTACATATCCTGGAATGATTCATTCTACAGATAATTATGGACCTTGGTTCCCAATGTATTCTTATTCAAATGCAATGACAACAGCTACTCCTGGTGGTGTTGCTTGGACTAAGATGGGTGAAGTAAAACATGAATGGTTACCTAAGGTAGTTATGGCAGATGATTTTGATGCTACATGGAATGAGTACATGGGTGTTTACAACGAATGTAAGCCTGAAGACTTCTTAGCAGAAATGCAGGAAGAATTAGACAGACGTATCGCTGCAGCTGCTAAATAATTAAATTGCTGTAATAAAAACTATTTGAAGGCAGCTACAATACGAAAGTACTTTAGCTGCCTTCTTTATGAAAAAAAGGAGAGGAAGTTATGGCCCGAAATAATAATCCGACTGCTTCCGTTAGGAAAATCAACTGGAAAGAAGTAAAAAGACAAAAGGTTCTCCTGATATGGGCTGCCATCTTTGTTATATATGGTGTCATTTTCTATTATTTACCACTCGGTGGATGGATTATGGCGTTCCAAAATTATAAACCAAAGACTGGCTTTTTACATTCCGCATTTGTAGGATTCGAAAAATTTAAATTTTTATTTACAGATGCAACTTTTATAAAAGTTGTTAGAAACACATTAGCCATGGGTGTACTAAATCTGGTTACATCATTTATTATGGCGATTTTATTTGCAATTTTATTAAATGAAGTACGTTCTAAAGGTGGGAAAAAATTAGTTCAGACAATTTCATATTTACCGCATTTCCTTTCATGGATTATTGTTACCGGTATTTTGCATGATGCATTATCCAGTACAGGTATTATCAATGAATTGTTAGTGAACATGAATATCATAGATCAACCAATAAACTTTTTTGCTTTTCCTTCATTTTTCTGGCCGATTGTTGCTTTTGCCAATCTGTGGAAGGAAACAGGATGGAATGCAATTATCTATTTATCAGCAATTACAGCTATTGATCCATGCTTGTATGAAGCTGCATCCATTGATGGAGCAGGTAGATGGGCGAAGATTAGGTACATAACATTACCGGGAATTAAAGCTACAATTATGATTCTTCTGTTAATTAATGTTGGTAATGTATTGAATGTTGGATTTGAAATTCAGTACTTGCTGGGAAATGGTCTTGTTAAGAGTGTTTCCGATACCATTGATATCTACATTCTGAAATGGGGTATTGGGCAGTTTGATTATTCACTTGGTACCGCTGCCGGTATCTTTAAAAGTGTCGTTAGTATCGTTTTGATTATTATTGCGAATTATATGTCAAAACGTGCCGACGAAGAAAGGCTATTTTAGGAGGTGGATAAGAGATGAGAAGAAAAAGAAGTTTACCAGATATCTTATTTGTAACGTTTAACACCCTTTTCATGATAGCCTTTGTAGTGGTTACCCTTTATCCGGTTTTAAATACACTGGCAATTTCACTTAACAATGGCTTGGATGCAGTTAAAGGTGGAATCCACTTGATTCCAAGACAGTTTACGTTTGAAAATTATGTTACTGTTTTAAAGAAGAAAAACCTTCTTACAGGGGCATATATAACTGTACTTAGAACAATTATTGGAACACTTACATCTTTGGTAGCCAATGCATTGTTAGCATATATAGTCAGCAGAAAGAGATTTTTATTTAAATCAGGTCTTTCTTTGTTCTGGGTTATTACTATGTATGTAAACGGTGGAATGATTCCTATTTTGCTTTTATATCAGAAACTGAATTTAACAGATAGCTTCTGGGTATATGTAATCCCTGGTATGGTTAGTGCATTTAATATGCTTGTTCTTAGAACTTATATGATAGGATTACCGGATTCACTGGAAGAATCAGCACAGTTAGACGGTGCCGGATATATGACAGTTTTTGTAAAGATTATTTCTCCGCTTTGTAAGCCTGTTTATGCAACAATTGCATTGTTTGTTGCGGTTTACCAGTGGAATGCATGGTTTGATGTAATGTTATACAATCGTATGAATGATAAATATACGACATTACAGTATGAATTAATGAAATTGTTGTCAACAGTACAGAACCAAAGTGGTAGTGCAGATGCAATGAAGAGTTCCATGACATCCATTACACCTGTTTCCATTCGTTCTGCAGCAACAATAATTACTATGCTCCCTATTGTTTGCTTATATCCTTTCTTACAAAGATATTTTGTAACCGGTCTTACAATCGGTGGTGTAAAGGAATAAGTAACCCCCTAATATTTTTGAAAAGGATCTGATAACAGAAATGTTGTCAGGTTCTTTTTGCATATTTTGATTGACTGGTATTTTCCATTCGATTATAGTAAAAGTATCGTTGAATACATATTATAAATATAAGGGAAAGATGGGGCAACGAGAATGGTGATATATGATTTTAAATACCAAATAGCATCAATAATGGTTATTCTTATTTTGCTGATTAATTATTTGAAAAATAAGAAATTACCATTATTATCGACAAAATGTTTTTTTGTTTTTCTGGTGACTTCAATTATTAATTTGATTGCGGATATGGCAACTGTTTATGCATTAAATAATTATTGGAGAATATCAGGGGGGCTTTTACGGCTTTATCATCAGATTTTTGTTGGTTCACTTAATTTACTTGCATTTAGTTTGTACTTATATGTTTGCTTTTTGGACAATGGGCAAAAGCGTTTTAAGTTTAAAGATTTGTTACCTCGTGTGCTGCCATTATTATTTGCGGTTTGTATGGTTGTTTTTGCACCGATATATTATCATGTTTCCTATGGGGTATATTATTCGTATGGACCTATGCCCAATACGGTGTATGTTTCCGCGGCGGTATATGTAACGCTTATTTTAATACAGGTTAACAGAAAATCATGTCATTTATCAGTAGATACAAGACGTTCCATTAATCTTGGTGTTTTTATTTGGATTGGGGTAGCTGGCTATCAGATGTTTAATCCAACAGCCCTTATGTCTTCGCTTGGAAATATGCTGATGGTTCTTTTTATCTATCTTTCCTTTGAAAACCCTAAGGAGTATCTTGATGTTGCAACAGGAACATTAAATAGAAGAGCATTCCATCTTGTTACAGAAGAATTGACAGAAGGAAAAAAAGAATTCTTTATGGTTAATATTCTGTTAAAGGATATGGAGTATTTACAGAATATATTAGGGCATGCAGGTGTTTATGATGTTCTTAAAACTATGGCTGATTATATAGAAACTATTACAGGGGAACGAATTTATCATTCCAGAAGTAAAATTCTTTCTCTTTTGTTTACAAATAGAGAAAAAGCATCTAATTTTATTGAAAAAATTTCTAAATGGGAATTTGAATATAGAGCAAAGGATATTGAAATGTATCCAAAGTATATTGCTTTTGTACTTGAAATTCCAAGATATGCAAAAACGTGTGATGAGATTAATGATATTCTCGATTATGTACGAGTGGATTATATAAATGAAAATGAAGAAAGTAATATTTTATATATCAATGATTCTTTTATTAAACAGTTCCAATATTATGAAGATATTGTGAGAGTATTAGAAGATGCCATTCAAAATGATGGCTTTAAGGTCTTTTATCAACCTATTTATGATGTGAAAATAAAATCGTTTACATCTGCAGAGGCATTGGTAAGATTAAAGGATACGAAGACATTGGGATTTATATCTCCGGAATTGTTCATTCCAATTGCAGAAAAAAAAGGAATGATTAAAGAACTTGGAAGAACTGTATTTGAAAAGGTCTGTCAATTTGCTCAAACGAATCAGCTTGAACATAAGGGAGTTCATTATATTGAAGTAAATCTTTCGGGAATTCAGGGTACAGATAAAGATATTGTTAAACAGCTTAAGGAATGTATGGATAAATTCAATATTTCCCCATCATTTATGAACCTTGAAATAACTGAGACGGCCGCAATAGAAGCTGGTGATAAACTGAAAAATAATATGAAAAAGCTTTCTGAACTTGGATGTGGATTTTCACTTGATGATTTTGGAACTGGTTATTCTAATCTTGCAAAGATGGCGGATGGGAATTATGATGTCATTAAATTAGATAAAAGCTTGTTATGGCCATGTTTTGAAGAAGGTGGAGAAGAAGCAAGAGTTATTTTAAGCAATAGTATCAATATGATTTTGCAATTGGGCATGAAAATAGTTGCAGAAGGTGTAGAGACAAAGGAACAGGTTGAACTTTTATCAAATCAGGGTGTTAATTATTTACAGGGCTATTATTTTTCAAAACCTATCAATGGAGAACAGTATATAGAATACTTGAAGAAAAATAACAGTTTGCATTAGAATACAAGGGATTGTTTGTTGCATAATGTTTTTACTTATGTGATTTGGCAATCCTTTTTTATGGAAAGAATTAGAACTGCATGGTTGAAAGGAATTTAGCATGAAGAGATTACTGGTTTATTTAAAGGACTATAAAAAAGAATGTTTTCTTGCACCGTTATTCAAAATGCTGGAGGCGTCATTTGAACTGCTTGTACCAATTGTAATGGCAAGTCTTATTGATAATGGAATTGCAGGGGCAGATAGAGGACTGATTTATCGAGAATGTACAATTTTAATTGTACTTGGATTGATAGGACTGATTTGTTCTGTGACAGCGCAGTTTTTTGCGGCTAAGGCAGCGGTTTGTTTTGCAACTAATTTACGTCATTCACTGTTTAAACATTTAATGGGTCTTTCTTATACAGAAATTGATACGTTAGGGACATCTACCATGATAACGAGAATGACAAGCGATGTGAATCAGGCGCAGACAGGTGTGAATATGTTCCTGCGTCTATTCCTGCGTTCTCCATTTATCGTATTTGGAGCCATGATTATGGCATTTACCATTAATGTAAAAGCAGCATTAGTTTTTGTTTTTGCTATTATAGGGCTTGCGATTGTAGTGTTTGGCATTATGGCACTTAATATTCCGATGTTAAAAAAGGTACAGGGTAAATTAGATGATGTTTTACTATCAACACGCGAAAACCTTACCGGTGTCAGAGTAATAAGAGCATTTTGCAAAGAAGAAGAGGAAAAAGAGAACTTTCAGAAAAAAAACAGTGGACTGTTAAAAGAACAGAAAAAATCAGCATTTATTTCAGCACTTATGAATCCTTTAACATATGTATTAATTAATATTGCAATTGCTGTATTAATATATACCGGTGCAGTAGAAGTGTCGAATGGTATTCTTACACAGGGTCAGGTGGTGGCCTTATATAATTATATGTCACAGATATTAGTTGAACTTGTGAAACTTGCTAATTTAATTATTACTATTAATAAATCACTTGCTTGTGGCAATCGAATTGCAGAGGTTTTTGATATTCAGTCCAGTATGAAAGAACCAAATGAAAAAAATATATTTGAACAGTGTGGTAATACAGAGCAGGATATTATTACATTTAAAAATGTTGGTCTTACTTATGCAGGAGGAGCCGAGGAATCCTTAAGTGATATTAGTTTTTCTATAAAAAAAGGCCAGACAGTAGGTATTATCGGGGGGACCGGGTGTGGTAAATCATCACTTGTTCATTTGATACCACGTTTTTATGATGCAACAAGGGGAGAAGTCCTGATTAAAGGAATTAATGTTAAAGATATTCCGACAGTGAAACTGCGTAAAATGATTGGAATTGTTATGCAGAAAGCAGTTCTTTTTCATGGTTCCATTCAGGACAATTTAAAGTGGGGAAAAGAAGATGCGACAGATACGGAATGTATGGAGGCTGTTAAAATATCCCAGTCAAAAGAAATAATAGATAAAAAAGGCGGATTGGGTGCTTTTATAGAACAGAGTGGAAGAAATTTATCGGGTGGTCAGAAGCAAAGATTATCCATTGCAAGAGCACTTGTTAAAAAACCGGAGATACTTATATTGGACGATAGTTCCTCTGCACTTGATTTTGCAACAGATGCAGCATTACGTAAGGAAATTCGCAATCTTTCATACAAGCCTACCGTTATTATGGTATCTCAAAGGACATCATCCATACAATATGCTGATTTTATTCTTGTATTGGATGATGGTAAGGTTGTTGGAAAAGGAACACACGAAGAATTACTTTTAAATTGTGAAGTGTATAAAGAAATTTATGATTCACAGTTTAAAAAGGAGGTGGTTTCATAATGAAGACATTAAAAAAAGTGCTTAAATATTTAAAGAAGTACAGTCTTTTGATGAGTGCCTCAATTTTACTTGCATTAATTAGTGTCATTCTTTCTCTGTATGTTCCAACATTGATAGGAAGAGCGATTGATGGAATTGTGTATGACAAGGTTCGGTTTGCTTATATTTTAGAAATATTAATACAGAGTATTATTGTGGTTGGATTTACGGCACTTGCACAGTGGTTGATGAGTGTTATTAATAATAAAGTCACATATCAGGTAGTAAGAGATATTCGTGATGAAGCATTTGTAAAGATTCAGAAACTGCCATTAAAATATCTGGATGAGCATCCATATGGAGAAGTGGTAAGCAGGATTATTTCTGATGTAGATCAATTTGCCGATGGACTTTTAATGGGATTTTCACAATTATTTACTGGCATTGTTACGATACTCGGAACATTGATATTCATGTTGACGATTAATAAAAAAATCGCAATTCTTGTAGTGTGTCTTACACCATTATCATTGCTTGTTGCTAATTTTATTGCAAGAAAGACATATTCCATGTTTATGGAACAGTCAAAGACCAGAGGTGAAGAAACAGCTTATATTGATGAAATGATTGGTAATGAAAAGGTGGTAAAAGCCTTTGGACATGAGACGGAAGCAATACGAGAGTTTGATGAAATAAATACACGTTTAAAGGATTGTTCCTTAAAAGCCATTTTTTATTCATCGCTTACGAATCCCTGCACCCGTTTTGTTAATGCTGTTATTTATGCACTTGTCGCATTGACAGGAGCATTTGGCGTTATAGGTGGAACTATGAGTGTTGGTGCATTATCGTGTTTCTTAAATTATGCCAGTCAATATACCAAACCATTTAATGAGATTTCAGGTGTAATAACAGAATTACAGAATGCACTGGCATGTGCATCAAGAATATTTGAATTTATTGAAGAAAAAGAGGAAATAAAGGATTGTGCCCAAACTTTAGATAATGAAGAAATTCAGGGAAAAGTAACATGTGAGGATGTATTTTTTTCATATAACAAAGAAAAACCGTTAATTGAACATTTTTCACTTGAAGTAGAACCGGGGCAGACCGTAGCGATTGTTGGACCAACAGGTTGTGGAAAGACAACGTTTATTAATCTTTTGATGCGTTTCTATGATGTTGATTCCGGAAAGATAACAATAGATGGTCATGATATTAAGAATATGACAAGGACTACACTTCGCCAGAAGTATGGAATGGTACTTCAGGAGACCTGGTTAAAAAATGATACGATATTAAATAATATCAAGATGGGAAAAGAAGATGCTACCATGGAGGAAGTTATAAATGCATCTAAAGCGGCACATTCCCATTCTTTTATCAAACGTCTTCCAAATGGATATAACACGGTAATAGGAGAGGACGGAGGAATTTTATCACAGGGACAAAAACAGTTACTGTGTATTACACGAATTATGTTATCAATGCCACCGATGCTGATCTTAGATGAAGCAACGTCTTCCATTGATACCAGAACAGAAATTAAAATTCAACAGGCTTTTTCAAAATTAATGGAAGGGCGTACCAGTTTTATCGTAGCACATAGACTTTCTACCATACAAAACGCAGATATTATTCTGGTTATGAAAGATGGCAAAATATTAGAACAAGGTAAACATGAATTTTTAGTAAAACGGAATGGATTCTATTCACAACTTTACCACAGTCAGTTCCAGAACTGAATTGACTTAAATTTCAAATAAAGATATAATTAAAAATAGTTTTTTGTGAAAGGAAGTATATTCAAATGAAGAAATTAGAGGAATATGTTAGAAGTATACCGGATTTCCCGGAAGAAGGAATAATTTTTAGAGATGTTACCAGCGTTTTACAGGATGCAGATGGTTTAACACTGGCAATAGATACAATGCAGAAACTTGTTGAAGATGTGGATTATGATGTTGTAGTTGGTGCAGAATCAAGAGGATTTATTTTTGGTACACCCATTGCCTACAATACACATAAACCATTTGTATTGATAAGAAAAAAAGGTAAGCTTCCATGTGAGACAGTAGAAATGAGCTATGAACTTGAATATGGTTCAGCAACTATAGAAATGCATAAGGATTCCATTAAACCGGGACAGAAGGTTTTGATTGTGGATGACTTGATTGCAACCGGCGGAACAACACAGGCAATGATTAAACTTGTAGAATCACTTGGTGGAGAAGTAGTAGGAGTTGTTGTATTAATGGAACTTGCAGGACTTAATGGACGTGATAAAATCAAGGGATATCGTTTGGATTCCGCAATTATTTATTCGGGGAAATAATTTAGCACAAATGCGAACAATCAGGAGCCAGATATGGATAATGAAAACGCGATAAAAGATGACAAGAAAAAAGATAAAATTATATTAGATTATGGCCGCATTGAAGCACTGAAGGAATATTTAAGTCCTGAGGAACTTTATGACGACCTTATTTCGCGTGTTAAAAAATATCATCCTTCTGATGATATTTCGTTAATAAACAAAGCATATCATATAGCATATGAAGCCCATAAGGATCAAGTACGTAAATCTGGGGAACCATATATTATTCATCCACTTTATGTAGCTATTATTTTAGCGGATTTAGAGATGGATAAAGAGACTATTGCTGCAGGATTATTACATGATGTAGTAGAAGATACCATTATGACAATTGATGAGATTAAGGAGCAGTTTGGTAGTGATGTTGCACTGCTTGTTGATGGTGTTACTAAATTACAGCAATTACAACTTACAGGCGAAAGCCAGGATAAATCAGCAGATAAAGTAGAATTACAGGCTGAAAATTTAAGAAAAATGTTTCTTGCTATGGCAAAGGATATTAGAGTTATCTTAATTAAACTTGCTGATAGACTGCGTAATATGCGTACCCTAAAACATATGCCACCGGAAAAACAGCAAAGAATAGCGAGAGAGACTCTTGATATCTATAGTCCTATTGCACAACGACTTGGTATATCGAAAATCAAGGTTGAATTGGATGATTTATCTTTAAAATACTTACAGCCGGATGTTTATTATGATTTGGTAGAGAAGATTTCAGCCAGAAAAAGTGAACGGGAACAGTATATTCAAAAGATAGTAGAAGAAGTTAGTGAACATATAAGCAATGCCGGTATTACGGCACAGATTGATGGACGTGTAAAGCATTTCTTCAGTATCTATAAGAAGATGAAAAATCAGGATAAGACAATAGATCAGATTTATGATTTATTTGCCGTCCGTATTATAGTAGACTCTGTAAAGGACTGTTATGCGACACTTGGCGTAATTCATGAAATGTATAAGCCAATACCGGGTAGATTTAAAGATTATATTGCAATGCCAAAGGAAAATATGTATCAGTCACTTCATACCACATTGATTGGTAACTCGGGTCAGCCATTTGAAATTCAGATACGTACCTTTGAAATGCATAAAGCAGCAGAGTATGGTATTGCTGCCCACTGGAAGTATAAAGAAGCCTCTGATGGCAAAAAAGTAGAAGCACAGGAAGAAGAGAAGTTATCCTGGCTCAGACAGATTCTGGAATGGCAGAAGGATATGTCTGACAATAAGGAATTTTTGAATTTACTGAAAAGTGATTTAGATTTATTCTCAGATAGTGTTTATTGCTTTACTCCGACGGGAGAAGTAAAGAATTTACCGGCAGGTTCTACCCCAATTGATTTTGCATACAGTATTCATAGTGCTGTTGGCAATAAGATGGTAGGTGCCCGTGTGAATGGCAAGCTTGTTACGATTGATTATCAGATTTGCAATGGAGACAGAGTGGAGGTTATTACCTCTCAGAACTCTAAAGGCCCAAGCCGTGACTGGTTAAAGGTTGCTAAAAGCACACAGGCCAAAAATAAGATTAACCAGTGGTTTAAAAATGAATTCAAGGATGAAAATATTGTAAAAGGAAAAGAACTTTTGATGGGATATTGCAAGGCAAAAAGTTTGGATCCGGTCAATATTCTT
>CAZAQH010000062.1:0-11875 GCA_964487395.1 uncultured Lachnospiraceae bacterium | reverse complement strand
TCAACCGACTGTTGAATCTTAGTCGGCAGGCTCAAGATTCCGAGAGCCTATTTTAGTTTTTATTTGTTACGAAAACTTGACAGCTTTCTAAAACCGCTATCGTCGCTTTTTGTTTTTCTTGTGTTGTTGCTGCACAACAGCTTATATCTACAACAACTTGTGTTTCTGGAAATATTGCTTTTAAAATTAACGCATTCGATACTACACAAATATCTGTACATACACCGATTATTTCGATTGTCGCATTACCACTTTCTAAATCTGCTAGAACTTCTTCTGTAAACACTGCTTTCCAATCCAAATATCCAAATGTATTTTTAATTACTGCCTTGTGACCTTTTGCTTTATCAAATAATTCATCTACAATTTGCCATCCAGTTGTGTCCTTGATACAGTGTATTACCGGAAGGTTTTTCCCTTCAGATGTATCTAAATAATTCTCTGTATGTGTATCCTGCGTAAAAACTATAATTGGATTGACCATATTGTTATAATTATTTATTTTTTCTTTCACACAAGGTACGACTACTTCTGCATCTTTAGACCCCAAAGAACCAGTAATAAAATCATTTTGCATATCAACTACGATTAATACTTTTCTCATTTTTCTGTCCTCCCCTTCTTTTCTATTGCCATGTTATCATCATTTTGATGATAAGTCAATAGTATTTTCGTCCATTCTCTCTGTCTCGGCTTAACTGTTCTTTTAATGCTTCGATATTGGTGAAACGTTGTTCCGGACGCATAAAATGAAGGAGCTTTGTTTGTATGTTTTCGCCATACAAATCCCCTGTAAAGTCATATAGATATGTTTCTACTCCAAGTACCTTTTTACTGCTGACGGTTGGTTTATAGCCAATGTTTGTAACACCATAATATGCACTGCCCTGTGTTTCCGATATCGTGGCATACACGCCTCTTGGTGGTAAAAGCTTATTTTCCTCCGGAATCACATTGACTGTTGGCATGTCCAGGGAATGTCCCAGGTGATTGCCATGTACTATAGTTCCACTTATTCCATAAGATTCACCCAGCATGGAGGATACTTCTTCCATAAAACCATTTTCGACAGCTTCTCTGATACGGGTAGAACTTACTTCTTTTCCATTAACACAGACTTTTTCAATCATCCTATAAATGAATCCATTTTCTCCCGCGAACTGTTTAAGCATCGCAGAATTTCCTTTTCCCTGATTTCCAAAGGAAAGGTCCGTGCCTGAAACGACAAGACCAGCATGCAGTTGTTTATATAAAATATTCTGCATAAAGTCTTGTGGCGAAATGGCTGCTGTCTCAAAGGTAAGTGGGAATTCAATCAAATAGTCTACGCCCATTTTTTCAAATTTACTTCTTTTTTCTTCTTTGGTATCAAGAACGGGTAAGGTGATATTTTGAAAGAGTTCTTCCGGTGACGGATCAAAGGTAAATACTATCGCTTCCATCCCATTTTTTTTAGCTTCTATAATTTCAGCAAGCAGTTTTTTATGTCCAATATGGATACCATCAAATTTACCAATTGCAATGGCACTCTTTTTTTCAGTTTGTAATGATATCTTTGTTAGACCGGTTATAATCTGCATCGTTATCCTTCCTGCTCCAAAACATCTTGTTCGGTTTAAAACCTTTTTTTTCAACACAATATTCATATAACGCTAAAAATGTTTTTTGGTTATCTTCCTGTTTGTAAATTCGATATAATGCACCATCTGTATCATCATTAATTTGCGTCCATTCCCTTTTTAAAACAAGATTACCGTTCATTACCTTTTTAAGTGTCTCGTCTGTAGCAATCACTTCCGGATAGCCCATAAACACAAAATCTACCGGTAAAATATGCTGTAACAGTTCACCACTATCTCTAAGTTCTTCCACCTGTTTTAGGGTAAGCGCCTTTTCCTTGGTAAACATACCTGACTGGGTACGCTCCAATGAAGTCATGACTGCACCACAATTTAGTCTCTGACCTATATCATGGCATAATGTACGTATGTATGTCCCTTTGGAACATTTTACTCGAATTTTAATATTGGGAATTACTAATTTGAGTATCTCAATTTCATAAATTGTAATCTCTCTGGCTTTACGTTCTACTTCTTTGCCTTCTCTTGCAAGCTCATAAAGTTTTTTTCCGTTAACTTTGATAGCTGAATACATCGGTGGTATCTGACTCTGCAAGCCGGTAAACCCCATTACGCATTCTTTTATCTGTTCTTGTGTACAATTAACCGGGTGTTCCTCCAACACAGTGCCTGATATATCCTGTGTGTCTGTTGTTTTCCCCAATATAAATTCTGCGACATACTCTTTTGTTTTATCAGTGAGCACATCGCAAAGTTTTGTGGCAGAGCCAAGACATACAGGCAGGACTCCAACCGCATCGGGATCAAGTGTTCCTGTATGACCTATTTTTTTCTGTTTGAGGATTCCACGCAGCTTTGCAATTACATCAAAAGAGGTGAATCCTTGTTCTTTATAAATATTTATTATTCCGTTTATCATTCCTGCCCATTCTCAGTCTGTTTTTCAATTTGTATGGATAAGTTGTTAATTACATCATGAACGGTTCCGTTAATTGTACATCCAGCAGCTCTTTTATGTCCGCCACCACCAAAATACTGTGCAATTGCTGCTACATCAATGTTGCCTCCGGAACGCATACTGACCTTATAACTTTGAAAATCCGATTCATATAAAAAGATTGCACATTCCACACCTTTTGTATAACGCAGTTGATTTACAATACCGTCCAAATCTGCCGGCTCTACGCCGTAAAAATTCATCATTTTTCTATCAACCGTACTTACGATGCAGCTTCCGTTTTGGAATAACATGCTTTCTAATAATGCTCTTCCAAGTATTTGAGTCTGTACGTAGCTTTTTTCATAAAATGTCTCGTCTATCAGTGTTGGAAAATCAAAACCATAAGAAATTAATTCTGCTGCAATATTTAATGTTGTTTTGGAAGTATTGGAATACTGAAATACTCCTGTGTCATGAATTATTCCAATGTATAGAGCCTTCGCAATCTCCGTATCCAAATAAGACGAATCAAGCAGTTCATAAATAAGTTCACTGGTAGAACTGGCCTCTGGGAAAATATAATTTACATCTCCACATCCCTGATTACTGATATGGTGATCGATATTTATTTTCTTCTTAGCTCTTCTGAAAATTTCAGCAGCACTTCCCAAACGTTCTTCATTGCAGTCAAGTGCACAAAAAACATCATATGTTTCTTTATTGTCTTCCGCATTCTGAATTTCAGATATGCCACTTATACAGTCAAATATACTTCTTGTTTTTTCCAAAAAGACTGTTACCGTTGCATTTGGCACTGTCTTTTTTAAATAAAGGTATAATGCAAGGCATGAGCCCACGCAGTCACCATCAGGTCTTATATGACCACTGATGGCAATTGACTGTGCGTTTTTCACTTCATCTAATATTTTTTTCATTTACTCTTCACTATCTCTCTCTTTTAAATCCTTGTTTACATCCGCGATTTTCTTAGACATATTCACACCATATGCAATCGACTGGTCCATAATAAAATGAATTTCCGGTGTATTACGCAGATTAATTGTTTTAGCAAGTCTGCTTTTAATAAAGCCAACAGCTGAATTAAGTCCTGCAAGTGTATCATCTACTGATTTTTGATCTCCCAGTACACTGATATATGCCTTGCAGTTTTTTAAATCAGGTGCTACTTCAACTGCCACAACTGATGTCATTGGATTAATGCGTGGGTCTTTAATCTCACCACGGATAATCTGAGCAAGTTCTTTTTGTACCTCGCCATTAATCCTTGTATTCTTTACACTATTTTTACGCATGCTGTCTTCCTTTTCTACCTTGGAACCTCAACCATAATATATGCTTCTACAATATCGAGTTCCTGCATTTGGTCAAATCCGTCAAATACCAGACCGCATTCGAATCCAGATTTAACTTCTTTTACATCGTCTTTGAATCTCTTAAGAGATGCTAACTCACCTTCAAAGATTAGTTCTCCTTCTCTTGTAACTCTAACCTTGCATCCTCTTGTGAAAGTACCATCCAGAACATAGGAACCAGCAATATTTCCGACTGCAGATGCTTTGAATATCTGTCTTACCTCTGCATGACCGATTACTTTTTCTTCAAATACAGGATCAAGCATTCCCTTCATTGCAGCTTCTACATCATCAATTGCCTGATAAATAACTTTGTATAATCTGATATCTACGCCTTCATGCTCTGCAGTATCTTTTGCTGTTGCATCAGGACGAACATTAAATCCGATAATAATTGCAGAAGATGCTGCTGCTAAAGTAACATCAGATTCATTAATGGCACCAACACCACCGTGAATACACTTAACAATTACTTCTTCATTGGATAATTTTGTAAGGCTCTGTTTTACTGCTTCTACACTACCCTGAACATCTGCTTTAACAATAAGATTAAGTTCCTTTAAATTGCCTTCCTGAATCTGGCTGAATAAATCATCAAGTGACATTTTAGCTTTTGTTTCATCAAGTTTTTTAACCTTATTCTGAGCAACAAATGTATCTGCAAAGGATTTGGCTGTTTTGTCATTTTCATGTGCTATAAATACTTCGCCTGCATTTGGGACATCATTTAAACCAAGAATTTCAACTGGTACAGATGGTCCGGCATCTTTTACTCGTCTGCCCTTATCATCTACCATGGCTCTCACTTTACCATGACATGCACCTGCCGAAATAAAATCACCTACATGCAGAGTACCTTTTTGTACAAGAACCGTTGCAACAGGTCCGCGTCCCTTATCAAGTTCTGCTTCTATTACAAGTCCTCTGGCTTTTCTCTTAGGATTTGCTTTTAACTCTAAAATATCAGCGGTTAATAATACCATATCCAAAAGTTCTTTGATTCCTTCACCACTCTTTGCTGATACAGGTGCAAATATTGTTTTACCACCCCAATCTTCTGGGATAAGTTCATATTCAGCAAGTTCCTGTTTTACTTTATCAATGTTGGCATTTGGTTTATCAATCTTGTTAACTGCAACAATAATTTCAATTTCAGCCGCTTTCGCATGATTGATTGCTTCTACTGTCTGAGGCATAACACCATCATCAGCAGCAACAACTAAAATAGCAATATCGGTAGCATTCGCGCCACGCATACGCATTGCTGTAAATGCCTCATGTCCCGGTGTATCAAGGAATGTAATCTGATGTCCGTTAGCATTAACTGTGTAAGCACCAATTGCCTGTGTAATACCGCCTGCTTCTCTATCTGTTACATTCGTCTTACGAATTGCATCCAAAAGTGAAGTTTTACCATGATCAACGTGACCCATAACACAGATTACAGGTGCTCTTTCAACCATATCTGTCTCGGCTTCTTCATCTTCTTTTAAAAGTTCTTCGATTACGTCAATCTGAACTTCTTTCTCACACATAATATCATATTCAATTGCGATATTTTCTGCATCTTCATAAGAAATTTCCTGATTAACTGTAACAACCTGACCCTGTAAAAATAACTTCTTTACAATAGCAGATGGCTGTAATTTCATTTTTTCAGCAAGTTCTTTAATAGTAAGAACTTCCGGAAGTGTAATTACTTTGATTTCTTCAATTACTTCTTCTTTCTTCTCCGGTTTAATGAAACGTCCTGCTTTATTTTTGTTTTTTAAATCGCCATCTTCATAAATCGCATCTTTTTTGGAGCGTTTATCCTTAGTCTGATTTAATCTTCTCTGTTCTTCACGCTGTTTATCTGTCTTTGTGATGATTGGTTCATCGCCAAAGCTCTTGGTACCCGTATCTTTTTTGAATCGATTATCCGGTCTGTCATTTCTTCCCTGACCGCCGAAATTATTGTTGCCAAAACGGTTATTACCCTGGCTATTGCCGCCACCCTGGTAACCGCCACGATTATTTTGATAATTACCCTGACCCTGGCCTGCAGGTCTGTTGCCCTGGTAAGTGCTACCTGCCGGTCTGTTGTAACCGCCTGTTCTGTTTTGTGAACCATCACCTTGTCTCTGTGCATATGGTCTGTCTCCTGCCGGTCTCTGTTGATAGTTACCCGTTCCCTGTGGACGATTACCCTGGTAATTGCTACTCTGTCCCTGTGGACGATTGCCTTGGTAATTACTGCCCGCACCCTGTGGGCGGTTGCCCTGGTAATTGCTGCCACCCTGTGGTCTATTACCCTGATAATTACTATTCTGTCCCTGTGGACGATTACCCTGATAATTATTGCCACCCTGTGGTCTATTACCCTGATAATTACTGTTCTGTCCCTGTGGACGATTGCCCTGATAATTGCTGCCACCCTGTGGTCTATTACCCTGATAGTTGCTATTTGCTCTTTCTGTCTGTGGATGTTCATTTACAGTCGGGCTTACAACAGGTGCTTTATTTTCAACAGGTGCCTGTGTTTCTACAGTTTCTGCTGTCTCTGCTTTTGCTTCTTCTTTTGGAGGAAGTTTTTCCATTATCTTGCCGGTTGCTTTGTTAATCATTTGATTAGGACCAAGCTGAATCGGTTTCTGATAGGATGCACCCTGTGCATTCCCATTTTTTGCATTGCCGGCTGGCATGTTGTTTCTTGCTCCCATAGGCATCTTGGAATTATGCGGATTACTAACAAAAATAATATTTTTCTTCTTTTTGGGTTCCTCTGCATTTTTATCAGTTTCCGGTTTTGTTTCTTCCGGTTCTGCCTTTTTGGGTGCTTCTTTCTTTACAGCAGTTTCTTCTTTTGATGCACTCTTCTTAGCAGGAGCTGCTTTCTTTTCTTCTGCTTTTTCTGATTTTGTAAATTTCTTTTTAACCAGTGCAATATGTTCATCTTCTACAGAACTTTGGGCGGCTTTTACTTCCACGCCCTTTTCCTGTAAGAAGGAAATCACATCCTTACTTTGTATTTCTAGTTCTTTTGCAAGTTCATATACTTTCATTTTTGCCATTCTACTTAACTACCTCCGTTAACTGTTTGACTCTTCCAATAATTTGATTAAGGATTTTGAAAACCCGGCATCCGTAATCGCCAAAGACGCCCGCATCTCTTTTCCCATATAGTGTCCTAATTCTTCTTTTGTTCCGAATACATAATATGGAACCTGATAGAATTCACACATATCCGAAAATTGTTTTTTGGTATTGTCCGAAGCATCCACTCCAACAATTACCAGCTTTGCATCTTTACTTTTTACAGCCTTTTCTGTCATAAACTCACCGCTTACCACATTCCGGGATTTGGTTGCTAAACCCAATAAAGAAAAAATCTTATTCTGATTCAATCTCGTCAAACTCCTTCTCCAAATTCTCATAAACATCATTTGGAATACTCATTTTAAAAGAACGTTCCAGACCTTTATTCTTTTTGGCCTGCATCAGACACTCTTTTGAAATACAAAGATATGCACCTCTGCCGTTCTTCTTTCCTGTTGCATCAAGAATAATGGGACCTTCTGCCATTTTTAAAACACGCATCATTTCTTTTTTGTTTTTCATACAGCCGCATCCTACGCATTGTCTCATAGGAACTTTTTTATTCATCCCAATCACTCCTTCTTTACAGGTTCTATTCTTCCTGATTGTTATCTTCTACGCTGTCTTCTTCGTACTCTTCCCCATCAAAGTCATCCATATAGTCTTCATAACGGAAGCCTGGCGCGTCTTTTGCCTGTGTTTCACTTTTAATATCTATTTTGTATCCGGTCAATCTGGCTGCTAATCTTGCATTCTGACCTTCCTTACCAATGGCAAGTGATAACTGATAATCCGGTACAACAACCTTTGCAGTTTTTTCATCTGGATCTGCAAATACTGCAACTATCTTAGCCGGAGATAATGCATTTTGAATCAAATTACCAGGATTCTCATCCCAGTTAATGATATCTATTTTTTCACCACGTAATTCTTCTACAATGGAATTTACTCTTGCACCATTCATACCTACACAAGCACCAACAGGATCTACATTAGGGTTGTTAGACCATACTGCAAGTTTTGTTCTGCTTCCTGCTTCTCTGGCAATGCTTCTGATTTCAACTGTACCATCTTTAATCTCTGTTACTTCTGATTCAAATAATCTCTTAACAAGTTCCGGATGTGTACGGCTTACAAGAATTCTTGGTCCCTTAGGAGTGTTTTTAACTTCTACTATATAAACCTTGATTCTTTCAGTTGGCATAAATACTTCGCCTTTTACCTGTTCACTTTCATTTAAAAGTGCATCTGCTTTTCCAAGATTAATGCTGATGTTTTTACCAACATATCTTTGAACAATTCCTGTTACTACATCTTTTTCTTTTTCAAAATATTGACTGTAAATAACAGTTCTTTCTTCTTCTCTAATTTTCTGTAAAATTACATTTTTTGCATTCTGTGTTGCAATACGTCCAAATTCTTTTGATTTAATCTCTACATTCAAAGAATCTCCAACTTTTGCTTTTTTTGACACCTTAACAGCATCCTCAAGTGCAATCTGTAATAAATCATCTTCAACTTCTTCTTTTGTCTCTACTACTGTTTTCTCTGCATAACATAAAAAGTCACCTGTTTCTCTATTGATCTCAACTTTTACATTGTCTGCTTTTCCAAAATGATTCTTGCATGCTGTGATTAGAGAGTTCTCAATTGCATCAAATAATGTCTCTTTGCTAATCTCTTTTTCTTTCTCTAACGCATCCAATGCTTCCACTAATTCTTTGTTCATGTCTTTATTCCTTTCCATCTGTGTTGTATTTCGAAGATTACCGGACCTAAAAATCAAATGTAAGTCTGACGGAAGCTACCTCCGATTTATTGAAACTCATTTCCTTTTTATCTGTTTTAATGGTAATCGTATCGTCTTTATAAGATATCAGAATACCAACAAACTGCTTTTCTTTTTCGATCGGTTTGTATGTTTTCACTTCAACTTCCATCCCAATACTTTTTAAAAAATGTTTCTCTTTTTTTAATGCTCTGCCAAGTCCCGGACTGCTGACTTCTAAAATATACGCATCTTCAATAAAGTCATTGTCATCCATCTTTGCTGAAAGTGCCCTGCTTACATTCTCGCAGTCATCTATCGTAACACCTTCCGGCTTATCGATATAGGCTCTTAAATACCAGTCGCTTCCTTCTTTTACATATTCCACATCGTATATCTCTACACCACAGGCTTCTGCAATTGGCTGAAGTATCTCTTCTGTTTGCGCTTCATATGTCTTACTTTTTGACATGTATGCACCTTTCCTTTCCTCTATTCAGTTGTCTTCCTACCCTTACGCGTAAAAAGAGTGGACCGGAAGTCCACTCTATCTAGTAATCATATTTAGATTAGATATAGTTTAACACCTTTTTTACCGTAAAGCAACTTAATTTGGAAATTTTATTGAGAAAATAAGGAAAAAATAAAGATATTATCGTTTGATTCCTTTTTCTTTATAATATTTCATTTTCCGTTCATACATAATCTGGTCAGCCTGACTAACTGCCTCATCTAATGATAATCCACTGTCTGATTCTATAATTTTATAACCACTGCTGATTGTTAATTCATATGGCAGTTTCATTCTTCCTCCACGTCTTGTAAGACCATTATCTGCAGCTGCACAGAATTGACTGACTTGTTCCTCATCCGTATTACTGCCAATCAGTAAGAATTCATCGCCTCCATAACGTATTTTCAACCATTCATCCGGAAAATATTTCTGAATAATTTCTGCAACCGTTTTGATTGCCAAATCCCCATGTAAATGTCCAAAATTATCATTAATTGCTTTAAGCGAATTGATATCAACAAAAATAATCACGATATTATGTCTCAATGCTTTCTGATAACGGAACATGGAATAACCCATCCGTTTGTATCCCAGTCTATTCAAAAGACCTGTCATGGAATCTGACATATATAGTTCATTTAACTTGCGGTTCATCAGTGCATATGTATAATTTTCACCGAATTTGGTAATTCCGTTACTGATTCCCTTGCTCCAGTCATAACCAAAACGATTATCTATTAATGCAAAGTTATTCTTGCAGACGAAATATCCAAGCGTCGTGTCTCTATAATGAAACGGATTAAAAATAAAAACATTATTTTCGCTACTATGCATTCCTTCCGGTATCAAGTCTTTTGTTTTCAATGTTCCACAAGGCATTTCTTTTCCGTTTTGAATATTAACAATCACTTGCAATTCATCGCTGTAGCCTTCTGTTTTCTTATGCATATCGCCCAATTCAATTTCTGTGGCTATGACATCCTTTTCCATTGCAATGCAGAAATTTTCGCCTTCAAATTCATGATCTATGGCAAACAATTCACGTATCTTCTCCCATAATATCTTTGGATCTTCTATTTCAATAAAATTCTCTTCTATATGGCGAACGTGTCCATTAAATGCAAGCGTTACTCGGTGAAGATAAAATTTATTCATGCAATAATTCTTTTGATTCTGATTGGGACCACTTACACAGCCACAGCTTTCTCTTTTTACTGCACTGGATGGCAGGACAGTCTTATGTGCCACTGGTTCTCCCTGCATCATTTTAAGTAAATGAATTAGTGCATTTTCTCCAAGTATATTCCAGTTGCGATTTACGGTAGAAATGGACGGAGTAAATACAGCTGCCGATTCCGTATCATCAAAACCGACTACCATAATATCCTGTGGAACGGATAATCCATTTTTGTACAGACAGGTAATTGCCGCAATAGCACCTTCATCATTTACGCAGACAATCGCTTCCGGCAAATTCTCTTTATCTTTTAACATTTCACTTGTCACGTCATAGGCAAAATTATAGGACCAGTTGCCATGCAAAGTAATTCTTCCGTCCTTAGGTGTAATTTGATGCTCTTTTAAGGCATCCATAAAAGCACCCTGACGTTCTAAACTCTCATAGTTATCATCCGGACCACCTATATATGCAAAATCCTTTACTCCATGATCTACAATCAAATGCTCTACCATCTCATGCATACCACTGTAATTATCGGTTCCTACATAATCAATTCCATCCACTTCATATTCCAGACTGACTGCCGGAACATGACATGCTTCAATTTTTGCCTTTTCACGTTCCAACACCTCAAGAGAGTTGAAAATATTGGAAAATAAAATGACACCGTCAAAATCCTTATAATCAATCAGGTTAAAAATATTATATTCTCCCTGATTAAAGGCCGGTGTCTCATCATAATAGCCGTAGCATAAAAATAAATACAAGTCAATTTCTTCGCCTTGAATTGCCTTTTTTATTCCATCCATTACAGCAAATATATATTCATACGACCATCCCGTGGTCAGTAACGCAATTTTTTTCTTCATAGGCATTGCCCTCAACTTACTCTGTACCCCAACAATTGTTATATTTATTATAGCACATTCTTTGGCATTTCACTAGAAAAAAAATGGCTTATCTACTGTAAACAGTAAATAAGCAATCTTTCGGGTTGGGCTGTTCGCTTGTTACACTAACAGTCAACAGCTCGTAGGGGAATCGAACCCCTGATTCCGCCGTGAGAGGGCGGCGTCTTAACCGCTTGACCAACGAGCCATTTTTTAACGCTTGTTTATATTATTATATTTTACAGGAAAATGCAAGTGATTTTTAAATTAAACTTCAAAAGTGGCCAACCATAGTAAGTTGACTGCTCAAAAACCGGAATTAATTGTTGCACTTACCAACATAGTGAGCAAAAAAAGTTCCATTTTCTACCTCGTCTTACTCATTCACTATTTCAATTTTTTTATCTTTTCACAATCTTTGTAACAACCCAGTCATCATCCACAATTTCATATTGTGTACCACAGTTTGGACAATTTCTTTGTCGCGTAGCATTAAAACTTACGCCACAGTTCTTACATTGAATTTTAGTAATGGAAAAATTATAGTCAATG
>CAZAQH010000061.1:0-12017 GCA_964487395.1 uncultured Lachnospiraceae bacterium | reverse complement strand
TAGATGAATACAAAAAAAGTTTATAAAAATTTCATGATAGAGATACCCCTGTCATAAGTTGACAATCAATTAAAAAAAGAGCATCATATATTAATGTAAAATGGATTTAGATGGAAACGCATATGTATGCGTAGAAATGAGGATAATCATGACGAAAATTGATATTGTATCCGGATTTTTGGGCGCCGGCAAAACAACCCTGATTAAAAAACTTTTAAAAGAAGCCTTAAATGGGCATAAAGTGGTATTAATAGAAAATGAATTTGGAGAAATCGGTGTAGATGGCGGTTTCTTGAAGGAAGCAGGAATTGAAATAAAGGAAATGAATTCCGGCTGCATTTGCTGTTCTTTAGTAGGTGATTTTGGTACTTCACTCAAAGAAGTAATGGATACGTATCACCCGGAACGCATTTTGATTGAACCATCCGGTGTAGGTAAATTATCCGATGTTATGAAAGCCGTTCAAAATGTGGACATGGGTGAGGATGTAACATTAAACAGTGCAGTAGCAGTTGTTGATGCTACCAAATGCAAAATGTACATTAAGAATTTTGGAGAATTTTTTGTGAATCAGATTGAGCATGCCGGAACAATTATCTTAAGTAGAACTGATAACATGAAAGAAGATAAATTAAATCAGGCAGTTAATATGATTCGTGAGCATAATGAAAAAGCCACTATAATCACAACACCATGGGATGATTTGGAAGGTAAAGATATTCTTAGTACGATTGAAGGCGCTAAGGATTTGGAAAAAGAACTGATGGCTCAAGTTATGGATATGCATGACGAACACGAACACCATCACCATCACGACCATGATGAACATGAATGCCATTACGATCATGATGAGCATGAGCATCATCACGACCATGGAGAAGGATGTACTTGCGGATGTCACGATCATGACCATGAGCATCATCATGCAGATGATGTATTTACAAGCTGGGGAGTTGAGACACCACAGACTTACACGGAAAGTGAAATTAAGGCAATACTTGATAAACTGGAAGATGAAAAAGAATATGGCTTTGTCCTTCGTTCTAAGGGAATGGTGCCATCCGGTAATTCAAAGGAATGGATTTATTTTGATTATGTACCGGGTGAGGCAGATGTACGAATCGGAAAACCGGATGTTACCGGTAAAATCTGTGTAATAGGTTCTAAATTAGTAGAAGAGAATTTAAACAAATTATTTATGAAATAATGAATTGAGGAATGAATATGATACCTGTATATGTTATCAACGGTTTTTTAGAAAGCGGAAAAACAGAGTTTATTAAATATACGCTTGCACAGCCTTATTTTCAGACCAGAGGCAATACATTGCTTTTATTATGTGAAGAGGGTGAAGCAGAATACGAAGAAAGTCTGTTAAAGAAAAGCAGGACTATAGTAGAACTTATAGAGGAAGAAGCAGATTTTAGTGAAGAACATTTAAAAGAACTTGAAAAAAAATACAAGCCCGAACGAATTGTTATTGAATTTAATGGAATGTGGAATTCAAAGGAAGTTAAACTGCCATCTAATTGGAGCGTGGAACAACAGATTACGACGATTGATGCATCAACATTCCCTATGTTTTACACAAATATGAAATCAATGGTTGCAGAGATGGTAAGACATTCAGAAATGATTATTTTTAACCGCTGCGATGGTATTAAAGAATTATCATCTTATAAGAGAAATGTAAAAGCAGTTAATCAACAGGCTGAAATCATATTTGAAGATTCACAGGGTGAAGTAAATGAGATGATGGAGGAAGAACTTCCATATGATTTAAAAGCTGATGTCATTGAATTAGATAATAAAGGATATGGTGTATGGTATTTAGATGCACTAGACCATATTGAGCGTTATGAAGGCAAAACAATTCAATATGTTGGCATGGTATTAAAGCCTAAAAAGTTCCCGGATGGATTCTTTGTTCCCGGCAGAATGGCGATGACATGCTGTGCACAGGATATGGCATTTTTAGGATTTGCATGTAAATATGATAGTGCCAAGGATTTACCTGAAAAGTCATGGGTTAAGGTTACTGCTACTGTAAAAAAAGAATATTTTAACGATTATAAAGGCGAAGGACCTGTTCTTTATGCGAAGACAATAGCGGCATCAAAAGCACCTAAAGTGCCGGTAATTGATTTTTCACAATAGATAGTTTATAAAGGGATACGGAAAGCATAAATGCTTATATGTATCCTTTTTTTATTAATGGGAGATTATGGATGGATAAAGAAGAAATATTACTTCAAAAACATTTAAAGGACTTGGCACAACGCTCATATCAGAATAATATTTATACTTTTTCGGGATTCTTATCTTTGCCACAGCAGGATTTATTTTATTCCATGCAATCGGAGCTCACATTTATCTCATTTTCGATGTATGGAGGAAATGATGTATGCGAAAGAAAAATGATTCGTTTTGGCTCGGAGGAAGTATTAGGATATACGGAAGAATATCCAATATCTTGTATTAAGGTGTGTCCACTTATAGAAAAGTTTGCAGATTCTTTTACACATAGGGATTTTTTGGGTGCAATTATGAATCTTGGTATTGAACGCAGTACGATTGGCGATATCGTTCTGGAAGGAAAAATGGCATATGTTTTCTGCCAGGATAAGATAGCAGATTATATCATTGAACATTTAGACAAGGTCAAACATACACATGTAAAGTGTGAAAAGACAACAGAGGAAACAGCCTTACAGGGAAAAGAAGCCATAGAGAAGGAACTGCTCGTATCATCTCTTCGAATTGACGCTATAATATCAAAAATGTATAATGTAAGCAGGAATCAAAGTTTACAATTATTTCAGACAAAAAAAGTATTTGTTAACGGAAGAACTCAGGGAAATAACAGTTATTTTTTAAAAGAAGGCGAAAGCATTACCGTTCGTGGATATGGTAAATTTGATTTTTCAAAAGTCAAAGAGGAAACGAAAAAAGGGAAAATCAGAATCATCATCCTTAAATACGAATAGATAACTGTCAGGAGGAAGTATAAATATGAATTATACCGTAACACATTGGATTTTTTTCTTTATTATTTATTGTTTTATTGGCTGGGTTTATGAATCGATATATGTTTCGATTAAAGATAAAAAGCTGGTTAACAGAGGGTTTATGCGAGGACCATTTCTGCCGTTATATGGATGTGGTGCCATTGTTATGTTGTTTGTGACAATTCCATTTAGAGGGAATTTACCAATGACATTTTTAGCAGGATGTATTGGAGCAACAGCATTAGAATATGTGACCGGCGTTACCATGGAGGCTTTATTTAAAGTCAGATATTGGGATTATTCAGAAGATAAATTTAATTTTCAGGGTCATATTTGTCTTGGGGCATCACTTGCATGGGGTGCTTTTACCGTTCTTTTGACATATGTTATTCATCGTCCGATAGAACGATTTGTTTTTTCCATTCCGACAACAGCACTTCGATATATTACGTTTATTATATCGTTATATATTGTGGCCGATTTTACGTTGTCCTTTAAAACTGCTCTGGATTTACGCAATGTACTTGTAAAAATGGAAAGAATCAAGGAAGAATTGGTACATATGCAAAAGCGCTTTGATGTACTTGTCGCATTTGCAGGTGAAACGAAGGATAATACAAGTCAGCGAGCCGAGGAAATTATTGAAGGACTTGAGAATCGCTTTAGAAGTCTACGGGAAATGCTGCCAAAGATTGAACTTTCAGAAGAGAGAAGAGAAGAACTTGCAGAATTAAGAATTAAGCTTGGTATTCACAAAGAGAGAAGATTCCAGTTGTCTCACGTAAAAGATTTTTGGAGAAATCAAATGATCAAAGGAAATCCCGGTATGATTTCTGTTAAATTCAAAGAAGCTATGGAAGAAATAAAGAAAGCAGCTATGGAATCTAAAAACAAAAAAACAGGAGATAATAATGATCAAATATAATATATTTCCATATTACAGATGTTCAATCAAGACAAACATGAAGCCGGAAGAAGTATATAAGAAGATAAGAGAAATAACAATTGAAAATCGTAAAATGGAACAGATACATGATGAGAAAAAAATCTTTATTGGACGAATAGAACAAGATAGAATTTCAGTGGCCCCACTAGCAAGACTTAATAATGACGTTCGTAATAATTTTGCCCCCAAATTTGAGATTCGTACGAGTGTTGATGAAGATAATCAGACAATCATCAAGTTGAAAGCCAAAGAAACAGTTCTTTCATGGATCGTTTTTATTATAATTTTTTTATGCTTTTATAGTTTGGCAGTTTATGCAACTCATTTATGGTGGTATATCTTATGGTTTATATTTTGCATAGGAGTTTTTGAATTTAGCTTTTGGTATCCATGTAAGAATGCAGTGGAAGCTTTGCAAAAGATTTTTGAAAATAAAGACAAATAAAAAATAGCCCCAAAATCGATTGTAAAACCGATTTTGGGGTTCTCTATACACTTGTTGTTATGCATATATTATTTTTAAAATGCTAATCAACATTAACATTATAATTCAGTATAATAGGAGTACGTTGTTAATCGTTTGAATTATATTTTTTTGCGTTTGAATTATTAAACTTACAATAAAATAATGAAGTTTAATAAATTCAGGGAAAATAATTATTTATTCAGTAAAAGTACCTTTCTTATCCCAATATTCACAGTCAGTTCCAATGACTTTAGAATTAAAGGCGGTTCCGTCATGTGCTTTATAATGTTTCGTTGCTTTGAATACATAGTTAGCACCAATGTATAAAAGAGGAATATTAGCAAATACAATAAGAATATTTCCCAAATCAGATATTGCCCAGAGGTTACCTAAATCAAGACCGGCAAGTGAGCAAAGAATACCAAAGGCAGCAATGAATATTCCGATAATACGGATAACATTAATAAATGATTTTTTAGTACTGATTCTGTTCGCTGCAATTTCTGAAAAACTAATCATTCCAACCAGACAGGTAAAAGCAAACAAACAGAAACAAAACGTTAATAAAAATGCTACGATACCATTTAATGCTGTGCCGGGTGTTAATGATTCAGCTGAAGCTAAGAACTTGGGTAGACGATCAAGTGCCATCCAGGTTTCTGACGTAGCTCCGGTCCATAGATGAGCCATTACAACAACAAATCCCGTTAATGTACAAATAACCATTGTATCTAAAAATACGCCAATTGACTGTACAAAGCCCTGTTCGCATGGATGATCACAATCAGCAGCTGCGGCAGCCATAGTGATAGTACCCTGACCGGCTTCATTGGACATTAATCCACGCTTAACGCCTTGGGCTAAAACAGTACCGAACACACCACCAAAGATTGCCTGAGGAGTAAATGCACCACCAAAAACAGAAGCAAAGAAATAAGGGATAGTTTTCACATTAAGGATTACTAATAATAGTACAACCAAAATATAAACAACGGCCATAACAGGAACGGCTTTATCAGTAACTTTAGTAACTTTTTTTATTCCACCAAAAGCGATATAAGCAGTAAATGCTATTAGAATAAAGGCTACAACAAAATAAAAGACAGAAGTCGTTAAAACAGTATTGCCTGTAATGATTTCAGCCATTTGTCCGATGGAAGATACGACATTAAATCCCTGAGCAGGCAGACAACACATAGCATAAATAATGTACATAACAGATAATGCAATGCCCGCCCATAATTTGTTTCCTAATAATTTTTTTCCATAGAAAGGAAGACCACCAACAAATTCATCCTTCTTTTTTACTTTAAATATTTGTGATAACACAGCTTCTGAATATGCAGTAGACATTCCGAAAAATGCAGATACCCACATCCAAAACAGTGCGCCGGGACCGCCTACAGCAATGGCACCGGTGACTCCTAAAATATTACCCGGTCCTACACGCATGGCAGAACTTAAGAAAAATGCAGCCAGTGAAGAAATACCTATTTCGACTTTTTTCTTTTGCGCCAGCAGCTGGATGCCTTTTTTGAAATGTGTCACCTGGATAAATCCGGTACGAATGGAAAAATATATTCCGGAACCTACCAGTAAAATAATGGCAAGAGAAAAGTTACCAAGAATCGGAATATTTGCATACCATTCAAAATTTGTAGGAAAATCCCAGAAAAAATCTGATACGGGTGTAACAAATTTAAAAACATTATTTATAGCATTAAAAATTTGCTCCATATTTTGACCTCCATTTTTTAAATTATATATACATTTTATTAAATTAAGAGAGCAAAAACTTCACATATCATGCTTTATATGTTGCAAAAAATGCGGTATACTATATGAAAGATATAGATAGGAGCGGTGTTATGATTGAATCTGTATTGGATGAAAAATATGAGAAAAAGGGATATCTTTATGATGACTATCGAATGTTCTATTTGATTGATCAGGAAGACAGAGAATTTGATAATCATTATCATGAATTCGATAAAATTATTCTCTTTTTAAATGGAGATGTCTCTTATACAATAGAAGGTAAATCATATGAACTGATTGAAAAGGATATTATTCTTGTAAGACATGGCGATATTCATAAAGTAAAAATTGGCAGTAACATTCCTTATGAGAGAATCGTAATGTATATTTCACCGGAATATCTTAAAATATATGATAAAGAACACTTTCATCTGGATCAATGCTTTTTAGAAGCAAAAGAGCGATATTCCTATGTCATTCGTCTAAAAGGAAAAGAAAAAAATCCAATAAATCGATTGATTACTCAAATGAAAGAGGTGTTGGAGCAGGAACATAAAGATGATGCAGCAGAAGCATTATTTCAAAAAACATTACTGATTCAGTTCTTGATTTTACTTAAAAAGGCTATTGGAGATGGGCTTTTTTATTACATAGATACAGAGCATTGCAATAAAAAAATAGTAGAGATAATTCAGTATATTAATGCTCATTTAACGGAAGAGTTGAATATTGATTTACTTGCAGAACAATTTTATTTATCCAAATATTATATGATGCGGCAATTTAAAAAGGAAACGGGATATACAGTTGGAAGTTATATTAATAACAAAAGACTATTGTATGCAAGAGAATTGATTCAAAAAGGAGAAGCATTAACGCAGGTGTGCTTTGAGTGTGGGTTTAAAGAATACTCTTCCTTTCACCGTGCATATAAAAAATTATTTGGAATTTCACCAGTCAAGAGCAGAGAAGACGAAATATAACAGGGGGTTATAAAAGTGAGAATTGCGATTTGTGATGATGAAGAAAAAGAAAGAAATAATTTAAGTAATCTAATTAATAAATATTGTACGGAAAGGCAGCTGGTTTATGAACTTGCCACCTTTTCATCTGGAGAAGAATTAATAAAGACAGGAAGTTTTTTTCATATTATTTTTCTTGATATTTCAATGAAAGAACTGAATGGAATCGAAACAGGGAAGGAAATATATAAAAGAAATCACAAAACAAAAATTGTATATGTAACAAGTTATCATGAATATTGTAGTCAGGCATTAAATACAGCACATGCATTTGCTTATTTGACCAAACCAATACAATTATCGGACTTTCTTGAACAATTTGGGAATCTGGTATATGAAATAATTGAAACAGAGAAACAGGAGATTAAAGTTGAATTTTACAATGTGCAGGAGATCAAAAATGATGTGATAACAGAGAAATATATAGCACAGATTCCGGTAGATGATATAGCCTATTTTGAATATGTAAAATCAACCCGAAAAATAAATATTCATACAAAGAATGCTGTATATGTAGTATCAAACACAATGACTGAAATTGAAAAGAAGATGAAAATATATGGATTTGAAGTACCTTGCAGAGGATTTTTGATTAATTTAGGATGGGTACAAAAAATTAAGGGATTTGATATCTATTTACAGAATAATATTGTACTGCCGGTTTCGCAAAAAAGAATAATGGCAATAAAAGATGCTTTAAACGAGTATATACAAAGGAGCAAATAGTATGGAAAACAATATTTGGATTATGGCAGCTAACTTAATATCCTGTTTTATTATCAGTATTATTTTATTCCGGTTTATGACAGCAAGGTACATAAAAAGATATAAAACAAAATATTTATATCAGATTATTATAGTGATAACGACTTTTTTGATTGTAGGCATTAATTCCTTGCATATTCCAATATTAAATCTTAGCAGCTGGTTGGTATTATATGGAATTTTTGCTGGATTTTTATTTACGAGTGACAAGGTCAGAGTATTACAGCGTATTACGGAGACAGAATTAATGATTGTAATCTGTACGGTGGTAGAAGCAATGGGTTCTGTCTGTATGGATTATTTATTACGTCAGATTGGATTGGAACAAATATCAACTGTTACGATTGTCTTTTTAGAAGTCACATTTTCAAAAATTGTCGTTATGTTCTTTTACTTTGTGTTCTTGTCCAGACTATGGGCGAAAAAAGAACAGCGTTTATATTCACCATTACGATTAATATTATACTTTGTTCTGTTTTTTTACAGTTTATTAAATATTTTTGTTATTGTGTATAGTGTGTCCGTGCTTGAAACAGAAGAGTTCAATTTATTATTGTTGATTAATTTGGGATGTATCATATTCGCAAATCTGTATTTTCTTTATTTCGTACAATATGTAGAAGAAAACAACGAACTGAAGATGGAACTGGAATTAAACGAACAACAAGCGGATATTCAATTTGCTTATTATGTTGAACAGGAAAAGAAATATCATGAATCATTATCCGTTCTTCATGATGTTAATAAACATATTCGCACAATAGAAGAACTTTATCAAAGCAGTAATGTAGAAGATGCAGTTAATTATACAAAGGACATCAGTAATATATTAAAACCCCTGGTGCCGACACAGTTTACCAATTCTCCAATTTTAAATATTCTATTAAAGGATAAGATAAATATTGCCGAGCAGAATAATATCAATTGCCAAACAGAAATCGAAAATGTGGATTTATCGTTTATGCAGCCGATTGATATTACTACAATATTTGGAAATCTGCTGGATAATGCCATAGAAGCACAGCAAGCGGTAAGTGGAGAAAAATATATATTGATTAAAATATCGGTATTTCACCAAATGGTTTCAGTCAGAATAGAAAATTCTGCAGCAGAAATTAAAAAATGGAATTATAACAAACCGGTTTCAACAAAAGGAAAGAATCATGGCATTGGTCTTTTGAATGTGGAAAAAGCGGTAGAACATTATGAAGGTTCAGTGAAATTAAACTATGAAGCTAACAAATTTATTTGCAGTATATTATTAAATTCATAAAATAGTAAAAAAGATAAAGTCGTTTGTTAAGGATATATTTCTTATAGAGATATATCAGAGCAAACGACTTTTTTTGGCTAAAATTGATTAAATCTTACATACAATTCGAACAAAATGTTACTTCATGCAAAAAAATAGTATGTCGTGCAATAGGGCTTGTATACTAGACATTTTTTATGATAAAAGTTTATCTAGATGGTTAATTAATTGGGAACGCCATCTATGGTTTCTGTTTATTTATAAGGGGATTGGTGTAAAAGGAGAATCTTTTAGGAATTGCAAATAACAATCAAACAAAGGAAGGAGTTGGACTATGGGAAAAGAAAAAAAGGTAATCAATATTTTTAAAGATGCAATTTACTCAACTGCAAAAAAAGAGGCTAATTCTGCTTGCTTATGTATTGCTTATGAGCCTAAAATGCCAGCTAATGTTAAAAAGTTAATTAAGTAAAGTATGATTGAGAAAATTGTTACATGGTTAGTAGAAAGAAAAGTGATAGATAATGCAGAATCCGATATATATACATACGGTTTAGAATGTTTACTTTTAAAATGTTTACATTATATATCGTATTTTATTATTGCTATTATACTGCATCTACCGCTGGAACTAATTGTAATAGGAATTGTTTTTACGGCAATCCGAAGTAATTCGGGTGGGTTACATATGAACAGTCGATTAGGCTGCTATATTTTCTCATGTGTATATGTATTTTGCATTTTAATATTCTACAGTAATATTAAAGAACCACATATATATGTTTGTTTTTTAATTATGTCGAATATTATTTTATTGTTTTTATCACCGATTGAGCATCACAACAGACCGCTTGATGAAGATGAAAAGAAAAAATTCAAAAAGAAGACTGTCATGTATGCCGGTGTTGTTCAAGTGGTTGTATTGATTATGTATCTAAATAATCAATACAACCTTTCATATTTAGGAATCATTGGTCTTTTTGCAGCATCGTTACTTGTATTTTGTGGGAAAATACAATATTATATCAAAAATAAATTCTTTCCTATTTAATGTATCTATGATAAAATGACATTCGGTAAAGAGAATAGAATAGTGGAAAAGGATTTATTATGATTTTAGATGCATTACTTGATACGTTATTAGATAGTGTGAAGCTATTACCATTTTTGTTTTTAACATATTTATTGATGGAATATGTAGAACACAAAATGGGAGCCAAAGCACAAGGATTATTGAAATCTTCCGGTAAGACAGGCCCTTTATGGGGAGCAGTGCTTGGAATGATGCCACAGTGTGGATTCTCAGCGGCAGCATCCAGTCTGTATGCAGGAAGAATTATCACGATGGGAACCTTGATTGCCATCTTTTTATCAACATCAGATGAGATGCTGCCGGTTTTGATATCGGAAGCAGTTCCTTATCAATTGATACTTAAGATATTGCTTATAAAAGTGATAATTGGTATGGTGGCAGGATTTATAATTGATTTTGTATGTTCAAGAAGAAACAAAGGTAAAAAGATTGAAATAGATGTACATCATTTTTGCGAACATGGACATTGCCATTGTGGAAAAGGAATCTTAAAACCTGCACTCAATCACACAATCAAAATTTTTGTTTTTATTTTACTGATTTCAGCCGTTTTAAATATTGTTATTGGATTAATGGGAACAGAAGTGTTGGCTGAATTTGTACTTAATAAGCCGGTTATTGGAGAACTTTTAGCCGGACTTATCGGATTAATACCCAACTGTGCGGCATCTGTTGTAATTACGCAGTTATATTTGGACGGCGTATTGCAAATAGGAACCATGATGGCGGGACTGCTTGTAGGAGCGGGAGTGGGATTATTGGTTCTGTTCCGTGTGAATGATAATAAGAAGGAAAATATCAAGATTGTCGGTTTACTTTATGGAATAGGTGTAGTCGCCGGAATAATAATTAATGCGATTATGTAAAGAATATTGAATAAGTAGATAAAAAAAACTCCTGAAATCATTTTCAGGAGTTTTTGGATTTTTGTACTGGCAACAGGGGAGTTAAAATTTTGTATGATTCTTTTTTTAAACATGTTTTAAATTCTGAGGTATGTCCGAAGCGTTTGTCTTTATTCTTAAGCAGTGTTTTGAAAAAGAAAATGAAAATTATAAGTGTACTGCCCAATGATGCGACACGTATCATGGACGGAGGCTCTTTTATCATTATGGATATTCTGGTACAGTTAGAAGATGACTCATTGGCAAATATTGAAGTGCAGAAAATCCCGTATAATTTTCCGGGAGAACGCATAGACTGTTATGGAGCAGATTTGCTGATTCGTCAGTATACACGTGAAAAAAACGAACGAAAAAAAGACTTCACTTACAAAGATTTAAAAACAGTCTATACGATTGTTATTATGGAAAACAGTACATCATTGTTTCATCAGTTTCCAAACAATGCGATACATAAAGGTGGCATAATATACGATACGGGATTGCCACTTAAACATTTGCATCAAAATGTGATAATTGCTCTTGACCTCTTTAAGAAAAATACGCAAACTATAATTACAGAGTTGGATGCGTGGCTGTATTTTCTTAGCTCTGATGACCCAGCAAAAATTTGGGAAATTCAACAGAAATCCCCCTATTTTCGAGAACTGTATGCGGATATCGCGGAGTTTCGAAAGGATATAAGTGAGGTGTTGAATATGTATTCGAAGACGTTAAGCATACTGGATCGTAACACAGCAATGCTCATGGTTGCATATTCCGCGAAAACTGCGCATCCGTTCCAAAGGAACGGAGCGCTATTCCG
>CAZAQH010000060.1:0-12424 GCA_964487395.1 uncultured Lachnospiraceae bacterium | reverse complement strand
TTTCTTATAAGTTTTCTTTTAATATAGCAAATGCAGCTTCGACACTTTCTGCTTTTTTTAATGTATCTTCGCCGTTTGTCGCCTTCTTGATGATATTTTTTAGCGCCTGTCTGGATTTTTCGGGTCCATATTCACGAATAAAGAGCGCTGAAGCCTTTGCATCATGCTCAGTTTCGATACTGTAATAACCTTTTTTACAACCATCCAATTCATCACATTGATAGCAGCCTTCAAGACCTTTTTGAGCAGCACAGCTGACATTTGGACAGATGTTTCCTTCAAATAATGTTCCATATGAACAACAGTTATAATTACTGCGACAGCCTCCGCACCATTCACCCATGAAACAGTGATCACAACTGAAACCACAAACACCAAGTGGATTCAAGCCGACACGTGCCTCTGCCACAAGCTCTGTCTTAATGCGTTTGCAATTCTCTATTCTGGCACCGTTATCTCCATGCTCTGCATCGTAAGAATATTTTTTCAACAGATCACATGGAAAATCTCCACATTCTCCACAAAATCTTCTGTTTTTTGATTTGGCACATTCTGCTACTTCGCATTTTCCATGGAATGGATTACCCTCCGTTGCAATACATCCACCACAGTTCATGCTTTCTTTGAACTCAAAACCCTCACATGACAACCCACAATATGTATCAAATTTTGTCCCCATAACGAAATCCGCCTCCTTCGTAGTAATTTGATAATACCAAACATTTGTTCTGCTGTCCAGTATAAATACTATTATTTGGAAAGATTGCATTAAGGGCTATATTTAAGTTATACTTAATTCAATGTGTTTATGAAATGAACTAATATCAAATTAAGATGCCTGCTGAAAAGGCAGAGACAATGGAGGCAAAAAAGATGGCAGATGTTTGTGTGATTACAGGTGGTGGAAGTGGAATGGGACTTGCTACGGCAAAGAATATGGCAAAAGAGAAAATTATCGTATTGTCGGGAAGGACTGTTGCAAAACTTGAAAAAGCAGTATCAGAACTCACTGAACTTGGGTTTGAAGCACATGCTTTTGCCTGTGATACCTCAGACCGAATGAGCGTACGAAAACTGGCAGAATATGCAGCCTCACTTGGGGAAATAAAACAGGTTATCAATGCAGCCGGTTTATCTCCTGCAATGGCAAAACAGGAACAACTCTTAAAAGTCAACGCCCTGGGAACCGTATATGTAAATCAGGAATTTTCAAAACTCATGAATAAAGGAAGCGTAATTTTAGACGTTGCATCAAATTCAGCTTATGTTTTACCTAAATTCTTAATCAGTGAAAAAATGTATGCGCTGGCAGAAACAGATGAAGACACGTTTATCGCAAAAGGCATAAAGAAAAGCAATTTAGCAAAAGGAGACTACCAAAAAGCAGGATTTGCTTATGCATTATCTAAAAACTTTGTTGTATGGTATGCAAAAAAATGTGCTTTCGAGTACGGCAAAAAAGGAATCCGCGTTCTTTCCTTAAGCCCGGGACTAATTGCAACAGATATGGGCAACCTTGAGGCAGAAGAAGGAAGCTTCATGCTTCGCTTTGGTGCAGAAGAGCGAATGGGAACTCCCGATGAATTAGGCTACGCAATCGCCACAGCCGCTGATGAAAAAAACGGATACTTAGCCGGAGTCGACATCCTTTGCGATGGCGGTTGTACGTATGGAAAAGGATTTAAGAAGTAAGATAAGAAGAAAGAATAATTAGAAAATAAAAAAGAAAATTTTAAAAGGTGTAATCATATTTTTTTGTATAATCTTAGTCTGTTTGATAGGAGTAGTAATCCTGTTTTTACCGGAACTTTGTAGCCTGTCATCTATCGAAAAAGTAGATGATTATGGAATGTACCAGATGGTTTATTATGCTGATTATGGGTTTGACGAATTTTTAAAGACAGGAGCAAAGGACGACGCTGACATAGAAGCATTTGTAACAAAACGCTTATTAAAAGGGCTTCCCTTTGATTTGGGAGTAACCGGTGATGGCTGTACAGCATTTGTTACCAAAAATGAAGCAGGTGAAATTTTATTTTCCAGAAACTTTGATTTTGAATATGCACCATCCATGCAGTTATTTACAAAGCCTAAAAATGGATATGCATCTGTATCTACAGTCAATCTGGCATTTGCCGGATATTCCAAGGATAATTTGCTGGATGGAATGAACTTTGACAGTTTTCTGACATTGGCCGGACCATATCTGCCTTTTGACGGAATGAATGAAAAAGGCCTGACAATGGCGTTGCTTGCAGTTCCGGAAGCACATCCTGCTGTCGATGATACAAAGGTAACCTTAAACACAACAACATCTATCCGCCTTGTCCTAGATAAAGCCGCCACCGTAGAAGAAGCAATAGATTTGTTAAAACAGTATAATATCTATTTTTCAGGTGATGTGGATTGCCACTATATCTGATTGCCTCTAATTTTATCGCATATCAGGGCGTAAATATTGGGGAAGGCTATACTGAATTCGAACGCTATGATACCGTAAAAAAAGCCATAGAGGACAACGGCAAAACATTAGACGAAAATCAGGCAATAACCCTGCTCAAAGAGGTCGGAATCAAGACAGAAAAAGAAGATAAACTGCAATGGAGTGTCATCTACAATCTTATAACCGGACAGGGAAAAATTTTCGCCAATAGACATACTGATAATTTGAGAGAGTTTCAGTTGGATATGGATAAATAAAAATCAATCTGATATTGGGTAATACTAAATAAATATTAATGAGAAAAATTGAAGAAATGCGTAAAATCGAGATATAGAACATTGAAGAAATGCACAAATAAGAATATAATAAATTTGAAGAAATGCATAAGCAGTGAAAATCGGAGGAGAAGTCATGTATTTTAAAAGAAAAGCATACAAAGAATTATTAAATTGGAAAGAAAAATATGCTGATAAATATGCGGTACTCCTTGAGGGAGCGAGACGAGTTGGTAAATCCACGATAGCAGAACAGTTTGCTATTCATGAATATAAATCATATATCCTAATTGATTTTTCGGAGACATCAAACGAAGCGAAAGACTGCTTTGACGATATTCATAATATTAATATGTTTTTTTTACGGTTACAAGCTGTAACCGGCGTTGAATTATTTGTACATGAGTCGGTTATCATTTTTGATGAAGTGCAGTTATTCCCCAGAGCAAGACAGGCAATCAAACATTTGGTAAAGGATGGAAGATATCATTATATTGAGACAGGTTCCCTAATATCTATAAAAAAGAATGTAAAAGATATTTTGATTCCATCAGAGGAAATGAAAATTCAGGTATATCCAATGGATTATGAAGAATTTTGTAATGCAGCAGAAATGAATTATTCTATGTTGGAAAATTTATATAAAACGAATAAAAGTATTGGTCAGTCCGTAAATCGCAAACTGATGCGTGATATTAGATTATATATGGCGGTTGGTGGAATGCCGCAGGCTGTTGAAGCATATGTAAATGGTGATAATTTCTCAATGATTGATCAAGTGAAACGTCAGATTATTAATCTGTATGAAGAGGATTTTAAAAAAATAGATTCATCTGGCAGGTTATCGGCAATGTATCAGGCTATTCCGGCACAATTGTCAAAAGATGCAAAAAGATATCGTATTTCTTCCGCACTTGGAAGAAGAAAAACGTCAAAGGATGATAATCTTATATATGATTTGATTGATTCGAAAACAGTTTTACCATGTTACAATTCCACAGATCCCAGAACAAGTATATCTCTTACAAAAGATATTGACTGTTATAAGCTATATATTGCAGATACAGGATTGTTTATTACATTAATGTTTATAGACAGACCAGTTACAGAAAATGAAATCTATGCAAAACTATTATCGGATAAACTTCCTGCGAATCTTGGATATTTGTATGAAAATGTTGTTGCTCAAATGCTGACTGCATCAGGAAGAGAATTGTATTACCATACATGGGAAAAGAAAGGAAGTACACATTATTATGAAGTAGATTTTGTGATATCACAGAGTGCAAAAGTGTCTGCTATAGAGGTTAAATCTGCAGGAGTCGGAAAACATGAATCGTTGACGGAATTTAAAAAACGATATTCCAAGGATATAAAAGACTGCTATATCATATCGCAAAAGGATGTGGACAGAAAAGATGATATAAGATATCTACCTGTTTATATGACATCTTTTTTAGGCAGGTAAGGACAGAAAAGAAGCATTACTTTTTTTTTTCGTGTATTGATTGAAATAGAATTATGGAAAAGGAAGTATATATGCAGGAAGTGGGAGAATAGGCACATATGACAAAAAGAAAAAGCAGAGAGATTTTAGAAGAAAATGAAAATAAGGCCGTGCATGACAAAGTAGAATTTCAGCCTACTTCGATGTTAGCAACCCCGCTTTTTGATATTGTTCCTGAGAATTTCTTTTCCCCATTGGCATCTCCAAACAGACTGGTGTACTGGGAATGCATACATAAACTATTCACAGTTATGAATACTCAGTTGTCTTTTGGAATAGAGCGTGAAATCCTAGTAGATGAACTACAGTTCTATTTTGAACAAAATATGGCGGCTGAGTTTGAAGAGGAAGAAATGGCTTCAACTGATCCGAAAAAAAAAGCCAATGATATGCTGCGTCTTCTGGAAAATTATGGTTGGTTGGAAATTGAAACAGATAAAAGTTACGTCCAGCGTGTTAATTTTTATGAGTATGCGGTTAAGCTGATTAAAACGCTTCTGGAAATATCAGATGGGAAAAAAGTGGAGTATCAGGGATATATCTATGTCATTTACAGCCTGGTTCGGACGAATACGGATCATCCTGCAGTTGTGTTACAGCAGATTATGGACAATACGGATCTTCTGATTACGGGACTGAAAAATCTGAATTCCAATATTAAGCATTATATTGATGAATTAACCAGACATAAGACAGTAGCAGAGATCATGGATGCTTTGTTCAATGATTATATTACGAATATTGTTGATAAAGCGTACCATCGTCTTCTGACATCGGACAATGTGTCAAAGTTTCGACCGGAGATTATTGAACGATTGGAAAGTCACAGCAGGAGTAAGCAGTATATCAGCCAGACAGCCGAGGAATTGGCGGCACTTAGAGAGATAGAAATGCCGCAGGCAGAAGAACTTGTCTACCAGTACCTTCATGAAATTATAGAAGCATTTCGAAACATAGATAATATTCTTTTTGACATTAATCAGAAAAATACCCAGTACCAGCGGGCTGCTATCAACAGGGCCAGATTCCTTTTGTCGGGCAGCGAGGATATCAGAGGGCAGATGAAAGAAATTCTGCTGTATATGAATGATAAAATAAATGAACAGAGACTGGACTTAAATGGGATATATGAAATAGAATATGTCGATCAGCTGATTCGCTTATTTGGAAGCAGTTTTCTGGATGAAAAATCATTTTACAGCGCAATTGAAGGAAAAAAGGAATTTAAACCGGAGGAATTGGAAATTGAGGAACCAGATGAGCTGCTACGCCAAGAAAAGTTGATGAAGATGACTGAAAAAATGCAGCGAATACTAAGTCCGGAAAGGATAGAAAGCTATGTAAAGCTGTATATGGGTGACAGAGAGTCTATGAAAGCCAGTGAACTGCCTTTGACACAGGTGGAGGATTTCATAAAGATAATTTATATCCGTCTTTACGGAACAAGAAAGAATATCAGATATCGAATTGAAAAATCAGACGGGACAATGAATCAGTATGGAGAGTATTGTTTTCCGGATTATACAATCAGAAAGAAGGATTAGCATATGAATTTACTGGAAGGAATGCTGCAAAGAGACCAGGAGGAATTTCGACGAATCTGCAATAAGCTGATTAATATATGCTTCTTGTGTAAAAAGAATGAAACGACGAAATCGGATTATTATTTTGTTCTGAAATATAAAGAAAAATTTGAGATACTGTTAGGTACTCTGGGATATCGAATAGAAATAAATGAAGAGTATGGTGTTGTGCAGCTGACTAATGGACAGAATGTCAACCGGCAAAATTTGAAGCTGTATGAGTCGATAATACTCTTGATTATGCGTATTCTGTTTGATGAAAAAAAGAGAGAATTATCCATGTCCGATGAAGTAATCGTAACGCTTGGAGATATTCAGGACAAATATATGATTCTGAAAATTCGAGATAAAATGATTGACAAGACCACCATGAACAATACGTTACGTTTTTTGAGAAGATATCAACTGATAGAGTTGTTAGATAATGATGTCAGCAATGAGGAATCCCGTATTTTAATCTATGACTCAATTCTCATGGCAGTGAGAGTAGAGGATATCAAGCAGGTATATGGAAAGATTGAGACATATCGAAAGGGGAAAATGAAAGATGAAGAAACTGACCAGGATGAAATTGATTAACTGGCATAGATTTACAGACAATACCATAGATTTTGGCGATTCCACATTAATCTCCGGAGAAAATGGGGCAGGCAAATCCACGCTTCTTGATGCAATCCAGTTTGTTGTTACCTGCTCTACCAATCATTTTAATAAAGCGGCACATGAAAATGGAAAGCGAAAGCTGACAGGCTATATTCGATGTAAGACCGGAAGAGAGAACCAGCCATACGAAAGAAACGGTGAAATCAGTGCACATATCGCACTGGAATTCTATGAGGAAAGTAAGAAGAAGTATTTTATTATAGGTGCTGTGGTGGATTCTGCCACGGAGGGACAGGAGACAGTAGGACGTTATTTGATTGATGATTGTATGCTGTCCGATGATATGTTCAAGGATGGGAAAAGACCAAGAACCATTACGGAATTTCGTACATACAATGCAAAGAATATCAAACAAAATCAGTTTGTGAAAACACAGGCAGAAGCAAAGAAAATCATAAAACAGCGTCTGGGACGTATTGATGACAAATTTTTTCAACTGATTCCCAAGGCCCTGGCATTTAAGCCAATTGATGATATCAAGGATTTTGTGTATTCCTATGTACTGGATGAGAAAGAGGTCAATATAGATGCGCTTCGCGACAATGTGAGGAGCTACCAGGAATTGGAGAAAACGCTGGATGGCGTAAAGAAAAGAATAGAAAAGTTGACTGAGATTGAGAAAAAATATAAGGAAGTATCTGACTGCCTCAAGTCAGACAATATGTACGAATATTTCCTGGCACAATCCAATCTGGATATCACCAGAACTCAGATATTAGAATTAAAGAAGAAGATTGAGACAGAAAATTACAGAAGTAAGGAACTGACGACAATTCGTGACTCGCTGGTGCAGGAGAAAACTCGAAAAAATGAGGTCTACACTACGCTTCTGGTTGAAATGAAACAGAATAAGGAATATCAGGCTCTTGAAGAGCAGGAGAAGAATCTGAACAATTTGCAGCAGAAAGAAAAGGAGCAGCTTGAGGAAAGAAATGTTTTGCTGGACAGTGCAAAGAAGGCTTTGCAAAAATCCGGTAAAATTCTGCAGGTAAAAGATATTGATTCCTGTATACAAGAATATGAAGAACTGCTTCGAAATTTGAAAAATACAGAGGATATCATAGCTGCAAAGGAACTTGTAAACAGAGTAATTCAGTATAAAAAGGATATGAGTCAGAAGCTTCAGATAAAGCAACTGGAGGTTAAACGAAAACTTCAGGAACTGACAGAAGAAATTTTGGAATTAACAGAGAAGATACATAATCTGAAACGAAAGAAATTCTCTTATCCGGAATCAGTGAATTTGCTGCAGCAGAAGATTGAACAGGAATTTTTGCGTCTGGGTCGGACTACAGAGCCAAGAGTTTTGTGTGAACTGCTGGATATCACAGACGAGCGGTGGAGAAATGCCATAGAGGGGTACTTGAATACGCAGCGTTTTTACATTCTTGTAGAACCGGAGCATTTTGATATTGCCCTTGGAATATACGACAAACTTAGAAAAGATAAGAAAATATATGGGGTTGGTTTAATTAATACAGGAAAGCTGGAAGCATATGATACAGTCCCGGATGGAAGTCTGGCAACAGTGGTGGAATCAAAAAGTATTTATGCAAAACGCTATATCAACATGATACTTGGGAAAGTACATATGTGTGAAAGAGTGGATGACTTGAAACGATATGATGTATCCATCACAACCAGTTGTATGAGATATCAGAATCACGTAGCCAGTGCAATACGCCCGGGAATCTATGAACAGCCATATATCGGACAAAATGCAGTTCGTATTCAGTTGGAGAATGCGAAGAGGCAGCAGGAAGAACTGAATGAGCAGAAAATACAGCAGGAGAAAAGATGTGATAATATCCAGGAAGTTCTTGCACCACTGGAGACAGAAGAGGATACAGATATCAAATATCGCATTCAGGTTCTTTCTGAATTAAAGAGAACTACAATCGCTATTCACAAATGCAGGGATGAGATTGGGCAGCTGAAAGAACATGCAACCTTTATTGAAAAGCAGATTCAGGCAGAGAAGTTAAAGGAAGAGTGCTCAAAACTTGATGGTGATATTTCCATGAAAGACAGAGAGATTGGTTCCTGTGAGAATCAGATTAACGAAGCAAAGGATGGACTGACGCAGGCTGAATTGAAGGCTGTAACAGATCAGGGGATTGTTACAGAGATTACTGTGAAAGCGGGAGAAAGCAGTACCTTGTGGAAAAAAGAATATGACAGGCAAAATGCAGATAAATCAATGGAACAGTTTCGTATGAATTTTGAACGAAGAAAGAAAGCAAATTGGACAAGCAAAGAGAATGCGGAAAAAGCAATGACAGCTGCTATGGTAGATTATAAGACAGCGTTTGACTTTGGTGCAGCGGCAGTCTATGAAGCGTATCCTGAATATGCAGCAGTCTATGACAGACTGGTTAGTTCAGAACTCTTAAGCTATGAAGAGAAGGTGATGAAGGCAAGAATGTCTGCAGAAGAGGAGTTCAGAGAGCAGTTTCTGTCAAAGCTTCAGGAAAATATGAAAAATGCCCAGGGAGAGTTTAAAGAATTGAATAAGGCACTGAAAGACATTGCATTCAGTAATGAAAAATATGAATTTCTCTATTTGCCCAGCAAACGATATAGAAAATATTACGACATGATTATGGATGATTTTAATGTGGTTCAGGGAGAATCCATATTCAGTGGTCTTTTTCATGAAAATCATAAAGAGGTAATAGACGAACTCTTTTCCAGACTGGCACTTGATCAGGACAATGGGACAAAGACACTGGATGAATTTACAGACTATAGAACCTATATGGATTATGACATCAGGATTCTTCATGATGATGGTAATTATTCATTGTATTCCAAAGTGTGTGAAGAAAAGAGCGGAGGCGAGACTCAGACCCCGTTCTATGTGACGGTTGCGGCTTCCTTTGTACAGCTTTACAGCAATAATATTGGTGGAGAGGCTGTAGGACTGGTCATGTTCGATGAGGCATTTAATAATATGGATGACGAACGAATTGGGGGAGTCCTGGAATTCTTAAGTCGTCTGCCGTTGCAGATTATCATTGCAGCTCCACCGGACAAAATACAGTATATTGGTCCGAAGATGGAGGAAACGCTTCTTGTATTGACAGATCATAAGATGAGCTTTGTGGAGGAATACCGGTATGATGCAGTTCGAAAAGAAATTACTGAATAAACTTCTTGATTCTTATGAAAACAGCAGTTTATCCAGAGGTGAAAACAAGATAACGATTCATATCTCATTTCCATTTCAAAGGAAGACGGTGCCGCAATACTTTGATGAAAGTTCAGGAGAGTATGAGAACATTCATGTGCAGGTAAAACAACTGGAACAACGTGGATTTATCAAAACTGTGTGGAGAAATGGAAAAGAGAACCATATCATAGAAAAAGTGCTGCTGTGTGAGGAGAGACTGCCGGAAATATATACTTATTTGAAACGGTTGCCTAGAGCAGAGCAGAAGAGGGTCACATGGGATATCCTGGAAGACTACAGAAAGAGGATGACGACGCCGGGAGCCTTAAAGTTCATTGAACAAATGGAGCAAAGAATTCGTGATGGCAAAACGGTGAAGGAATATATTGATTTATCAAGACCGGAAGAGACCAAACAACTGCTTCTGGCATTAAGCAGGGTCGAAGAAAATACAGAAGAATGCTTTATCCGGGAATTTTCAATCCGACATTTTCATGACAGCAAAAGGTTTGAAACATTAAAGGGGAAGGTCTGCCGAATTTTACGAGAAGAACTGCAGGAATATGCGGATTTAGAAAATGAAGAACTGCTTGCTGAGTATCAAATCTACCATACGCCGGGTTATGTTTATTTAAAAGGATCTGTATGTGTGAACATGTCAGGAGAACATATTGATGTCAGCAAATTTCCTAACGGGATAGGATTCACTTTACAAACGGAGGAAAGGGATGAATCACTTACGTTATTTCTGGGGAATGAGCAAATCAGTACTGTATATACTATAGAAAATCTTACAACATTCTTTCGTTTTCAAAAACCCGAAAGCCTGATTGTATATCTGGGTGGATACCATAATCGTCAGAGGAGACTTCTTCTGAAGAAGATTCATGAAGCATTTTCGGAGGCAGCGTTCTATCATTTTGGGGATATCGATGCGGGAGGCTTTTATATCTATCATCATTTGGTGAATAAAACAGGTATTCCGTTTGCCATGTACCACATGGATGAGGAGACCTTAAAACAATATGAGAAATATGGAAAGCCTTTGACAGATCAGGATATAAAACGTCTGAATGTATTGAAAGATAAAGAAAAGAATACAGAAATATGTAGAACCATTACCTATATGCTGGAACATAATGTAAAACTGGAGCAGGAGTGTATAGAGGTATTGGCATAGATGTAACGGAACTTCTCAAGGTATTTCAATTGAAGAGGTGCTGATATATTAAATGAGGATAAAGAAGAAAAAAAGAGAAGTTAAAAAAGCATACTTTGACTAGGATTCAGACATAATAAATATTAGTAAGAGTATGCTTGATTTTCACACCAATTTCGGCTAATATTAAATCATAGTTAATATTAGCCGAAGATATGGAGGACATTATGAAATATATAAAAAGAAATCTGGAAAATGTAATAAGTCAAGTTACAAAAGAATATCCGGTTGTTCTTGTCACTGGTCCACGACAAGTTGGAAAGACTACCATGCTTCAAAAGCTTATGGAAGGAACTGACAGAGGATATGTAACATTGGATGATTTAAATGAAAGAAATATGGCGAAGACAGATCCAGAACTCTTTTTGCAGTTACACAAGCCTCCGGTGTTAATTGATGAAGTGCAGTATGCTCCAGAGTTATTCACATATATTAAAATGAATGTTGATAAAAATCATGAACCGGGAGCCTTTTGGCTTACTGGTTCTCAGGTGTTCAAATTGATGAGAGGAGTACAGGAATCACTCGCAGGAAGAGTGGCAGTGCTTTCTTTGACATCATTATCACAAACAGAAATAGGCGGTGGCTCAATGGAGCCGTTTACTGTTGATATGGAAGCATTGTCGACAAGAAAAAAAGGCAGAGAAGAGGCAGATACAAGAGTAATTTTTGAACGTATTTATAGAGGTTCCATGCCAGCTATTATAAGCGGAGCGAATAGTAATAGCCAAATATTTTATAGCAGTTATTTAAGTACTTATATAGATAGGGATGTAAAAGAATTATCAGATGCAATAGATTCATTAAAATTTCTTCGATTTATCACTGCTGTTGCGGCAAGAAACAGCCAACTGCTAAATATTGCAGATATTGCAAGGGATGCAGATATCAATCAAGTACAAGCAAAAGACTGGCTGGGAATTTTGGAAACATTAGGCCTTATTTTCTATCTACATCCATATTCCAATAATTTGATAAAGCGTTTGGTGAAAACACCAAAACTATATTTCTATGATACAGGACTGGTTTGTTATCTGACAAAGTGGAGCAATGCAGATACCTTGGAAAGTGGAGCAATGAATGGTGCTATTTTAGAAAATTATGTAGTGGCTGAGATTATGAAAACATATTTGAATTGTGGTAAAGAACCTTATATGTATTATTATCGAGATAAGGATGCAAAGGAAATTGATATTGTATTAGAGCATGATGGAGTACTGAATCCTATTGAAATTAAGAAGACATCAAATCCAGGAACGGAATTAATAAAAGTATTTAATTTATTGGATAAGTCATCTACGCCACGATCAAAAGGTGCAGTTATTTGTATGAAACCGGAATTAAGTGCGATTGATCGGGATAATTATATTGTGCCAGTTTGGGTAATATAAAAGTTACTGTGGTAATGTCAAGAAGTGCAATATGAGTTGTACGGAATTGATGTTGCCACATATGGAAAAATATTTATTAAATGGTAGTAATTTAAAATATATAACGTAATGTATAACAAAAGAAACTGTAAGTGCAATTGAAATGGGTACTTATCATGATTACAATGGAAT
>CAZAQH010000059.1:0-12544 GCA_964487395.1 uncultured Lachnospiraceae bacterium | reverse complement strand
ATTTTAGTTTACATAACTAAAACCTCTTATTCTATCTGCCAACTATAATTTTACAATAACTTCGAAATTTCAACAATGTATTATTGTATAAAATATCCATCAAAAATACGTTTTGCAATTGGAACTGCATAATCACCGCCAGAACCAATACCTTCAATTATGATCGTAACGGAAATTTCGGGATCATTTGCCGGAGCAAAACCGGTAAACCAGGCGTGCGAATCCTCTTTTACTCCATTATATTCAGCGGAACCAGTCTTGCCTGCAGCCTGATATACATCATTTTTTAACTTTGTTCCAGTGCCGTCCTGTACAACTGCTACCATCATATTTGTCAGTATATCTGATTCCCTGCTTGATAAAAGTGTTTTATATATATCCGGTTCATATTCTTTTAAAATAGTTCCATCAGCAGAAACAGCCTTTTCAATCACCATAGGTTTCATCAGTATTCCATCATTTGCAATGGCATTCGTAATCATGTTTAAATGAATAGGCGTAATTTGTGCTTTGCCTTGTCCAATAGCAATCTGAATCATATCATCATCCGATACGGAAGAATCAACCGAGAGCTTGCTGATTGAATAATTATAATCAAGCGGAAGTTTTTGATTAAATAGTAAATCTTCTAATAGAGTTCCATACTGATCACGGTTTAGGGAAAGACCAATGTTAGCAAATGAGGAATTACACGACTTTTCAAAAGAAGTCAAAAAGTTAAGGGAACCATGATTGGTTCCGTGATAACAGTTGATTGTTGTGCTGCCATCTGAAAAACTTCCATTACAGTTAAATCGATAATCGGTATACGTATCTTCATTTTCGCGGATATATTCAAGTGCAGTTACAATTTTAAAGGTAGAACCGGGCGGATATAGTCCTTGTGTGGTTCTGTTTAATAAAACAGAACTTTCTTTATCTTCTACGAATTTATCCCAGTCTTCTACGACGGTATTAGGGTCAAAATCAGGCTTTGAGACCATAGCAAGTATTTTCCCTGTTTTAACATCAGAAACGATAACCGCCCCCTTGTATACACCCAGAGAATCATATGCAATCTGCTGCAATCTCGTATCAAATGTTGTATATATGTTGTTACCCGGATTTTTCTTGCCGGCGACATCATTTTCAACTTTTTGCGTCAATGAAATATTTGAATTAATCAAATAATAATTGGAAATGTTTTCGACACCCGTTTTTCCCTTTGTGGAAAATCCTATTGCATGAGAATATAAATTATTAAACGGATATTGGCGTGTTTCCTTATTTTGGGCGTCTATAACGGACTGGGCAAGTATTTCTCCATTTTTATCATAAATGGCGCCTCTGCTATTTTCTTCGGCTAGGATACTTTGTCTTGAATTATAACTGTTATTTAAGAGTTCCTGTTCGTTATTTTTTACATAAAAGCATAAATATACAATCATTCCAGTAAATAATGCCGCAAAAAACAAAGAAGTTATTCGAATTTCAAGTATTCGTAATTTTTTATTTTTTTTATATGAATTCTTCATCGTCATATAAATCATCCTCTTCTTCGTCATCTTCTATTTCTTCATATTCTTCTAATTCGTCATCCTCCGCTTCTTCCCTTTGAAGTATAATTATACCCTGAATAACTCCAAAAATCAGAAGACTTGCTAATACACTGCTTCCTCCATAACTGACAAATGGCAGCGTAACTCCGGTTAATGGAATAAACTTTATTCCGCCACCAACAGTTAAGAATACCTGAAAAATATATATAACACCAAGTCCACACGCAACCAGCCTAAAAAATCTATTTTTTATTTTTGCTGAGGTATTCATCATAATTAAAAAACAGGACAGGCAAATTAACAGCATACCAATTGAAAAGAATACTCCCATTTCCTCCGAAACAGCCGAAAAAATGAAATCCGATTCAACATATGGAATATCTTCCGGAGCACCTTTTAATAACCCCATTCCAAACCAGCTTCCGCATGCAACCGCGAATAATGACTGGGTAATCTGATATCCTTCTCTGTCAATAACGGAAAACGGATCTACAAATGCCTGAACTCGTACCTGGACGTGCCGAAATATTTTGTATGAAATAACCGCTGCACCACTTCCACCTAAAATGCCTAAGAATAAATAAAGATAATTTTTTGATGCAATAAACACCATAAAAAGATATCCAACAAAGAAAATTAAAGCACTTCCCAAATCCTTAGAAACGACCAAAACCATAACATACAGTGCGGCAACAATAGCCGATATTACAACATCCTTAAATGCTGATGCCTGATACAAAAATCCTGCCATACTAAAAATAAATAATATTTTTACAAATTCCGACGGCTGTAAGGTTATTCCAAGAATGGTATAAGATATTTTAGAGCCATGTGTAACCTGTCCTAAAATCAACACAATAGATAATGCAGATAAACCAATAAGTGCATAAATCCATTTAATATCAGATAAAAACTTTAGTTTTTTAATTAAAAATGGGATTGTCATGGATATAATAATGGATACGGTAACAATTCCAAATTGCTTATAAGCTTTTTGAAAATCAAGTCTTGTTAATATAATGAATCCAATACTTAATAATAATGCCATATTATTAACAAGACATCTGTCTGATTTTGGATAAATCATTGGATATAAAACAATCATCGAAAACAAGACTATCTGTAAAAAAGCATAGAAAAACAGATAATCGATTTTACCGGTTCGAAGGCTCAAAGTCATGTATGCAAAAAACTGAATAAGAAATAAATAAATATCCTGTCTGACATATATTCCTTTTTTCTTTTTTCTGCTTTTAAACACCTCGTTTAAAACACATTCGAGCACATATAATATCATGAGAAATGTTATGATATATTTTGATAATTCAGTAATGTAATACAGCATTGTTATTATAAAGCTCCTTTAGTTGAATGACCTGTAGTATATTCTTTTAGTGGAAATGAATCTGCTTTGTATCCCGATATACTATTTAAATAATAATTAATAATATTATTGGTGGTCTCTCTATTTTCATAAGTAAAGTCGAGACGGAAAATATGATAACCATCTTTTTTATAATTCTCTAACTCGTTATGAAGCGATAATGGTACTGCATTAAATATTTCGTTATAGCAATGCAGACAATTGCAAAAAACAGGATGCTCTTTTTTGTAACGATCCTTTAAAAACCGATTAAAGTTATTGCCTTTTTGCGCATTACAGGAATCAGTTGTTTTACATACACAATTTGCAGTTACCATCATTGAAATATGACCATATAATACAATTTCAAAATCCTTATACTTTATATCACTTAGTTCGGCTTTTGATAGTTCCAGCGGTGCACATATGGTATCGGCCTTATCATTATAAAAATCAAGGGAATGTCGGTTCCATACATATAACGTGTTATTAACGGCTTTTTTCTTCGAAAACGAGATTTTATTTAACCAATATAACTCTTCTAAATTATTAATCAAAACACCATGTATTCCGGAATCTTCAATAATTGCTTCAAGAGTACTAAGATACTTGTCATCCTTTTTTCTGATAATACGTGGAAGCGATAAAAACAATTCACAATCAGGATTTTTCTCTTTTACTTCTTTAAGTGACAGTTCTTGATTCACAATCAAATCCGCCGGAAGATAAATACGTTCAATCGGATACTGAATTGCGGTTACAAACTGTTCTTTTGACATAACCGCTACATGTATATGCATTTGTTTCCCAGGGGTGTCAAAATGTGTAAACGGCGAATATGGTTCTTCTCTTTGTGGAATCGTTCTCAAATATTGTTTTAATAATTCACGTTGTAATTCTTCCAGTGCATTTCTTCTTAATTCATTAAGCTGTTTAATTGTCAAAAAACAATCATTTTCCATTTCAATCTCTATATTTTGAAAAGAAAATGAAGAATTTCCTGTTTTATTTAACTGTTTTCTAATATCATCCGGTGTTAAAGGACGATTAATTGCCTTTGAAACAGTGTCTCCTGAAAATGTAAGTTCCTTATCCTCTATAAATACACTAAGTTTTGCATTTTCATTTGTTTTAAGTATAATTTTGGCACTTATATTAATTTTTTTTCCTTGAGTACAATACTTTTCCGCAACTGATTGATTGATTTGTTCATTAACAGATTGATAGGACGGACTATCAAGTGTTATCATTTCTTTTCCATTATAGCGTTTGTAATAGCCGGTATCTGAATGTGAACGAATGTATAGTTGATTCAACAGTTCTCGATCAACTGCTACAACAGACACTGAGCCCTTTTGATAATATTCATCGATATATTTGCGGTATATTGATGTTACTCCTGCAACATATTGCGGGCTTTTCATTCTGCCTTCTATTTTCAGGGAAGAAATATCTGCTTCTATCAATTCCTTTAAAATATCGATGGTACAAAGATCCTTTAAACTTAACGGATAATACTCTGTTTTGCTGTCTTTTTGTTCACCACCTAAAACCTGATATGGCAGTCGGCATGGCTGGGCACATTTGCCGCGGTTGCCGCTTCTACCACCCAAAAAGGAACTAAAAAGACATTGACCAGAGTAACAATAGCACATCGCACCATGGGCAAAGGTTTCAAGTTCAACAGGGATACTTTTTTTAATGTCACATAATTCTTGTAAAGATAATTCTCTTGCAGGTACAATTCTTGATACTCCAAGGTTATAAAGCATTTGAATACTTTTCACATAGGTTACAGTCATCTGCGTACTGATGTGAATTTCTAAGTCTGGAAAATTATTCTTTAAAAAAGAAATCAATCCAATATCCTGAATAATAATTCCATCAAGACCATTGCAATACAACGTGGATAAAAAAGGAAAAAGTCTATCCCACTCTCGCTCTTTAATTAAGGTATTGCATGTAAGATATATTTTTCTGCCATATAAATGCGCATAATTAAGAGCATCTATCAGCTCTGATTCTTCAAAATTACCAGCAAAAGATCTTGCTCCAAATTCTTTTCCACCAAGGTATACGGCATCTGCACCTGCATTTATTGCAGCTAGAAAGCATTCGTAGTCTCCAGCTGGAGCCAGTAGTTCTATTTTTTTCATTTTTCCGGCTTTCTTGTACTATTGTTTAAATGTTGTTTTAAATAGTATAAAAGGCTGTCAAAGACAGCCCTTTTTTATTTGAATTTTTTGAGTTCTGTTTCCAAACGAATAATCTTTTTTTCTTTTTCATTGCTTTCGTTTTGGATTGTTTTCAAATTCTTATCAATATTCTCAAGTTTTATCTGCGAAGCGATTAATTCATGCTTCAAATCATACAGTTCCTTTTCTTTGGCTTCCATATCTTCTTCCATGGAGGCTAACTGTTTTTTTGCTTTAAAATAATCATCTGCAATATTAATCTGCATCAAAACATTCTGCATATCCATAGATTGGCGTCTATAGCCGTCTATTTTACTGTATTCATTGATTTTTCCATTGATATAAGAGGCAATTCTCTGCAGATATTCTTCGCTTTCATATCCACATAACGTAAATACCTTACCACCAATGATTACTTCTGTATCTGTTTTTGAAGCCATTCTTATACCCCCGTATACTACAATATCTGCTCTAAAAAGTAGGTATATACACAATATTTATTATAATAAAACTACATAGGAATTTCAAGACCTAAATGCTTATACGCCGATTCTGTTACAACTCTTCCTCTTGGAGTCCTGTTAATAAAACCATTCATCAGTAAAAAAGGTTCATAAACATCTTCAATTGTACCGGAATCTTCGCCTATAGTTGCTGATAAGGTATCAAGACCAACCGGTCCACCACCAAATTTCTGAATCATTGTAAGAAGAATCTTTCTGTCAATTAAATCAAGTCCAATTTTATCTACATCAAGTAAATCCAATACATTGCAGGCAACATCTTCTGTAATGACGCCATCATATTTAACCTGTGCATAATCTCTGACACGTTTTAATAATCTATTGGCAATTCTTGGCGTTCCTCGGCTTCTTTTGGCAAGTTCGCGTGCTCCGTTCTCGTCAAGTTTAACATTTAATAATTTGGCTGAGTTTAAAATGATTTTCTTTAATTCATCATTTGTATAAAATTCAAGTCTGTGAATCACACCAAAACGGTCTCTTAGAGGTGCGGATAATAATCCTGCTCTTGTGGTAGCACCTACAAGTGTAAAAGGTGGGATATCTATTCGTAATGATTTCGCAGTTTGTCCCTTGCCAATCATAATATCAATCACATAATCTTCCATGGCCGGATACAGGACTTCTTCTACTTGTCTGTTTAATCGATGGATTTCATCAATAAATAAAATATCGCCTTCTTTAAGATTATTTAAAATAGCCGCCATTTCACCAGGTTTTTCTATGGCTGGTCCGCTTGTCACTTTAATATTTACATTCATTTCATTGGCAATAATTCCGGCAAGAGTTGTTTTGCCAAGTCCTGGAGGGCCATAAAACAAAACATGATCCAGTGGTTCATTTCTAAGCTTTGCTGCTTCCATGTAAACTTTTAAATTCTGTTTGGCATTTTCCTGTCCCACATAATCTTTCAAAAAATGGGGACGCAGATTATTTTCATTTTTTATATCTTCATCTAATAATGTAGTTTCAATAATTCGTTCTGCCATATTGATTTATCTCCTAAATCATCTTCTTTAAAGCTTCTTTTATGACTTGTTCTAAAGATGTATCCTCTGTAATGGTAATTTGTCTTATTACACGATATGTATCGGAATTATTATATCCAAGGGATACAAGTGCTTCGCTAGCCTCATTTCGAATTGTAAGAATTCTTGACTCGTCACCTTTGTTTACTGAATCATCTACGGAATTTAATATATCCTGTGGATTAATTTTGTCTTTTAATTCAAGAATAATTCTACCGGCAGTTTTAATTCCAATTCCGGGCGCTTTTGATAATATCTTGGCATCCTGTGAAAGAATAGATATTCTAAGGGTATCTATATCCATAACAGATAATATGCTCAATGCCCCTTTTGGGCCAATTCCACTAACCGTAATTAAAAGTTTAAAAAGTGCTAATTCATCCTTCGCTAAAAAACCATATAAAATAAAAGCATCTTCTCTAACACAAGTATAAGTATAAATTTTGATTTCTTCGCCTGTTATATTTAGTTGACTAATAGAGGAAGCCGGCATAAAAATGCGATATCCGATATGATTTGTTTCTAATATCACATAATCTTCTTCTATTCCGGTTACTTCTCCAATAAAATATGCATACATATATTTTCTCCACTTGTTTATTCATTGATTGGAAGTTTAATTCGAAATAATGATATAGGCTTATCGCCTGTATCAACAAGTTCTATTGTTCCATTATGAGCCTTAATTATTTTTTGTGCAATCGATAATCCTAAACCGGAACCATTTTTATTTCTGGAGGTATCTTCTACTATGAATGGTTCAAAAATATATTTCGCAATATCCTTGCCAATTCCACCACCATTATCGGAATATTCTATCTTAACAATATCGTTATCCTTTTCAATCACAAAAAGAATATTAGTACCTTCTTTTGTGTGCGAAACCGTATTGGATATAAGATTCTCAAATACTCTTTTAAAATGCATTTTATCAATCGATAATATAATTTCCTGGTCTGGTATTTTTACATCAAGATTAAATCCGTTAAGTTGAAGCTCTTCAAACTTATCTGCCAGGTATTCACGACTGAATTCACATATATCCGTTCTTTCAAATGTATAATGAAAATCCGGATGTTCTAATTTACTATACTCATAAAATTTATTAATTAATTCGCCGATAGATAGGGACTTTTTATATATAATATCAAGGTATTGTTTTTTATTGTCCTCGGTTATAAGACCGTCAGATAATGCCTTTGAATATCCCTGAATAACAGTAGCCGGTGTTTTTAAATCATGAGATATATCAGCAAGCATTTTATTTTTTTCAATTTCGAGTTTCTTGTTTTCGATTTCGCTTTCCGATAAACGATGGGACATTATGTTAAAACTATTACAGATTTTAACAAATTCAATTGGTCCCGTGTATTCAATGGTTCCCTCTCGTTTTCCTTCTGCAAAATTTAGCAAAGCTCTATTTAATAATCGAATTGGTTTTTTAAACTGATGATTCAATATAAGTACAAAACAAATAATTAAAACAATGTAAAAAGCAATAAATATATAAATATAACCAACGACTTCATTATACGCCCGTCTATATTCATGCTCAGATAATACCGGAAGACATAAAAGCATTGTTCTGCTTTCGCCCTCTTTATTATTATATTCGTATTTTTGTATCCAGACATTTTCGGGATATGTCCCAGTAAAATAGCCGAGTTCTTTTTCACTAAACTGTGTCATACCATTAATGGATGAACCATTTAATAATTGATTTTGTGAATTCAAAAGATAGCAATCTGTCTTATCCGAATTCATATGACTGACACTTAAAATCTTTTTGACATTTGAAGCATTTTTTCCATCCATATTTACGTCTGCAAGTTCTGCAAACCTATATTCGTTATAAAATGGAATACAGGCAAGTTCTTGTTTGGTATAAGATTTAGGTGCAATATTGCCTTTGCTTACATATATTAATTCATTTTTTTTATTAAGAACCTGTATCAGACTTCCTTTTCCAAGTAATTTTTCAACCGGAATATTGTAATATTCATCAAATAACAAACAATTATTATAAGAAATCAATTTTTGATACAATGGTTCACTAATAATTCCACGCATATGATTTTCGGCTAAATAAAAAATAAAAATGCCAAACAGAATAATTGCCAAAGTAAAAAATATGTATTTTCGGATTAATATAAGGAATATGCTTCCTTTAATATGCTTATCTTTTCGGGATTTCAATTTTATAGCCGAGTCCTCTCACAGTTTTTAGATATAGCGGGTTTTTGGGGTCATCTTCTATTTTGTCTCTTATTTTTGAAATATGTACCATTAACGTATTATCGTCACTGCTGAAATAATCACCGTTCACATTCTCATATATTTGCATCTTTGTATAAATTTTCCCAGGTGATTTCATTAACAATGCAAGAATTTTATATTCTGTTGGTGTTAAGGATATTGTTTCATCACATTTTTTCAAGGAAAACGCAAGCGTATCTAATTCTAAATCTCCAATTATAATGAACGAATTTTCATTAGCCTTAGAAGAATTCAATTCAAAATAACGTCGCAAACATGACTTGACTCTGGCGACTACTTCTAATGGATTGAACGGTTTTGTTAAATAATCGTCAGCACCAATATTAAGACCAAGGATTTTATCACTATCCATATTTTTGGCTGATAAGATTAAAATTGGAATATTGCTGACTTCTCTTATTCTTTTTATCAGTTCAATACCATCTATTTTGGGCATCATAATATCAATAATCGCAAGATCGATTTTTGAGTTATTAAATTCACGTAATGCATCTTCTCCATTTAATGCAGAAACAATATCATAACCTTCATTTTCCAAATATAATCTTAATATCTCAACAATGTCAGAATCATCTTCTGCAATTAATAATCGATATTTCATGTCATGCCTCCATACTGCGGAATTTTATCTTTTTAAGCAATTAACCTCTATTATATTACCATAAAAAAATGACGGCTGCTACACCGTCATTTTATCTGTTATTTATTTTGCATTAATATAATTTACCAATCCTTCGCAGTCGATAATTTTCTGCATAAATTCCGGGAAAGGCTGTCCTTTAAATTCAGTACCTTTTGTTATGTTTTTAATGATTCCACTGTCAAAATCAACTTCAACTTCATCATTTTCTTCAATACCATCAACTGCTTCACTACATTCAATAATTGGAAGACCTATGTTAATCGCATTGCGATAAAAAATACGAGCGAAGGTTTTCGCAATAACACAGCTGATTCCACAAGCTTTTATTGCAATTGGCGCATGTTCTCTTGATGAACCACAACCAAAATTCTTAGAAGCAACCATAATATCACCTGGTTTTATCTTATTTAAAAAATCTTTATCAATATCTTCCATACAATGAGTTGCCAGTTCTGCCGGATCTGAGGAATTCAGATATCTTGCCGGTATAATTACATCTGTATCAACATTATCACCATATTTAATTACTTTTCCGTTTGCACTTTTCATATTTATATCTCCATTTCTTTTTTACATAATTTCTTCCGGTGAAGAAATATATCCGGTAACAGCACTTGCGGCTGCCACAGCTGGACTTGCAAGATAAATTTCTGAATTAATATGACCCATTCTGCCGACAAAATTACGGTTAGTAGTAGATACACATTTTTCTCCATCAGCAAGAATTCCCATATACCCACCTAAGCAAGGACCACATGTTGGTGTACTTACAACCGCTCCTGCTTCTATAAATATTTTGAGTAAGCCTTCTTCCATGGCATCTAAGTAAATCTTCTGTGTTGCCGGAATGATAATCACACGCATACCGTCTTTTACTTTTTTACCATCAAGAATCTTAGCTGCAGTTCTTAAATCATCCATTCTTCCGTTTGTACATGAGCCAATAACAACCTGATCTACTTTCACTTTTTCTTTAATTTCAGAAATAGTCTTGGTGTTTTCCGGTAAATGTGGGAAAGCAACTGTTGGCTCTAATGAAGATAAGTCGATTTCATATGTTTTGTCATATACAGCATCTTCATCTGCTTTATAAACAACAGGTTCTCTGTCAGAATGCTCTTTGATATACTGCAATGTTATATCATCAACAGGGAAAATTCCATTTTTCCCACCTGCTTCGATTGCCATATTGGCAATTGTAAAGCGGTCATCCATTGTTAAGTGTTTAATACCATTTCCTGTAAATTCCATTGATTGATATAATGCACCATCAACGCCAATCATACCAATAATGTGAAGTATGATATCTTTACCGCTAATCCATTTTGCAGGCTTGCCTTTTAAAACAAATTTAATAGCTCCAGGGACTTTAAACCATGCCTTGCCTGTCGCCATTCCGGCTGCCATGTCAGTACTTCCAACACCAGTCGAAAAAGCTCCGGCTGCACCATATGTACATGTATGTGAGTCGGCACCAATAATAACATCTCCTGGAACTGTTAAACCTTTCTCCGGCAATAATGCATGCTCAATTCCCATCTGTCCAACTTCGAAATAATTTTTTATTTTATTGCGATATGCAAATTCGCGTACACATTTACAATGCTCTGCTGATTTAATATCTTTATTGGGTACAAAGTGATCCGGAACAAGTGCAATCTTATTCTGGTCAAATACTCCTTCCACTTTCATCTTTTCCATTTCATGGATTGCTACCGGGCTTGTAATATCATTACCAAGTACAAGGTCTAAATCTGCTTCGATTAACTGCCCTGCTTGCAATTCTTTCATTCCGGCATGTGCTGCCAAAATTTTTTGTGTCATTGTCATTCCCATACAAAAGTATCCTCCTATATCTTTAACTATTATCATTATATCAAATGATTTCACTTTTCAATAATACATGTTATTCATGTTTACTATAACCATGTGTTATGCTAATATTTAATTATATAACTAAGGAGGTTTTTGACAATGGAAAATAATCTTAATTTATATTATATTTTTTATTCAGTTGCAAATTGTAAAAATATTTCCGGTGCAGCAAAAGAATTATATATAAGCCAGCCGGCTATCAGTAAAGCCATTTCAAAACTAGAGCAAAGTTTAAATACCACATTATTTATTCGTAATTCCAGAGGAGTTACGCTGACACCGGAAGGTGAAATTCTCTACGAACAGATCAAATCCGCTTTTCATTGTATTCATACTGGTGAAGAAAAATTAAAACAGGTCAATGAACTTGGTGTTGGACATTTGTCTATTGGTGTCAGTACTACTCTTTGCAAGTATGTACTTCTTCCCTATTTAAAAGAATTTGTAAAAGAAAATCCGCATATTAAAATCAGTATATTATGTCAGTCTTCGCTTGAAACAATTGAAGCACTTGAAAATAATCAAATAGATATTGGCTTAATTGGATATCCCTTCAACAAAAATATTTTGACGTATTATCCGTTATTAGAAATACACGATACTTTTGTAACAACACAGAACTATCTTGATAACTTTGAAAAACGCGAACATCTGACTAGAGAATCTCTAATAGAAAAAGCCACCTTTATGATGCTTAACAAGGAAAATATTACAAGAAAATATGTAGATGCTCAGTTGACCGCCAATCAAGTGAATTTGCAAAACATTATTGAAGTCAGCAATATGGATTTATTAATTGATTTTGCAAAAATTGATTTGGGAATTTCCTGCGTTATCGGCGAATTTGTTGCTAAAGAAATTGAAAACGGAACGCTAAAACAGTTAGCTCTTGCTCCCAAAATAGAAAGTCGTAAGATTGGACTTGCTTATTTGCCACAAAAGATAAAAGAAAATCCATCTGCCGCAAGATTTTTAGATAACTGTAAAGAAAAATAGATATAAGAATTATAAAGGCGGAAACAATATCATCATTGTCTCCGCCTTCTTATTATATATCAGATCCTTTTAATGCTATTTCAGATAATTTCAAATAGTCAATTCCAT
>CAZAQH010000058.1:7183-12705 GCA_964487395.1 uncultured Lachnospiraceae bacterium | reverse complement strand
TCGATGAACGAAAATGCAATGGATCGATTCGCAAAAATGACAGAAGAAGAAAAGAAAAAAGTGGTAGAATTGGCAAAAGCGGTTCAATCAAAAGAACAGATGCGTAGCATTGTAGATGATTTGGGAAAGATGAAATAATACCAGTCATAATAGTAAAAAGAAAGTAAAATTATGAATATTTATTGAATAAAAAAGAAATTCAATGTATAATTATAAAAAATATAAATGTACTGCTCAGAAAACTTCAGTGCGTAATATTGGAATAAACTGAATGAACAGTTCAGTTTATTTTTTTATAAAAATGCATACAAAAGATGGGGGTAACCAATTGAAATTACGTACAAAAATTATTTTACTGGCAAGTGTTCCGGTTATTTTACTTGGAGTTATTTTGTTTTTTATTGCATCGTTAAAGATTAGGGATGGAATTTCGGATGAAGCATATCGAGGCATGCATGCGACGACGCTCGCGGTTCGGGATATTTTTGAAAATGCATCCGAAGGAGAATACAGAGTAGACGAAAATAATCAGCTATGGAAAGGTGATCTGAATATCTCTGAATCCGAGGAATTGGTAGATCAGATTAAGGAAAACACAGGAATGGATGTTACTGTATTTTACGGCGACACAAGATATCTCACCACAATTGTTGACACAAATGGCAACAGGCAGATAAATACTACAGCATCAGAGATTGTATCAGAGACAGTATTAAAGCAGGGAAAAGATTATAAAGACGATAATGTAGATATTTTTGGAACCAGATATATTTGCTATTACATTCCTGTATATTCCACAGACGGTGGTACAACTCCGATAGGAATGATTTTCCTTGGTCAAGAATTTAGCAATGTTAATTTATTAATAAAGTCAGCTCAGGGTGGGATACTTATCTCGGGATTAATAGTTGCTGTTTTGACAATATTATTAGCAGCATTTGTAGGGATACTGATTATTCGTGCATTAAAACGAGGAATGAATACCGTTCAGAATATTGCAGGAGGCAAACTCGGAGTACATATTGATGAAAAATTACTAAAACGAAATGATATTATTGGAAATATGTGCAGGGATATAGAAAATCTGGACCGAAAGCTTTGTACGATTATCAGCCAGATTCAGGAACAATGTGAATTGTTAAATAATACAGCGATAAGCTGCACAGAATCTTCTACAAATGTAATGGAGGCTACAAGACAAATCAATCAGACGACTCAGGGAATAGCCGGGGCAGCTACAATGCAGGCACAGGATGCATCTGATGCAGGCAATAATGTAACGGTCATGGGGAATATGATTGGAGATACTTCTAATAACATCGAAGAATTAACCCGTTTATTAGAAGAAATGGGAAATGCAACTGCCAATTCGCAAGCCATATTAGTGGAATTGAATCAAAGTATGCAGGATGTGAAAGAAGCAGTAGAGGATATTACCAATAAAACAAGTTCTACGCATGAATCCGTTAAACGCATCAGTGAAGCAACTAATGTAATTACTAAAATAGCAACACAAACCAATTTGTTATCATTAAATGCAAGTATTGAAGCAGCCAGAGCAGGAGAACAGGGAAAAGGATTTGCGGTTGTTGCCTCAGAAATACAGCAGTTAGCAGAACAGAGTAACCAGTCAGCGCGTGATATACAGAGTATATTAAGTCAGTTGATTATGGACTCTGAAAGCTCTGTCAATACAATGGGAGAAGTAAGTCAGACCATCAGCATTCAGGAAACAAAGATTAAAGAAACGAATGAAGCCTTTTCAATTGTGGATGATGGAATTCATAAATCAGTAGAAGGAATTGAGCAGATAGAAGAAAAAATGCGTACACTTGATGATGCCAGAAGTGAAACAGTAGCAGTTGTACAGAATGTGGCATCTATCGCAGAAGAAAATGCTGCAAGCACAGAGGAAATGGCATCAACCGTAGATCAGGTAAATGATGAAATAGAAGTTTTGGCATCTAAAGCGAAGAAATTAAATGACATTGCCAGTGTACTGCAAAATCAGATAGATACATTTGAAATTGTATAGTTTATACATAATACAAATACGATAAGACGCCGGATGGAATATTTTCCATCTGGTGTTTTTATAATCAAAATCATGGTATAATGAAACAATTCTTTAAACATAAAATGAGGCAGACTATAGAAAAAACAAGTTTAAAAAGAGTAATCAGTATTCGCCTGATTCACATAATTGCAACCGTAATCATTATTTGTGGTGGATTACTTTTTTGGCATGAACTGGAGAGCAGTGTCAGAGTTTCACAGGCTAAGACGTTAGAGGAGGTATCCTTGACAGACTTACAACCAGGCTATTACGTTACAGGAGATGTATCAAAATTTCTTGGCGTATATGTGGAAACATTGGGAGAAAATGCCTTTTTAGGGAGTTCTATTGGTTTTCTTTCGGTACTTTCTGATTCTTATTTGTTTTATACAATTCCAATTGGAAGTGGACAACAGTATGTAACGTTATTGTTGACAGAAAGACAAGAGAACCAATTTGAAAATATTATCGATGTAGAACAGGCTGGTTTATCGGTTCCTATTACTGGAAAGATTATAAAATTACCTACAAGTATTAATTATAAATGGCAAAAAGAAGCATTGGGATTAAAAACGGATGAAGAAGTAAACAAAGTCATTTCACCGACTTATGGAATAAAACTTGTAGATTTTGAAAAGGAACAAAAGGAGTGGCAAAAAGGATTATCAATCTTGTTTACCGAAATTCTTTTACTTACTTTATTTGGTAATCTGGATGAGGTTATTACATTTGTAAAACAAACACCACAGCCTGCAATTCCTTATTCGGACAGACCGGAACATATAGCACCTGATATGCTGCCGGTGATACTTAATGGAAAAAGAAAAGAAAAGGAAAATCTAAAAAAACAATACAGACAGTATATTCATGCATTTTTGTTATATTTTTTCCTCTCTGTGATTTTGATATATTATTCTATTAAAATTTACTATTTATTGGTATGGTTTGCAGCCGCCATTGTAGTATTTTTATGCTTCAGAAATTTATGGCATTGTATTATTGATGGAAAGTCATTTATTGGAAAAAACATTGCAAGAGTATTTGATATTAGGACGATTAATAAGAAAATTGCAGACATTGACAGAGAAATATATGCATTAGAACATATTGGAGAAGAATAAAAGTGAGGGAAACTTTTGAAAATAAAAGAATATTTAAAAGATAACAATATTATATGTGATGGAGCATTTGGAACTTATTTTCTATCTAAGAATAAAGAATACTCATCGCCTGAAAAAGCGAATTTAGAGGCTCCGGATTTAGTTACTGAAATTCATAAAGAATATATTGAGGCAGGGGCGCGTCTGATTCGAACCAATACATTTGCACTCAGCACCTGGAATTGTGTCAGCAAAAGAGAAAAAGATGAATTGGAAGAATGTTTGCAAAAAGGGTATATAAATGCCAAAAATGCAGTAAAGCAGGTGGAAAAAGATTTAACAGACACTATTTTTATAGCAGGGGATATTGGACCTGCCGGGTATGGCGGACAGGTGGAGAATGCACAGGAACTTTATTTATTTGAAGCAGAATGTTTAATCAACGCAGGCGTTGGTATTCTGGTCTTTGAATCATTTCAGGATTTAGAGCAGATAGATAAAGTTATCAGACAGATTGGTGGGAATCATTCCATTTTTATTATGGTTCAATTCTGTGTGAATCAGTATGGATATTCAGCCAGTGGATATAGTGGGGAAAGACTATTAGCAATTGCAGGGGCCAATCCGTATATTGGAGCAGTTGGTTTTAACTGCGGTATTGGACCGACACATATGCAGAAATTATATTCAGATATACAAGTTCCAAAGGAAAAATTTTTATCATCACTTCCAAATGCCGGTTATCCTAATTTTATGCGTGACAGAACGGTATATATGAAAAATATCGATTATTTTGTATCTATTCAGTCGGCAATTGCAGAAAACGGGATTAGTATTTTGGGAGGGTGCTGCGGTACAACACCGGAATATATTAAAGCCCTTTCTGATAAGATAAAAAAAGAAAAAACAGAGAGAAAACCGGTTCATATAAAAGAAAAGCCAGTTATTACAGTAAGTGACTGTAAAAATGCTTTTTATGATAAAAAACACTCAGAAAAAATAATCGCAGTAGAGTTAGCACCTCCCTTCCATGCAGATACCAAGAAAATCATGGATGCTGCAAATGAATTGCGTAATCAAAATATAGATGTGGTAACGTTTCCGGATTCACCTTCGGGCAGAACAAGAATTGATTCCATCGCTATGGCAATTAAGGTATTTCATGAGACAGGAATTACCGTAATGCCTCATCTATGCTGCCGCGACAGAAATACAATTGCAATTACAGCGCAAATGCTTGGTGCTTATGTAAATGATATTCGGAATTTTCTGGTTATAACAGGAGATCCGGTTCCGGCATATATGCGTACAGATATTAAGGCGGTCTTTAATTTCAATTCAGTTGGAATGATGCAGATTATGAAAGAAATGAATCTAACAGATTTTGCAGGAGATGAAATTGTCTATGGAGGAGCCTTAAATTGCGGCTGCGTAAATATGCAGGCAGAAATAGATAAAATGAAGCGAAAAGAAGAAGCTGGTGCCAATTTCTTTTTTACCCAGCCTATTTTTGGAGAACAGGAAATCGCAAATTTTAAATTAGCAAAAAAACAGACGGATGCAATTATATTATGTGGTCTTATGCCACTTGTCAGTAAAAAGAATGCACTTTTTATAAAAAATGAAATTGCAGGTATTTTGGTAACAGATGAAATTATTGAAAAGTTTAAGGATGGTATGGCAAAAAAAGCGTCCGAACAGGTGGGAATTGATATCTGCAAAGACATTATGCGGGAAACAGAATCTTTTGCAGACGGTTATTACTTTTCCATTCCATTTTACAGGACATACCTTATCAATAGAATTATGCAATCGGAAAAATAATGCAGGAGAATGAATGACTGGGGAATCTATCGGAAATAATAAAGTAAACAAATAAAGCCAAATTATAGTAGGAAGGTTGGTGTTTACTTTATGGCAAAAAATGATTCATCTCAGGTGGGAAAACAAAGTGTTTCTTTTAGAAGTCCCGTCTATATTAAAGAAAGTGCATCTGTTGTAGGAAAAAAAGAAGGCGAAGGTCCATTGGGCAGTTTATTCGATGTAGTATTACATGATGACATGAATGGATGCGATACATGGGAAGATGCAGAAAGTACTCTGCAGAGAGATTCTATTTATAACGTATTACAAAAATCAGAGATACGAATGAAGAATGTAAGATATCTATTTGCAGGTGACTTGCTTGGTCAATCGATTGCCTAAACATTTGGAATTATGACATACGAGACTCCTTTGTTCGGATTATATGGTGCATGCTCTACCTGTGGATTATCTCTAAGCCTTGGAAGTATGGTAGTTTCGGCAGGATTTGCCGACTATGTCATTGGTGTCACTTCGAGTCATTATGCAAGTGCAGAAAAGGA
>CAZAQH010000058.1:0-7083 GCA_964487395.1 uncultured Lachnospiraceae bacterium | reverse complement strand
AAGGATTCCATGAATATGGGAGCATGTATGGCACCGGCAGCAGCAGATACCATTTGTCAGCATATGAAAGATTTTTCAGTTGATCCGAAGGAATATGACAAGATTATCACAGGAGATTTAGGAACGGTAGGTCAGACGGCATTAATTGATTTACTGATGCAAAAAGGAATCGATATATCAGACAGACATATGGATTGTGGTCTTGAGATATTTAACCAGGAAGAGCAGGATACGCATGCAGGAGGTTCCGGTTGCGGATGTAGTGCAGTAGTGCTCTCAGCATATCTATTAAAGAAAATTGAAGAAGGCGTATTAAACAAGATTCTTTTTGTACCAACAGGAGCATTGCTTAGTAAAACAAGCTTTAACGAAGGAAAAACAGTCCCGGGTATTGCACACGCAATTGTAATCGAAAAAGTATCCTGACAAACTTGTGTAAATACCAATTTAACGATATAATGACGATTGGATAAAGACGCCGACTGGGGAGACAAATGATGGACAGTGAAGCAAGAACAATGGAATTTAAAATGGAACGCCATGGTCTTTTAAAAGTAGATGATCATGTGACGATAACAGAAGGGGTGCTGCCAAGTAATTATTATTATACAATAGACCCCTCGCTTGCAATGTCCGGTAATTATCCCTTTAGGGAACGTCTTCTTGCAAGAGAAGGAATTGTTACCGATATCAAGGAAAATGACAGAGGTTTTTATGTGACGGTTTCATTTGACGAACAAAGTAAAAAGTAGACGGTTGATTGTCTATAAGATATTTAACAGCAATCAACCGCAATTATTTATGGAGGATAAAAAGATGATAAAAAAAGTAGCAACAGAAAAAGCACCAGCAGCGATTGGACCTTATTCACAGGGGATTATTGCAGATAAGTTTTTATTTGCATCAGGACAGATTCCGATTAATCCACAAACAGGAAATGTAGAAGCAGAAGGAATAGAAGAACAGGCACTTCAGGTTATGAAAAACATCGGAGCAATTTTGGTAGAAGCAGGATGTGGGTATGAAAATGTAGTAAAAACCACATGTTTTTTGGCTGACATGAATGATTTTGCAGCATTTAACGGTGTATATGAGAAGTATTTTACCCAGAAACCGGCAAGAAGTTGTGTTGCAGTAAAACAGCTCCCTAAAAATGTTTTATGTGAAGTGGAAGTAATTGCATGTCTTTATTAAATAAAAAAGAAAATATTGTTTTAATTGGAATGCCTGGATGTGGTAAGAGTACAATCGGAGTAGTTCTTGCTAAAAAAATGGGATTTCTTTTTTTGGACAGTGATTTATGCATTCAGGAAAAGGAAGGCAGATTACTGCATGAAATTATTGAAGAAGAAGGGTTAGAGGGCTTCTTACATATTGAAAATGAAGTGAATACCAATTTAAATGTTTCGGGATGTGTAATTGCGACAGGCGGAAGTGCCATTTATGGCAGAGAAGCAATGGAACACTTTAAGAAAATTGGAATTGTTATTTATTTAAAACTGCCTTATTATTCCATAAGAGAGAGACTCGGCGATTTGCAGAAAAGGGGAGTCGTATTAAAAAAGGGACAGAATCTAAGAGGACTATATGAAGAGAGAATTCCACTTTATGAAAAGTATGCGGATATTGTTATCAATTGCAATCATAAAAGACTTCGCAATATAGTATCCCTGATTTATGAAAAAGTGGAAAACTTGGATGATTAGAGGTAAGGCATAAATGAAAAAGGTTATAGGAGTTTTTGAACTGGCACTGACCGCTTTTATATGGGGTGTTGCATTTGTAGCACAGAGTGTTGGTATGGATTATATCGGACCATTCACATTTAATTGTGCTCGATTTTTTATTGGTGGTATTGTGTTGATTCCGCTTATCTTCTTTTTAAACAGAGGTAAAAAGAATGAAGTAAAAAATGAACAATCAAGGGAACAGAAAAAAAACACCATCATAGGTGGAATTCTATGCGGTATTTTATTGTGTGCAGCCAGTTCTTTTCAACAATTTGGTATTATGCAGACAAGTGTCGGAAAAGCAGGATTTATTACAGCACTTTATATTATTATTGTGCCCCTTTTAGGAATCTTTTTACATAAAAGAATTACGTTGTTGATGGGTATTAGTGCATTAATTGCTGTTTTTGGATTTTATCTTTTATGTATTTCAGGACAGATTGAGATTAATCGTGGAGATTTACTGGTTTTAATTTGTGCGTTTATTTTTTCACTGCATATTCTTGTAATTGATATATATTCTCCAAAAGGAGATTGTGTTACCATTTCCTGTATTCAGTTTTTTGTAAGTGGTATTATCAGTGGAATTTGCATGTTCTTATTTGAGACTCCGGTTTGGGCTGATATATTTGCAGCATATATTCCAGTTTTATATGCAGGAATATTCTCTTGTGGTGTTGCTTATACCTTACAGATTGTAGGACAGAAAAATATGGAACCGGCAGTTGCATCTTTGATTTTATGTCTGGAATCAGTTTTTTCGGCAATAGCTGGCTGGCTTATTTTAAAACAGGCATTAAGCAGGAGAGAATTAATCGGCTGTATATTTGTTTTTACGGCAGTGATTTTAGCACAGCTTCCGCAAAAAGAAAAAAAGATGAATAAAAACTAAATTAAATACAAAAAATAGCAGGTAGATAATTCTATCTGCTATTTTTATTTTAACTATATTGCGGATGGAAAAAGGAGGCGTGCATGGATTATTTAAATGCGTTCTGGGTTGGTGGATTAATATGTGCATTGATTCAGATATTGTTAGACAAAACAAAAATGATGCCGGGACGAATTATGGTTCTCTTAGTTTGTCTGGGACTGTTATTGGTTTTTTTGGATGGTTTGAGCCAATGCAGAAGTTTGCTGGGGCGGGTGTCAGTGTTCCATTGCTTGGATTTGGAAATGTGTTAATAAAAGGAGTAAAGGAAGCAATCGACAAAGAAGGCTTTCTTGGCATGTATTCGGGCGGATTTACGGCTGGTGCCGTAGGAATCAGTGCAGCCTTGATATTTGGTTATCTGGCAAGTTTGTGCTTTAAACCAAAATCAAAAAAGTAAAAAAGTGATTTCTCTCCTATGGTGTTGTCTGTTATACTATAAATATAGTAGATAACACCACATTTTTTATGGAGGAAAAATGAAGGATATATTAGGGAGAATTCATATGCGTCAGCAGGCAAAAGAGTATGTATTGCTGACAATATCAACAGTCATTCTGGTTATTGGTATCTATATTTTTAAGTTTCCCAACAATTTCAGTTTTGGAGGAGTAACCGGTATTGCTATTATTTTAGCCGGGATTTCCAGCTTTAGTGCAACGAATATTACATTTGTAATTAATATGGCATTGCTGGTGGTTGGATTTGTTTTTTTAGGGAAATCTTTTGGAATTAAGACAGTATATGTCAGTGTATTTATGTCTCTGCTTCTAAAGGTTTTAGAGATATGGTTTCCAATGAGTGCACCGCTTACAGATGAGCCGGTACTGGAATTGATTTTTGCCATTTGTCTTCCGGCACTTGGAAGTGCGGTAATGTTCAATATTGGAGCTTCAAGTGGTGGAACTGATATCATAGCCATGGTATTAAAAAAATATACGCCGGTAGATATAGGAACAGCCCTTTTTCTGGTGGATTTTTTCATTACAATAGCAGCCTGCTTTGTATTTGATATCAGGACGGGATTGTTTTCATTTTGTGGTCTGCTTGCCAAATCGCTTGTAATTGATAACGTGATTGAAAGTATTAATCTTTGCAAGTATTTTACAATTGTAACCAGAAAACCTGATGAGATTTGTGATTATATTCATATGAAATTAAACCGCAGTGCTACACTTATAAATGCAGAAGGCTCTTATCTGCATAATAATACTAAAATCATACTTACAGTTCTTAGGAGAAGTGAAGCGGTAGAACTTAGAAATTATGTAAAAGAGGTAGACCACGGAGCTTTTATCATGATTACAAACAGCTCCGAGATTATAGGAAAAGGCTTTAGAGGTTTAAATTAAATTATAAATTGACAATATTATTCATCAAAGGCTATCTGCTTACTGCTTAAAAATCCTGCAAGACTTTTATCCCATAGATGTTCTTCTTCTTTGTCAAGAGAAAACGTGGTATAGGAGACACCACTGGTAAGGGATAGACCGGACTGGTCGAACTTTATGTTAACCAGAAAATGACTAACATTGGTCGAAGACAAACTGATAGCAGCTTTATTAAGTAAAGCCTCTTGTGATTCAGGCTTTAATGACAGGATAATGTGAAAAGATAAAGGCGTTTTTTTGCCTTTGATTAATTGAAAACATAATCCACGCATATTTTTCCATTCAGAATAATCATAAGGACGGCAGGAGGAATCCTGCCATTCTTCTTGTGTATAAAAATCTTTGTTCTGTTGGCCGTCAATAACATAGGACTGTGCCATTTTAATGGTGGCTTCCTGTAATAGAAAAGAATCAAAACAATCACTGTTTAATAATTTGCCCATAAAATCTTTTCGGTTGGTGATAGTATATAGTTTCATAATAATATCTCGCTTTCGTTCTTAGTATAACGTATGGTTTAAAAGTTGACTAGATGGAAATAAATATAAATATATTTTAAAATTACCCAAAAAAGTAGAAAGTATCTTTACAATGCATACTATAAATGTTATCATACGTAGTAATGAATACTACATCGTGAAAACGTGGAGGAGAGAAAATGAGTTATAAAATAATTGCTGACAGTAGTTGCGAATTACCAAAAGAGTTAAGAGAAAATGGTAAATTTTCATTGATTCCATTTGGAATGGAAATTAATGGAGATCATGTAACGGATAATGAAGATATTGACATAGAGGATTTTTTGAAAAAAATTGCAGCAAGTCCAACTTGTCCCAAATCATCCTGTCCATCACCACAGATATTTATGGATAGTTTTGAGACAGATGCAGAACATATATATGTAATTACAATATCAGCTAAGTTAAGTGGTTGTTATAACAGTGCAGTTTTAGCTAAGACTATGTTTGAAGAAAAGAATCAGGATAAGAAGATTTTTGTTATTGATTCCATGTCTGCTTCCTGTGGAGAAAGTCAGATTGCACTTCTTGCAATGGATTTAGAAGAAAAAGGAATGCCTTTTGAACAAATCACTGCAGAGTTAGAAGAATACAGAAATAAGTTAAATACATTTTTTGTTTTGGATAATATTGAAACCTTAAGAAAAAATGGAAGAATGTCAGGAGTAAAAGCACTTGTTGCTTCTACTTTAAGCATTAAGCCGGTTCTTGCCGGAGAGGAAGGGTCTATTGTACAGATAGGACAGGCAATTGGTATTAAGAAAGCTCTTGTAAGAATGGTTGACCATATTGCAAAAGAAGCAAAAAATGCAAAAGAAAAGCGTATTATTATTACACATTGTAATAATCCGGAGCGTGCCGAATGTGTAAAGAAGATGCTGCTTGAAAAAACGGAATTCGAAAATTTCATAGTCATGAGCATGTCAGGACTCAGTTCTCTATATGCGAATGACGGAGGAATTATTGTTACTTTTTAAATAATGAATCAAGTAAGGGTTATGATATAGAAGTCATAACCTTTTTTATTGCACTTTTTAAGCCTGGTGTAATTTTAATTTTTGCCTGATTGTTCATGGTAAGAGAAAAGGTAGTAACATTTTCTATATAACGGGCATTTACGATAGTATTTTTGTTGGCGAGAATAAGAGCTTTGAAAGGTGTTAATTCCATCCAGAGATTATCTATAAAGGTAGTAGCGGACAGAGTTTTACCATTAACGAGATAGATGTCAATATAATAGTCATTTCCCTGACAATACAGTATTTCTTTTTCTTCTAAGTAAAAAGTCTCTGTATGGTTGCGGAATTCAATTTTGGGAACACGCTGTTCTTTTTGCTGTAATAATATTTCATCTAATATAAGAGATAATTCGTTTACCTTGATTGGTTTGTTAATAAAGACACTGTTTGGAAGTAATTCATTGCCCTGTCTGTAATCAACGGAAGAAATACAAAATACGATAGGGGAAGCAATTCCTTTTTCACGAATAGAACAAGCGATATTATATGCATTGCATTCGGGATTGATTACATCTAAGAAATATGCATCATAAACGAGCGGATTATCAAGCAGAGCATCTTTACTGCCGAAGGTGTCAATATAAAAGACGCCGGATTTATTAACTCGTTTATCGGATTCTCTTGTTAATAAGCGTTCCATTTGTTTACGGTCGCCAGGATCGCTGTCGCAAAGTGCTATATGCATGATAATGAAATTCCTTTCATATTTATTAGACAATAAAACAGGCTGCTACAGGATATCTGCAAAAATATCCCGTAACAGCTTTAAGTGTTTAAAGAAATGCAATTTCAAAAGGTGCATTGTAAATTGCTATAATAATAATTATCTGTAAAATCAGAATGGCAGGTATACCATACGTAAAATACCAGTGTCTGGTTTTGTGATGAAATAACCGCATTCCGACTATGGAACCAATACTTCCGCCAATTATGGCAATAACAAATAAAACGGCCTCAGGGATACGAAAAGCATGCTTTTTGGCCCGTTTTTTGTCTATTCCCATTATGATAAATCCTATAAGATTAATAAAGAAAACGTAAATAATTAATAATAAGATGACATTCATATTGGCTTCCTTTTATTATTTGTTTTTATTTACTTCCTGCATTTTCATTGCACGTACTTTACAAGAGAGACCAAAAAGATTAATGAAGCCTTCTGCATCATGATGATCATATAAATCACCTGTTGTAAAGGATGCAATACTTTCGTTATATAAAGAATATGGAGAAGTGGTTCCGGCTTTAATGATGTTACCTTTGTAAAGCTTGAATTTTACTTCACCTGTTACATACTGCTGTGTGGATTCAATGAATGCCTGTACAGCTTCACGAAGAGGAGTAAACCATTTTCCTTCATATACAATCTGAGCGAGTTTGTTGCCCATATCAGCTTTCATAGCATATGTATCACGGTCTAAAATTAATTCCTCTAACTGCTGATGTGCTTCATAAAGGATTGTTCCACCAGGAGTCTCATATACGCCACGGGAT
>CAZAQH010000057.1:0-13582 GCA_964487395.1 uncultured Lachnospiraceae bacterium | reverse complement strand
AATGGAATCTCAGAAGCCAGATAAACAGAGGCTTAGAGATTCCGAGAGTCTATTAAATCCATAGGGAGAAAATACAAAATGTTATTATCCTGTCAAAATATAGATAAGTCATTTATAGACAATCATATACTGAATCATATCAGTTTTCACTTAAATGAATATGATAAGGCTGCTTTAATCGGATTAAACGGTTCCGGTAAAACAACCCTCATTCGAATTATTATGAATGAATTATCTTCTGATGATGGAACGGTTACATTTTCAAAAGATAAAACATTAGGTTATCTTCCACAGAATGCACTGATGGAAAGTGATAACACCATATATGATGAATTGTTATCCGTAAAGCAGTCTTTAATTGATTTAGAAGAACAGATTCATGATATGGAAGCCCGTATGAAACACCTTGCTGATGCCGAATTAACCGCCTTAATGGAGCAATATACAAATGCAACACACCTCTTCGAACGTGATGGTGGGTATCTGTATAAAAGTGAAATAACAGGCATTTTAAAAGGACTTGGTTTTTCAGATAATGACTTTTCTCAAAAAATCAATACCTTATCCGGCGGTCAGAAAACCCGAGTTGCCTTAGGTAAATTATTACTTAACAAACCCGACCTTATTATTTTAGATGAGCCTACAAATCATCTTGATATGACTTCTATCGTCTGGCTTGAAAATTATCTGCTTAATTATAAAGGTACTGTACTGATTGTATCTCATGACCGATATTTTCTTGATAAAATTGTTAATAAAGTATTAGAACTTGAAAATGGTAATCTTACTACTTTTACCGGCAATTACACAGACTACGCTGCTAAAAAAGAGATTTTAAGAATCAGTGCATTAAATGCTTATTATAATCAACAGCGTGAAATCAAGCATCAGGAAGAAGTAATCGAGAAACTTCGTTCTTTTAACCGCGAGAAATCAATTAAACGTGCCGAAAGTCGTGAAAAATTATTAGATAAAATTGATGTAATTGATAAGCCATTAGAAGATGTTAATCAGATGCGTTTTTCATTAATTCCACGTATGGAAAGTGGAAATGATGTATTAACCGTTGAAAATCTCTCAAAATCCTTTGAACATAATACTCTTTTTAATAACCTTACCTTCTTTCTGAAAAAGGGAGAACATGTTGCAATCATTGGTGACAATGGAACCGGCAAAACAACAATACTAAAAATAATTAACGATATTATTCCGGCAGACGAAGGCATAATTAAAACTGGGACAAATGTTACCATAGGTTATTATGATCAGGAACATCATGTGCTACATAATGATAAAAATATTTTTGAAGAAATTTCAGATACTTATCCCACATTGAATAATACAGAGATTCGCAATGTACTAGCTGCTTTTTTATTTACGGGTGATGATGTGTTTAAACCCATTTCTGCTTTAAGCGGCGGTGAAAAAGGACGTGTTTCTCTTGCAAAGCTTATGTTATCAGAAGCTAATTCCCTGATTTTGGATGAGCCTACCAACCATTTAGATATCGCCTCAAAGGAAATATTGGAGGATGCCATAAATTCCTATACAGGAACCGTTCTTTATGTGTCGCATGACCGTTATTTTATTAATCGTACTGCCTCAAGAATTCTTGATTTGTCCGCACAATCTATAACAAATTATCTTGGTAATTATGATTATTATCTTGAAAAGAAAATACATGCCAAAGATAGTCTGACTGCTTCTTCTAATGAAGTTATGGAAAGTGAAAGTAAAATTGATTGGAAAACCCAAAAAGAAATACAGGCAAAACAGCGAAAAAAAGAAGCCGAACGAATCCAGATTGAGGAAAAAATCGAACAATTTGAAGCCCGTAACAAAGAAATCGATAATTTGATGTGTTCAGAAGAATATTGTAATAATGTTGCCGAATTAATTAAATTACAAAAGGAAAAAGAAAGCATTGCCATTTCCTTAAATGATTATTATGAAAAATGGGAAGTCCTGTCTGAATAAACAGGACTTCCCATTTTTTATGCTAATTCTTTTTCAAGATTTACTTTGATTGCTTTAATGAAATCTTCGGAATTTAATACCGTTACATCTTTTAAAGAGGTAATCAATGCCAAATCCTTTGTCATCTTACCAAACTCGATTGTGCTAAGTGTAGCCTTTTCAAGTGCATCAGCAAACTTAATCAAATCATTGTTAGCGTCCAACTCTCCTCTTTTCTTAAGAGCTCCTGTCCATGCAAAAATTGTTGCAACAGAATTGGTAGAGGTTTCCTCGCCTTTTAAATGCTTGTAATAATGTCTCTGAACCGTTCCATGTGCTGCTTCATATTCAAAAACACCACTTGGTGATACCAAAACACTTGTCATCATAGCAAGTGAACCAAATGCAGATGATACCATGTCACTCATAACATCTCCATCATAATTCTTACATGCCCAGATAAATCCACCTTTTGACTTCATAACACGTGCTACCGCATCATCAATCAAAGTATAGAAATATTCAATTCCGAGCTTTTCAAATTGATCTTTATATTCTTTTTCATAAATGTCTGCAAAAATATCTTTAAATGTATGATCATACTTTTTAGATATGGTATCTTTTGTTGCAAACCAAATATCCTGTTTTGTGGCAACTGCATAACTTAAGCATGCTCTTGCAAAACTTTCAATGGATTTTTCCGTGTTGTGCATACCCTGAATAATACCTGCACCCTTAAAATCATGAATTGTCTCTTTGATAACGGTGCCATCTTCTCCTGTAAATACAAGTTCTGCTTTTCCTTTTCCAGGTACTTTGATTTCAACATTTTTATAAACATCACCATATGCATGACGTGCAAGTGTGATTGGCTGTTCCCAGTTACGAACGCATGGTTCAATTCCTTTTACAATAATAGGAGTTCTGAAAACCGTTCCATCAAGCATTGCTCTTATTGTACCATTTGGGCTTTTCCACATTTCCTTTAAGTTATATTCATCCATTCTGGCTGCATTTGGAGTGATTGTTGCACATTTGACTGCAACACCATATTTCATAGTAGCATTCGCAGAATCCACTGTCACCTGGTCATTTGTATCATTGCGGTGTTTTAAACCCAAATCATAGTACTCTGTGTTCATTTCAATAAAAGGATATAATAACTCATCTTTTATCATTGTCCACAGAATTCTTGTCATTTCATCCCCATCCATCTCAACAAGGGGTGTTGTCATTTTAATCTTGTCCATTTATCGTTCTCGCTTTCCTAATGTTTAGTAAAATAATACCACAACTTATTCCTGACTTCCATAGGCTTCGTACAAACCATTCTTAACCATGTTTGCATAAGCATTCACAATATGAATATTGGCAAGCCGTTCTGCCTCATCGGCATTCTTTGCTTTAATTGCCTCCATAAGCAAACGATGTTCATGTGTAGATGCTGTACTTCTTTTATCCTGTGATAAGGTTTTTCTTCTGACTCTTAGCACATATTCGTGAAAATCTCTTAACTGATGCTCCAACATTTTAGAATTACATGCCTCATATAATATTTCATGAAAACGATTATCAAGTTCTGCAATCTGTTCACTATGTCCCTTGGATGCATGGAATTCCGATAAATATATATTTTCTTCCAATTCTTCCATCTGTTCTTCTGAAATATGCTCTGTTGCCCATCTTGCACACAATCCTTCCAGTTTAGAACGAATCATATAGATATCTTCTACATCCTTTACTGTAATTCCTGTTACATAAGCACCCTTATTAGGTATAATCTGAATCAGGCCTTCCAGTTCTAATTGTCTGAACGCCTCTCTTACAGGTGTCCTGCTCACACCCAGTTCCTCGCCAATTGCAACTTCCTTTAATTCCTCATTTTCTTTATATTTACCACTTAAAATATCTTCTCTTATTTTATGAAAAACACGACCACGAAGAGAAAACTTATCTGTAACCTCTTGTTTTACATCATAATTAATCATTCTTTTTTATCATTCCTTTTTCTAATGTAATTCCCATTTTCTTACAGTTTTTCTGAATCACACTCACTAATTCACCATCTGTTAATACTGTCACACGTCCTGATACATATTCTTCGTCAACCCATTCCTTTACTGCATGAACAAGTTCAGAACTTTTATCAATATGATCTTCTTCTTTTAAACGATAATATGTATTAATCCAATGTGCAATTCCTGCAAGTCCTGATGTATTTGATACTGCACAAAGCACTGGTCTATTCAAAAACTTCTCGGTATCAAATATATTGTAAATCTCTTCATTCTTAAGTAATCCATCTGCATGAATTCCAGCTCTTGTTACATTGAAATTCTTACCTACGAAAGGTGTTCTTTCCGGAATCTGATATCCGATTTCATTCTCGTAATATTCAGCCAGTTCTGTAATAACTCTGGTGTCCATACCATTCAAACCACCTTTTAACTGAGCATATTCAAATACCATGGCTTCAAGTGGTGTATTGCCTGTCCTCTCTCCAATTCCAAATAAAGAAGTATTAATGCCTGCACAACCATATAACCAGGCTGTCGTAGAATTTGATACTGCTTTATAAAAATCATTGTGTCCGTGCCATTCAAGCATGGAATGCGGTACTCCTGCATGTGTATGCAGAGCATAAATAATACCCTGAACACTTCTTGGAATGACAGCACCAGGGTAATTAACACCATACCCCATTGTATCGCATGCACGAACCTTAATCGGAATCTTGTATTCTTCCATTAATCTCATCAATTCATGGCAGAACGGAACAACATATCCATAAATATCTGCACGTGTAATATCTTCTAAATGACATCTTGGGCTGATTCCTTCTTCCAGACAATCTCTGATTACACTAAGATAATGATCCATCGCCTGTTTTCTAGTCATTTTTAGTTTTAGAAAAATATGATAATCAGAACAACTAACTAAAATACCTGTTTCCTTCATTCCGATTTCTTTTACAAGTTTAAAGTCTTCTTTGCTGGCACGAATCCAACTTGTTACCTCCGGAAATTCATAGCCTCTTTCCATACATTTATATACGGCATCTCTATCTTTTTTACTATATAAAAAGAATTCGCTTGCACGAATCATGCCATTTGGTCCACCCAATTTATGTAAGTAATCATAAATAGTTACAATCTGCTCGGTTGTGTATGGTGCTCTGGACTGCTGACCATCACGAAATGTCGTATCTGTAATCCAGATATCCTTTGGCATATTATGAGGCACAATTCTATCATTAAAAGGAATCTTTGGCACTTCTGAATACGGAAACATATTACGAAAAACATTAGGTTTATCAACATCATCTAAAATATACATATGTTCTTCGATTTCCAATAAATTATTCTTTTCATTCATACTTACCGGTCGATTTTCAAAAGCATTTGCTTCATCTAACATAACAACTCCTCATTTCTTTCTGAATTTTATGAGTTTCATCTCGTATAATTGTATACAATCATACGAGATGTGTCAATATGAAATCACAATTGATTATGGTAACATTTTATTAACATTAAGCATACCCCAACCCTGTTTTGACCATTTTTCACCTAAATCTTTGGCTGCATGAAGTATTTTTCTTTTTACCTCATAATTTTTATAATGAGGATATGCCTGCAGTACAAGTGCTGCTGCTCCTGCGACTAAAGGTGTCGCCATAGAGGTTCCGCTTTTCTTTATATAAGCATTGATATAGCCATGTTTTCCTAATCGAAAATCCTTATTACAGGAAATAATATCCGTCCCCGGTGCGACAATATCCGGTTTCTTCATATTTTGGGTCGTGGGTCCTCTTGCTGAATATTTTTCGCATAAATGCTCACTTTTATATTCTCCATCATGACACCCCACAGTAATACAATCATTTGAAGTTGCAATTGGTGAAATAGTCATGGGAGCCGGACCGCCATTGCCTGCTGCAGCAATCACTATCATTCCGTACTCCCATGCTTTTTTTAACAACTGTATTAATTCTTCTTCCAAATCATTTCTGGTAACTTCACTTGCTCCGACAGAAATATTAATAATCTTTATCCGATATTGTTCTCTAACAGACAAAATCCATTTTACACCTTTAATCATATCTGAAAGAGTTCCGTCTCCATTATGGTCAAGCACTTTTCCAATTACCAAATTACACTTTGGTGCAACACCGGCATATATTCCATTACTTAATCTTCCATTTCCTGCAAGACATCCTGCGACATGTGTACCATGTCCGCTGTCATCATATATGCTTTTGTTGTTTCTTACAAAATCATGAAAAGAAAGGATTCTGCCATCAAAATCCGGATGTCTGACGATACCTGTATCTAATATCGCCGCTGTTACTCCTTCCCCATTCCACTTATCACTAATTTGCGAATTCAAATCTATCTGTCGCCGTACTCTCTGCACAGGTAAACTCCGGTTCTTTTTTTACTATTTTATTCATATACTTTTATGTTGTTACCCTCTTTTTCCAGAAAAAGCATAAAAGACCACAGCACATAACCGCAACTGCTAATACATATTTAATTGGAAAACTACCATCTCCTGTATTTGGTGATGCATCCTTTTTTAAATTATTAACAAGCTTTCCATTTTTAATATTTAATGTAGTAGTTTCATTACCGGTAGCATAAACCGCATAATCAGACAGATGTGTTGCATAAAAGGTAAGCATACCGTCTTCTGCATTAACCTTTGTATTTACCTCTTCTAACTGTCCATCATTATCCATACAGATAACGTGATAAGTTTCTCCTGTAATATCATCCGGAATCTTCATATTAACAGCAAGCTCAGCTTTTCCAAATCTGGTAATCGGAAGTGTATCTGTTTCATCCTTTAGAACAATATCGTATCCCTTCATATTAGGAACAGAATCTCCAAACAATTCGCCATATGCTGCTTCCATTTTCTGTTTCACGTTGTCATTATCTGTAATGTATAAAATCCCAACCTGCTCATTTTCAGAAAATGATGCTGAAAAATCATCTGACTCCTTGAGATTATATAAAGTCTTTACATCCATCGATTTTTCTTTTTGATTTAAGTCACTACCTTCTGTAGCAAGTGAAATATTATCAAAATCTTTAATGTTGTATTCCTTGCCTCTGATAACTACTGTTTTAGGTAATTGTTCCAATACCATGTCACTGAAAATATGGCTTTCTTTTACAATTACATTACCTGTTTCATTACCACTTTCGTCTTTTTCGATTGAAATAATCATACCTGAAAATCCAAGTGTTGTGCCGTCAAGCACTGTATGTTCAAACTCTGTCACAGAATCCGGAACGACTGCAAAAAGTACATTATATAGAGCATCTTTCCTGTAATCTTCATTCTGTAATCTCTGTGATGTGGTTCCATAAGACACTTCCGGCAAAATATTTCCTGCAAAAATCACTGTTTTAGTATTGTCCTGTTTGTCTGTATCTGTATAATCAATTGCACGCAGTCCTATCTTCTTTACGGTACTTGGAATTGTAAACGTAGATATCGGACATTGCATAAATGCTCTATCTTCAATATTTTCTATATAATTACCACCGGTTATCATGGCCAAATTCGTACATTCTCTAAAAGCATCTTCTCCGATTGTTTTTAAAGAATCCGGTAAATATACACTTTGTATCTCTGTGTGGTTTTTAAAACATCCCGGAGCTATTTTTTTAACCCCCTCCGGTATCTCAATATTATTTGAGGTTCCTTTATAAGCCAAAAGAATATCATTACCTACTATCAAAAAATCACTGCTATCTGCATTACTCTTCCAGTTATTCAGCCATGCTGTATTATCAAAAGCATATGCCTTAATAGTCTCTACATTTTCCGGAATAGTTGCGTTATTCAAATTATCACAACAATAAAATGCCCCGTATCCTATCGTAGTTGTATTATCAGGAATAACAGCCTCACTTATATTACTTCGTGCAAATGCAAAATCACCAATTTCCTGTATCTCATCTGGAATTATATAATCCTGCATATCACGTAATGCGTAAAATGCCTGTGACGCAATCTTATTATTCACAACTGTATATTTTGGTAAATATCCGCCTTTTTGCGGATCGTAAATAATCTCACCATTATCTTGTGCTATGGAAATGTCAGTTGCACTGTCCTTTATCACCATTCCTTGATTTATATTTACATCACGATTTAAAAATAAAACTGCATTGCCATCAACAATAATTGTTTTAGCAATCACATCTGAATCTTCCAAACCCGATAACGGGTCTGTTTTTGGCATATATTCTACATTGCTTGGATCATCACTTGCATCTTTTAATGCAGGACTTGAATAATAAACATCACCCAACGTCCCTTGTGATGTATCATCTGAATCATCTTCAGATTCTGATGTCGGATTAGAAGATACAACTACATGTTTTGTATCATCCTCTTCAACAATTTCCACATCTGATTTTTCAAAAGTTTGAAAAAAAGTATCTGCTACACTTCCTGCATCTGCAATTATATTTAATCTATTACAACCATCAAAAGCCGTTGGATGAATATATGAAACCGAAGGTGGAATCGTCGCATCAGTAAGCGAAATACAATTTTCAAATGCCTTTGCATCAATATTATGTACAGAATACGGAATACTGATTCCCTGTAAATTCTTGCAATTCGAAAAAGCATATCCCGGTATTTCATTTAAAGAACTGCTTAATGTTATACTCTCAAGATTGGGATTACCCCAAAAAGCATAACTGTATATTTTTTCTACTGAATCCGGCATTATATAAGAAGATGATTCATTTCCACCAAAATATGCATATAAAATCGTTCTGTCTCTATTATATAAAGCCCCATTATCAAATATAAAATATGGGTTATTCTCATCTATAATAACAGATTTCAAAGAAGTACATCCTGCAAAAGCCCCCTGACCTAACTCTTTGACATTTTTCCCGATATTTAAATGACTTAGATTTTCACATCCGCTAAAGGCGGCACTATCAATCTTCTCCACCGTATCCGGTATTTCTACTTTAGTTAAATACGTACAGTTTGCAAATGCTCCGTGCATAATTTCTTTTACATTTTTTCCACAGGAAACCGTATTAACCGAAAGATTGCCGGCAAATGCCTCTTCTCCAATAATTTTCACGGTATCAGAAACAGACACGGTGGACGCCGTGCCTGTATACTTAATTAATGTTGTATCTTTAATTTGAAAATCATCTGCCGAAGCTGCTGACATTTCAGGTGTCGGCAATTGGGTAATCAGTACAGCTGTCATTAACAGCAAAATACCAACTACTCTTCTAATCTTTTTGCCCATCATTCCCTCTTTTACTCCCTGTTAAGCAACTTTAACCTTTGTAACCTTGTCCTTCTTTAAGAAAAGGATTAAGGAAATACATGCAAATGCAATTACAACGAACCATTTAGGATGAATACCATCTCCTGTTTGTGGAGTAGAATCCAGTGTTCCCTGGGTTAAATTAGCTGTATCTACAAATACCGTATATGGTGAAAAATGAGTTGCGGTAAAGGAAATACAAGGTATTCCATCAATGGTAAGGAATTTGCAATTTAATACTTCTAAAGAACCATTTACTACCGCTCCGATTTTATTATTACCTGCATATTGAACTAAAGCGTCCGGTATCGGCATCGTAATCGTTACGGAAAGTCCATCAGTATTTTCAATCTTGTTCTGTCCGGTTGCATCATAAAGACTGATATCCATTGCAAAATACTTGATTGGATTCATGTCGCTGTACTGATTGGATAAGGCAGTTGCAACCTGATTAACTGCATCGTTACTTTCTGTTACTTTCACAATAAAACTGTCTGATGAACCCTTAACGGATGCATACGCTTTATCCGTATTGGAAATACCATCCTTTGAAATATCAACAGAAGTACCGGAATCCGGATTTCTTGTTTCAATGGCTCCACCACTATTGGTATTCGTCACTCTGTTGGTGTTACCACTAACTGAACCTGTATTTTTATAGGTAGCTGTAATTGTTGCATCTCCTGCCGGCATCTTTACTGTCGTAGCCATTGATGTCGAACTTGCTATTGTAAGTCCTGTCGTAGTCGTTACCCATTTATCAAATACTTTTCCTGCCGGTGGTTCAATTGCATTAATAATAACCGTTGTTCCTGATGCATATGTACCGGAACCACTACCATACACTACAGTTAATGTATATTTTGTAGCCGATGCAGTCGGTGAAACAGTTGCTGTCGGAGTTGGTGTTACTCTGTTGGTTACACCTGGGGTTACCCTGCCTGTATTATTTGTTCCTGGCGTTGTACCTGGGTTTACACCTGGCGTTACTCCTGGGGTTATACCTGGAGTAGTCGTACCATTTTCAGTATATTGAGCAAGTACAAACATATCTTCCTGTATATTTCTTAATGACTTGCTCCATCCGGTAAAGGTATATCCTTCTCTTGCCGGGATTTCATCATCTTCCGGTTCTTCTGCAGTTTTGCCCGCTTCTACCTGAACCGATTTAATCAATGTATTGCCATCATAAGTATAAAATTTTACAGTATACATATCATCTAAAGTCTGGTCAACATTGGCTCCCTGTCTTCTGGCAGCTTTTCTTACACCGGAGTCTTTATAAGAAACAAGATATGGCTGATTTACACCATCAAATGCATTAGAACCCAAGGATACTTCCCTGCCACGAACCGTAACCTTTGTATAGGCCCCAGTATCTGCAAATGCTTTATCTCCAATGGTATCCACATTTGCCGGTAAATCTACTTCATTTAACATTTCTGAATTAGAAAAACATTCATTTGGTATTTCACTAAAATTATTCGCACCCGTAAAATCCGCTGACGTAATAGAATCACAATTGCTAAATGCTGCCGGATCGATGGAGGAAACATCAGCTAAATCCGGATCATTTGCAACCGATATGGTTGAAGTACCTACTTTACTGCCTCTTGATGGGAAACATTCAATTAATTCTTTACTTCCATCTGCCAAATTCTGATATAAAATACCATTATTGGCAACAAAGTTTTCATTTCCATTTGCAACACTTGTTAATCCAGTACAATCTTTAAATGGTAATGCACCTACATCAACCATACCCGTACCAAGATATACCGTTTCTAAGCCTTCACAACTGTTAAAACAATTATCAGGAAGATACTCAACAGAATTCAAGGTAATACTTGTAATACGGTCATTTCCGATTGACTGTTCTTCTCTTGCATCAGGGTCAACAAATTCACGAGCACCGTCTGTTCCTGTCTCATCTCCATAAAATCCATTAAATAATCCATTGGCTTTATATTGTGCTTTATTCTTCATACCACTGGTCGAACCAAAATATGCAGTTTCACTCGCCGCATTGGATGCAGGTGTTACTCCTGTTACCGGTCTTGAAGAATTATTAAAATATCCTTTTGTATCAATTGATTTCACACCATCTGGAACCACTATTGACAATGTATTTAAAACCATTGTTTCTTCAGCTGGTGTAATAGGAATTGGATTATTAGTAAACGTACTTTCATATCGTTCTATAATATCATTTCCGTTTGCATCCTCATTCACACCTTTTAAATCCTCATAATGTGGATAATCCACCAAAGTTGGAAGATTATTCTGATTATCAAGGATTACCGTCAAATTGGATGGTTCCGGTGTTTTATAACAAACACGAACTCCCGTTGATGGATTCATGTAATTATCAGCCTGCATACTCCATGCAAACGGACCATAATCAGGACCAATTTCACCTGTTATTGTTAATTTATTTCCACTTGTTGCAAATGCATCTGTTCCCAAATTGGCAAGTGGGAAGGATGCTAAGCCTCCTGCCGGTGGTGCAAAGTTAATATTTTCAAGGCTTGAACTTCCTTTAAATGCTTCATCGCCAATACTTGTAATACCTGAACCAAATTCTACAGATTCAAGTGTTGTACAATTTGCAAATGAGCCTTTCCCAATACTGGTAACCGTATTGCCAATTTTAGCTGTTTCAAGTGATGTTGCTCCATTAAATACATTATCACCAATCGTAGTAAGCTGACTATCTTCCACAACTAAATTCTTAATGTAAGTTAAAGTGCCATTCGTTCCACCACCAAAACATCCCTCTTTAATGCCGGTTACCGGCGTAGTTCCAACCACCTGTGGAATGGTCATGGTATCAATTGTACCTGCTGCACCTGCAAAATTACAGGAAGTCAACTCACCTGTATTCTTAGAAACCAATAATACATAGGTGCCATCACTGACTTCATAAAATTCTTCTCCATTTTCCGTGTATAAATAAGGAACATGTCTGTCTGTATTAAACAGCGCACTCCAGGTAGAGGTTCTTGGAACCGCAATTCCAGAATGTCCATCCTCTTTTGGTCCACGAACATAAAATCCTTCTTTTACTACCTGTTTAAATAAATCTGGATCATATGAAACCAAACCACATGTCTCAGGAAACGTTACCGATTCCAAACCGGTACAATCCATAAAAACATTCTTGGGAATTTCTGTAGTAGTAGTTGCACCTAATGTATTTGGCATCGTAACAGTTAAAAGTCCACTTCGTCCTGCTAAAACATATTCTCCTAATTCATCACCTGTATCAATAAAATCTGGGAATTTAAAATTATCCAAATTCGCTGTCACCGGTGTATCAACTGCATATGCCGCCTTTCCAATAGACAAAACGCGAGCATCCTGAAAATCCATACTGGTTAGTGCTGTACAGTCATAAAAAGCGTGATCCCCAATTGTTTTATCTCTGGCTCCACCCGAAACCATTGTGGCACTTGCTAAATTGGTACAATAAGAAAATGCACCCTTTCCTATTTTTTCAACAGAGTATGGAATGGTTACAGAAGTAACTGCCGATCTTGAAAATGCTTCTGCTCCGATTTCCACAACACCTTCCGGTAATACAACCGTTGTAAGTCGTGAGCATCTTGCAAATGCTCTATTTCCAATCTTAGCACCCATGGAAAGTTCTACACTTTCCAGGAAACTGTTTTCAAACGCATAATCACAAATTTCTGATATTTTTTCATCCATGGTAAGTGTCTTAACATTCTGTACATTGGCAAATGCTTTTTCTGCTATTCCAATTAAACTGGCAAAGGTTCTGCACAAAAATCCATTATTGTCTGCATAATAACTGACACCGCCAATAGATGAAGTCGTTGTTGTACCTGTCGAACCAGTAATCTGTGGTATATATACCTTATCCCATCTAATTGGATTATTACTTGCATCATATACACGCACATCCACAACAGGAAGATTCATATTGGTTCCGTCGCCAAATACCTGTGTACAGAAAAAATTTACTCGGTCTGCATCTGTCTTATATACATCCTTATATGTTTTAGTAATTGGTTCCGGATATGGATGTGAAAGTGCGTCTGCTTGTCCTTCATGCAACTTTGCATCTTGATATTGGGTTCCATAAGCTTCATACTCTGCCAAAAAATTGTTGCGATAAAAATTCTTTACATTTTCCGGTACTAAAGTAGTCCCAGATGTAGCAGTCGGATCACCACTTAATACATATTCCTTGCCAAGTGTATAAACAGCCTTTGAATCAGTAAAAAGATTAGCATTTCCTGCAAGCGGATTCACATCTATCGTTTCATCTGTAGAGTTATA
>CAZAQH010000056.1:0-13634 GCA_964487395.1 uncultured Lachnospiraceae bacterium | reverse complement strand
TACATTAAAATATACACAGTCTAATTCGGTTTGTTATGTAAAAGACGGACAGGCAATTGGAATCGGTGCAGGACAACAGTCCAGAGTTCATTGTACAAGACTTGCAGGAAGCAAAGCAGATAACTGGCTTCTTCGTCAGTCACCTAAGGTTTTAAATCTTGAATTTGTAGATGACCTTGGACGTGCTAACAGAGATAATGCAATTGATAATTATATTGGTGATGAATATATGGATGTTCTTGCAGAAGGTGCATGGCAAAAAATATTCAAGGTAAAACCAGAAGTATTTACTGCAGAAGAAAAAAGAGAATGGTTAAATCAGATGGACGGTGCTGCACTTGGTTCAGATGCATTTTTCCCATTTAGTGATAATGTGGAACGTGCTAAAAAAAGTGGTGTAAAATATATTGTTCAGCCGGGTGGTTCCATTCGTGATGATGCAGTCATTGAATGTTGTAATAAATATGGAATGGCAATGGTATTTAACGGCGTTAGACTTTTCCATCATTAAAACCATTTAATATGCAAAAACAAGGCATGTTTTCTTGTAAATTATGACAATTTAGTGTAAAATTTTAAATAGTAGGAATAATTTGGCGGCATTTAAAACTAGGAGGTACCTACTATGGCGGATTTAACAGTGAAAACCAACCAAATTGACAGACTTACAGGAGTATACAAAAAAGAATATTTCTATCAAGAGGTTAGAAAATTAATTGATAATAATCCAGGTATTCGTTTTGCTATTTTAGAGATGGATATTAACCGCTTGACTATGATAAATGAACTTATGGGAATTGCAGAAGGTGATAAACTGCTTGCCTATATAGGTTCTGTTTTGTCGGAAATCTTTTCACAGGAAAAAAACAGTTCTTATGCAAGGGTACATGCAGATCTCTTTGTTGTATGTTGTCCATATAATGAAAAACGTATTTTCCAATACATTGAATTGATTGAAGAAGCCATCAAGGAATACCATATAGTATTTGAAATTTTAATGTCATTTGGTATTTATATATGTGAGGAAACAGATTTAAATATATCTATTATGTGTGACCGTGCTAATATGGCTTTAAAAGCAGTTAAAGGCAATTATATGAGGCATTATGCCTATTATGATAGTTTGATGCATGACAGGATGCTTCGGGAGCAGGAAATTGCACAGACCATGGGACGCGCCTTAAAAGATAGAGAATTTGTGGTCTTTTTTCAGCCAAAACACAGTCTTGATGATGAACGTATTATTGGAGCAGAAGCACTGGTAAGATGGAAAAATCCCAAGAAAGGGATGATTTCTCCGGGTGAGTTTATTCCGGTTTTTGAAGAAAATGCATTTATCATGAAGCTGGATGCATATGTATGGGAAGAAACATGTCGTTTTATCCATAAAATGTTAGAGGATGGAAAAGAGGTTCCACCTATTTCTGTCAATGTATCCAGAGTTAATATGTACAATCAAGACTTGTGTAAAACACTTGTACATCTCATTAAAAGATATAATGTTCCACCGGAACTGTTAGAACTTGAACTAACAGAAAGTGCATATACAGAAAATCCACAATTGATGCTTCAGATTATGCAGCAGTTGCAAAAAGAAGGTTTTCATATTGCAATGGATGATTTTGGAAGTGGATATTCGTCTTTAAATATGCTTAAGGATGTTCCGGTAGATGTGTTGAAGATTGATTTGAAATTTTTAGCATGCAACGATAATCCGGAAAAGGGCACAAGCATTATGGCCGCTATTGTACGAATGGCTAAATGGCTTGGTATTCCTGCAATTGTAGAAGGTGTTGAGACAAAAGAACAAATTAGCTTTTTAAAGAGTATCGGATGTACTATGGCACAGGGATATTATTATGCAAGACCTATGCCGGAAGAAGATTTTATAACATATATAAGCTCATATTCTAAAACAGTTAATGAAATAAAAAGAGATAAAAAATCAGAAGAAGTTCTATTTGATGTTGAACAATTCTGGCAATATGGTGAAGAAAATTTTGATTATATTATTTCTCTGTTTTCAGCATGTGGTATTTATGAAGTATACCAGGATCAGTTAGAATTATTACGTGCATCAGACAGTTATTATCAAATGATTCATTCTAATAGAGATCAATTCTATTTTGATGGGTTGTATTTACTCGGCTGGATTCCGGAAGAAGACCGCAAAATAGTTATGAAAATTTTTAAAGATGCAGAAAAAAAAGGCAATATTGGGGAAGGTTTATATCGACGTAAGTGCCCGGATGGAACCATTATCTGGCAGCATGCAAAAGCAAGACTATTGGCTGAAAAGGATAAACGAAAAATATATTTTGTAGTTATTAATGATGTTACCAAATATCATCAAGGTATGTAAAGATTAACGTATAAAGGCTCTTGCAGAATATGCAGGAGCCTTTCCATAAAGGAGTAGCAAGGTGAATTTATTAACGGCTGACAATATTACAAAATCATTTGGTGAACGATATTTGTTTCAGGATACCTCGTTTTATTTAAATGAAGGAGAGAAAATTGGAATTCTAGGTATTAACGGAACGGGAAAGTCGACATTACTTAAAATGCTTGCCGGAATAGAAATACCGGATAGAGGCAATGTCACAAGAGCAAATAATATTGTAATACGCTTTCTTTCACAACATCCGTTATTTGATGATGAAGATTCAGTGCTTACAAGCGTTACCAAAGAATATGTCACATTGGAAAATCATTGGGATATTGAAAGTCAGGCAAAGAGCATGATGACAAGACTTGGAATCACTGACTTTACGCAGCCGACAGGACAGCTTTCTGGGGGACAAAAGAAACGTCTGGCACTTGTATCGGTTTTACTTATGCCGTGTGAAGTCTTAATATTAGATGAACCCACGAATCATTTAGATAATGAAATGGCGGGGTGGCTTGAGGATACACTAAAAGTTTTTAAAGGTGCGATTATCATGGTAACGCATGACCGTTATTTTTTGGATAGTGTTTCTAATCGAATCGTAGAGATTGATCGTGGCCAAATATACTCCTATCAGGCTAATTATTCGGGATTTCTTGAATTAAAAGCACAGCGTGCGGATTACCAAAGTGCGGCAGAGCGAAAGAGACAGACGATTTTAAGAAAAGAAATTGAATGGATGCAAAGAGGAGCAAAGGCACGTTCTACAAAGCAGAAGGCACATATCAAACGATATGAAGAATTGCGTGATGCAAAAGGAATCAGTGAAGAACAAAAAGTGGAAATCAGTTCCGTATCTACAAGAATGGGAAAGACGACCATAGAATGCGAACATTTAAACTTTTCGTATGATAATAGAAAAATAATTGAAGATTTCAACTATATATTTCTTAAAAATGACAGAATTGGATTTATTGGAAAAAACGGTTGTGGCAAAACGACATTAATGAAATTGCTGACAGGCAGATTAGAACCAGACAGCGGTGATATTAAAATGGGTATCACAATCAAACTTGGTTACTATTCGCAAGAGTTTGAAAATGGTAAAGAAGCCGGTATTGCATATATGAATCCGGAACTAAAAGTGATAGACTATATACGGGAAACAGCAGAATATGTCAAGACTCGTGAGGGCAGTATATCTGCATCACAGATGCTGGAACGTTTTTTATTTCCACCGGAAGAACAATATAATAAAATCGCGAAATTATCCGGAGGAGAAAAAAGAAGACTTAATCTTTTACGTGTTTTAATGGAAGCACCAAATGTATTACTGCTGGACGAACCGACCAATGATTTGGATGTACAGACACTTACTATACTTGAGGATTATCTGGATGATTTTGATGGTATTGTAGGAATAGTATCTCATGACCGATATTTTCTGGACCGAACTGTAAATCGCATTTTTGCTTTTGAAGATGGTAAACTAGTTCAATACGAAGGCAATTATACTGATTACAAAATGCGGGTGGATGAAGAACAAATATCGAAAGATAATGCCACTTCTGTAACTCAAAAACCAAATGATGATAAAAAGAAATCATGGCGTGATGAGAAAAATGCAAACAATCCTGAAAAAAAATTAAAGTTTACATTTAAGGAACAGCGTGATTATGAGACAATAGAAGAAGAAATTGCAAAGCTTGAAGATAGGCTTACCGAAATAGTAACGGAAATGGAAAAAAAGTCCAGTGATTTTGTCAAACTAAACGAGTTAACAAAAGAGCAGGAAGAAAAGCAAAATCTTTTAGAGGAAAAGATGGAGCGTTGGATGTATTTGGAGGATTTAAATGCAAGAATACAGGAACAGGGAAAATAGGGGAGAGAACTTCAGACAGGCAATTAAACATACGACTTTTTTCTATTTAAAAAGAGTCGTATTCAGTGATTTTCTAGTGACGGCTTTATTATTGCTGGCACAAATTGTACTTTTGATTTTGATGTTTGCACTGCTGAGCAGATACGCCCATATATATGTAGAAGGAAGCATGATTTTAGGGGTAATTATCATGATATTAATCATGACGGATGATTCCAATCCGGCATATAAAATTGCGTGGATTGTGCCCATTGCATTGTTCCCAATAGTGGGTTCATTGTTATTTTTATACGTAAAATACAACATTGGAACAATAGCACCTAAAAAAATTCTTCAACAGATTATAAAGGAAACAAAGCAATATACAAGTACGGAAAACGCAATTAAAGATAAACTTCACAGTGAGCATACCGATATTGAAAAACTTTCTGATTATCTGGAAAAAAACGGAGAGTGTGCGACATATGAGAATTCTTCTGTTGAATATTTTTCGCTGGGTGACTATGCTATGGAACCTATTATCCAAGAACTTGAAAAAGCAGAACAATTTATCTTCATAGAATTTTTTATGATAGAAGAAGGAATTTTTTTCAACAAGGTTTTAGAGGTGCTGTCAAGAAAAGCAGCAGAGGGTGTTGAAGTACGTGTTATGTATGATGATTTGGGAAGTGTAGCTCTGCTTCCAAGAAAATATCCTGAGGTATTAAAAGCAAAGGGTATTCAGGCTAAGACATATGCTCATTTAACCCCATTTTTATCAACACATTACAATAATCGCGATCACAGAAAGATTTTGGTTGTGGATGGCAAATGCGCCTTGACAGGTGGTATCAATCTTTGTGACGAATATATAAATGCATATGAAAAGTTTGGTCATTGGAAAGATAACGCAGTTATAATAAAAGGAGATGCTGTTCAGAAATTCACATTAATGTTTTTACAAATGTGGAATGCGGAACAATATTCGCCAAATGTTGATTATCAAAAGTATCTTGTAAAAAATCCGATAAAGGGCAATGGAGGCTATGTCATTCCATATGGAGATGGACCGCATAGACATGAAAATGTAGCAGAACACGTATATATGGATATTTTAAATAATGCGAATGATTACGTGTACATCATGACACCTTATCTTATACTGGATTATGAAATGGAAAAAACAATTAAACATGCAGCGATGAGTGGAATAGATGTACGAATTATATTGCCACGAATTCCGGATAAGAAAATTCCATATGCTATTGCAAGAACATTTTATCCGAATCTGTTAAATGCAGGAGTAAAGATTTACGAGTATACACCAGGATTTATTCATGCAAAGACTTTTTTAAGTGATGATAAGATTGGTGTAGTCGGAACCATTAATCTTGATTACAGAAGTTTATATCTTCACTATGAATGCGGAAGTATTTTTTACAAGAATGAAAGTCTTGTTGATATTAAAAAGGATTTTTCAGATACGTTTGATAAATCACAGTTGATTGATTTACAATATTATTATAAATTAAATGTAGTGTATCGCTTTATAGGAAGAATTTTACGTATTTTTGGACCATTAATGTAAAAATGCTGAAAGGAAAATAAAATTTATGAATGAAAAACCAGTTTTAGTGATTATGGCAGCCGGTATGGGAAGCCGTTATGGAGGATTAAAGCAGATTGATCCGGTAGATGAACAGGGAAATATTATTATAGATTTCAGCATTTATGATGCGGTAAAAGCCGGTTTTGGTAAGATTGTTTTTATTATTAAAAAGCAGATTGAAGAAGAATTCAAAAAATCTATTGGTGAGAGAATTGCTAAATATGTTGAAGTGGAATACGTATATCAGGAACTTGATAAAATTCCGAGTGAATTTTCGGTGCCGGAAGGAAGAGTAAAGCCATTTGGAACAGGTCATGCTATTCTCTGTGCGAAGGATGTAATCCATGGACCATTTGCTGTTATCAATGCAGATGATTATTACGGACGTCATGCATTTGAAGAGATTTATAGACAGCTGACTACCATTGAAGATGATGATAAATACCGTTATGCGATGGTAGGCTATCAGCTTCCAAATACACTTACTGAAAATGGTTCTGTTGCAAGAGGTGTCTGCGTTGTAGATGAGAAGAAAAATCTTGTTACCATTAATGAGCGCACCAAAATAGAGAAGCATGGTGATAAGGCAGAATATACAGAGGATGATGGAAACACATGGAAAACACTTCCAAATAAATCCTTGGTATCCATGAATATGTGGGGATTCACACAAAGTATTATGAACGAGTTAGACAATCGGTTTGTGAAGTTTTTAAAAGAAGAATTAATTGCGAATCCTTTGAAAGCAGAATATTTTCTGCCATTTGTTGTAGATGAACTGTTACAGGAAGGAAAGGCAACGGTTACTGTTTTAGAGACTCCGGATGTATGGCATGGTGTTACATACAAAGAAGATAAACCATGTGTAATGGCAGCTATCAAAGAACTGAAGGATTCAGGAATGTATCCGGATATACTTTGGAAATAACAGGGATAAAATAATCAAATCAGGACATACTATCATAGCAGAATTTTAAAGTGTTACAGGAAAAATGGGGGATAACCAATATGAAAAAAGTAGCAATGTTTGATACCAAGTCATATGATAAGTTATGGTTTGATAAAGTAAATGATGGAAGATATGACATTCATTATTTTGAAAGCAGACTGACACTGGATACCGTATCACTTGCCAAAGGCTGTGATGTAGTCTGTGCATTTGTAAATGATGATATCAATGCAGAGGTAATTAAGCAGATGTATGACATGGGAGTAAAGCTCCTTTCTATGCGCTGTGCAGGTTACAGTAATGTAGATTTCAAGGCTGCCTATGAAAAGATGAATGTGGTACGAGTACCCGCTTATTCCCCTTATGCAGTTGCTGAATTTGCTATGGGACTGTTGCTTACTTTAAATAGAAAGCTTCATAAAGCATATAACAGAACAAGAGAATTTAATTTTAATATAAGTGGTCTGACTGGCATGGATTTAAACGGTAAAACAGTTGGAGTCATTGGTACTGGTAAAATTGGGCAGGTATTTATTAAAATTTGTCAGGGATTTAGGATGAAGGTCATTGCCTATGATGTGTATCCTAATAAGAATGCAGATTATGAGTATGTAGAGTTAGAACGAATTTTTAAGGATGCTGATGTTTTTTCCCTTCATTGTCCTTTAACAGAACAAACGAAGCATATCGTAAATGAAAAAAGTATTTCCATGATGAAACCACATGCCTTTTTAATTAATACAAGTAGAGGAGCATTGATTGAGAGTGGAGCACTTTTAAAAGCACTGCAGGAGAAACGAATTGGTGGTGCAGGACTGGATGTTTATGAAGAGGAAGCGGAAGTGTTTTTTGAGGACCATTCAGAAGAAGGAATTACAGATTCTACACTTGCGCTATTAACGGTTATGCCAAATGTATTGATTACTTCTCATCAGGCTTTTTTAACGGAAGAAGCATTGCACAATATTGCACATGTAACACTTGATAATATGGATGCTTTTTTTGCCGATGATAAATTGGAAAATGAAGTATGTTATTATTGTAAATCAGGGAAAAAGACAGAGCAGTGCAAGCATGGTATACACGGCAGATGTTTTTAATTTTTTATTAAAGACATGAATATACTCAGGAGAAAAGCTATATTAGTTTTGTTGATATAGAGGAAAAATAATGGCTAAATTGATATGTGAAAATTGTGGTGCACCATTTGATGCAAAGGAACCCAAATGTCCTAACTGTGGATTTATCAGTTACCCGGGTGCGGAAGAAAAATTCATGCAGGATTTAGAAGAAGTGCATGAAGATTTGGCAGAGGTTGTAGAAGAACAGGCAGGCGAGTATAAAAAAGAATTATCCAAACAAACAAAAAAAACAGTGCTGATTTGTTCTATTGTTGCAGTGATAGTATTACTTTTTTTTGGGGCTTTTGTACTGATAAATTATTTAATGGAAAAACATTTTCAATCTGATTATGATCCCAAAACAGAGATGTTATGGGAGAGAGAAAATTATCCTAAACTAGACGAATTATATGAACAGGGAAAATATGAAGAAATTGTCGAGTTTGAAAACAGTCTCTATGATAATCGGAAAAATACACATTCATTAAGTAACTGGCAATATAATTGGTTCATAACAGTATATAGAAGTTATGAACAAGTGAATTATTATATGGATTTACTTGATCAAGGCGAGCAATTAACAAAGCTAGAGGGTGGAAGCTTTACTTATTATGCGATGTGGCTTTATTCTTATAAAACTGAGGATGAATATTTTGAACAGACTATAACGGATAAGGAAAAAGCAATTGCAGAGGAATATAGTAAAGAAATGAGAACTGTATTGTCAGAACGATTGAAAATGACAGAGGAAGAAATAGAAGATTTATATAACCAATGCATGGAAGCAGGATATTTTAGCGGAAAGCCGTGTTATAAATTTGGAGAGAAGCATTACAAAAGATTTCAGTAAAGGCGGATTAGGGTATGAAGTGTAAATACTGTGGAAGTAACCTGACAATTGATGATGACAGATGTCCATTTTGCGGACAGGAAAATACACATGCTGTCAAACATCGTAGTCAGATGAATTATTTTAGACGAAGATTTAATAAAACAGAAAAAAATGTAATGGAGACATCAAAACATTTTAACCAATTTACGGTTAAAATAACAATAATAGCTATTTTGGTGGCTTTAAACGTAACAGTATTACTTTTTATTGCAAATGAGTGGGAGTTTAGACAGTTAATATATCGCAGAGATGTTGCCAAGAACCTGAAACAGTATGAAGCCATTATGGAACAATACGAATCAGAAGGACGGTACTTGGAACTTGGTGAATTCTACAGCAGAAAAAAGCTAGAAGTAAATGATCATTTTAAGGAATATCAAATTATTGGGCAAGCCTGTTCTACATATACCAATGCTTATGATCTTATATTGCAAATTCAGATAATGGAAGATAATGAATATTATTCAGATGAAGAAAAGGTGGAACACCTTGCATCTTCCCTTAGTTATGTATATTCCGATATGGAAAAAACACCATATTCAACAGAGGAATGCTTTGCACCAAAACATGTTGAGGCTATGGATGGATTAAAAAAAGAAATCAAGTGTCTCCTTATGACATATTGTCATCTGACAGAAGAGGATGCGGAACGATTTCCAGCATTATCGGAAGCACGTAAACAGGTTATGTTAGAGGAGGGACTTGGAATTGGTGAATGATGTAAGAAATGTAATTACAAATATTGTGATTGTGATTTTAGGTATTTTATTAACTGTTTTTACAATTACCTTTTTAAGCGAATTATTATCATATAAGCCTGCATATGAAACAAAGGCAAAAAACATGTATTCTGAGATTAAGTATGGGAGTTATTATAACCTTCCGGAAGAGGTCAGACAAAATAGAATTTTAAATATAAGAGAAACAGCAGAATTAAAAGAATGTTATGCAGTTGCAGATTATCTTGTGGGAGCAAGCCTTTATAGAGCATATTCTGAAAATAATGAAATAGAACTTGCAGAGAAATATGAAACCATTATGAATGACAGTCAAAAAGACCTGGGAGATTTGTCATACATCGCAGAAGAAATTAATCAAAAACTTGGAATAAAAGAAGAAAGTACAGATTAAAACTGAAAATGTTTCATAATGCGAAAAAATAAATAGCAAAAAGACCAGTAATAGTGTATAATAGTAAATTGCATCGAAGAACAATATGTAAAGACATATCTGTTAAGGTATGTCTTTTTCTATGTAAATATGTAAATCGGAATGACGCGACTTGAACGCGCGACCTCTACTTCCCTAAAGTAGCGCTCTACCACCTGAGCCACATCCCGAAACCAGCGTACTAATAATAATATTTTTTCGGGTATCTTGTCAAGACGTTTTTAACACTTATATTACAGGAATATCATGATGGAAATATATAGACAATGGTGGTAACCCCACCCAGTAAGGAGATTGTATGGAATTAATGGAACCAATGGAACCAAAACGCTACGAGGATTCAAAGATTGACGAGAGAATTGTAAAAGCAGTCAAAGAAATGGGCTTTGAATCTATGACACCAATACAGGAGCAGGCAATACCAGCACTGTTAGAAGGAAAAGATATTATAGGTCAGGCACAAACCGGAACCGGCAAAACAGCTGCATTCGGAATACCTATGATACAGATGATTGATCCGGAAGCCAAAGGAACACAGTGCATTATACTTTGCCCAACCAGAGAACTTGCTATTCAGGCAGCAGATGAAATTCGTAAATACGCTAAATTTATACCAGGAATTAAAGTATTGCCAATTTATGGCGGACAGGATATTTCCAAACAGATTCGTTCTTTAGCTGGAAATGTACAGATTGTAGTCGGTACACCGGGACGTGTTATGGACCATATGCGTCGTCACACGTTAAAACTTCAAAACATTAAGACAATTGTACTTGATGAAGCAGATGAAATGCTTAATATGGGATTTCGTGAGGATATCGAGACAATCTTAAAAGAAGTACCGGAAGATCACCAGACAGCACTTTTTTCTGCAACCATGCCACAGGCAATTTTAGATATTACACATACTTATCAGAAAAAAGATACAATTAATATTCAGATTAAGAGAAAAGAATTAACGATTCCTCTCGTAAAACAATATTACTATGAAGTAAAACGTCAGAATAAAGAAGAGGTCTGTGCAAGACTGCTTGATTATTATAATCCAAAGCTTTCCCTGATTTTCTGTAATACCAAGAGAATGGTAGACGACTTGGCAGAAAGTCTGAAAGGAAGAGGCTATTTTGCAGAAGGCTTACATGGTGATTTATCACAGGCACAGCGTGATAAGGTTATGAACAGCTTTCGTAATGGAACAACCGAAATTCTCATTGCAACAGATGTAGCAGCAAGAGGAATTGACGTTGATGATGTGGAAGCAGTATTTAACTACGATGTCCCACAGGATATTGAATATTATGTTCATCGTATCGGACGTACCGGAAGAGCAGGAAGAACAGGACGTTCTTTTACCCTTGTAGTTGGAAAAGAAATTTATAAAATTCGTGACATTGAACGCGTATGCCATACAAAAATCAAACCAAGAGCCATTCCGTCAGCTGCTGATATTACGGCAGTGAAATCCGATAAAATCATTGCAGATGCTTTGAAAGTATTGCAGGAAAATGAAATGGATAAGGTGATTAAAATCATCGAAGCCAAACTGGATGAAGAAGATTGTACTGCAATCGAATTAGCGGCAGCTTTATTAAAACAGCAGATGGGAGATGAAATTGCTGATATTCCGGTAGAAGTATATAAACCAGAACATAGAAGCAGCTATGGCAATAAAGAAAACGGACGTTACGGAAGAAATGATGGTAATCGCGGTGGACGTGGAGATTATGGCAAAAAACGTGATGACAAATATCGTGGCGATAAAAAGCAGAGTGATGGAAGATACCGTGGAGACGATAAACCACGTAAAGATGACAAGTATGGTAAAAAACATGATGATAAGTGGAATGACAAGGATAAGAAATCATCTGTAAAAAAAGTAAAATACAGCAATCCGGAAAAATTCTTTGCAAGCGAAGAAAAAAAAGATGCAAAGGTTAAATATGATGTAAGAGCAGATGGCAGTATGGTTGTCAAAAAGAAAAAGCCCTATAAAGGCAAAGAAAACAAAATGTCATTAACTGAATATGCTAAGGTGAAAAAGATTAAAGATTAGATATTTGTTACGGATGTGTATATAGGAGACTGATATGCCAAAGAAAGAAAATAACAAATACAAATTAAATCATCGGACAAAATATACAAAAGATACGCAGTCGGGGCAAAAACCGACTGCTAAGTCTGTTGTCCGTAAAGAGTATGCGGTTGACACAAGAAAAAAAACAGAGGAAAAGCCTGAAGAACCCAAAAAGAAAATTCGCAAAGGCGACTGCCCATACAGCGATAAATGTGGCGGATGTGATTATCAGGGGCTTTCTTATGTCGAACAATTAAGTAAAAAACAAAAAAGAGTTAATGAACTTCTGACTCCTTTTGGTAAAGTAGAACCAATAGTCAGAATGGAACAGGCAAAGTATTACCGCAATAAGGTTCATTCGGTATTTGGCAGATTACGTAACGGAACATATATTTCCGGTGTATATGAAAAAAACAGTCATCGTATCGTCAATATCGACGATTGTATGATTACCAATAAAAAAGCGAATGAGATTATTGTCAGTGTTCGTTCTCTGTTAAAAAGTTTTAAAATCAAAACATATGATGGGGATACAGAATATGGCTTACTTCGTCATGTCTTAGTTCGTACAGGTCATGAGAGTGGCCAGATATTGGTGGTGCTTGTATTAGCATCGCCTATTTTGCCTTCCAAAAATAATTTTGTGAAAGCATTACTTAAACTGCATCCTGAGATTACCTCAATTGTACTGAATGTAAATGACAGACGAACCAGTATGGTATTAGGAGATAAACAGACCGTGTTGTATGGAAAAGGATATATTGAAGATACTCTTTGCGGACTCAAATTCCGCATTTCCCCCAAATCTTTTTATCAGGTTAATCCCATCCAGACAAAAGTATTATACGAAAAAGCAATTTCACTTGCCGGTTTAACCGGAAAAGAGACCGTGATAGATGCATATTGTGGAATCGGAACGATTGGTCTTATTGCAGCACCTCATGCAAAAGAAGTAATTGGTGTAGAACTAAACAGAGATGCGGTAGCAGATGCCAACTTAAACGCTAAAGCAAATGGTATCAGCAACGCAAGTTTCTATCAAAAAGACGCCGGTGAATTCATGGTAAACATGGCAAACAGTGGTTCAAAGTGTGATGTCGTATTTATGGATCCACCAAGAAGTGGAAGCGATGAAGCCTTCTTATCTTCAGTCCTCACACTTGCACCCCAAAAAGTAGTCTACATTTCCTGCAATCCAGAAACCCTTGCAAGGGATTTAAAGATATTGACGAAGAAGCAGTACAAAGTTGAGAAGATTTGTCCGGTTGATTTATTCCCGTGGACGGTGCACGTTGAGACGGTTGTATTGATGTCAAGGGTTGAGAAATAAGAGCGTAATAGTGCTTGATATAAAGGGATTTCCGCTGTGTTACGGATTTCGAGTTGTTGACAAATAATTTTATTTTCATTCATAACCAAACATATCCACTGCTAAAATGCTATAGGGTTGAGTTGATGGGTTGAAAATGGGTAGGTTGGGTTGATAGGATTGTTAAGATAAAAGAGTCAGAAGGGAGATATGACAATGGCTGCGAGAGGGAAAAGCATTAATCTGTTTCTTATGGATGG